>JBEICB010000300.1:0-4979 GCA_040373655.1 Pirellula sp. | reverse complement strand
GTCTCTTCAAGGCAACCTAAGTCTTTTACTAGTTGGACTTTACTGCCAAAAAGTCTAGGTCGGTCGGGACGCTCCGTCAAGACATTTCCCACCCGGGGAGCTGTCCTGGATGGAACAATCCAGAGAATCGCTAGGGGTGTTTTCGGGCGTATAACCCGCAAATCTTTACAGTCTCTAAGGTTTTCCGGAGACTTTGCGGGATTCTCATCGAAATCATTTTTTCTGAAGTTGCCACCTTCGCCACACTTTCCGTCCCCCCCTAGCCTTCCCCAAACACCCGCTCTCGCTCTTTTTCCAATCTCCTGCTCCCCGGCATCAAACGGTATCACGCAAAGTAGCCAAGACGCAAAGAAGATCGCGAAACCCTGAGCCGTTAAACGCGAGCTCCGGGGGGGGGCACAGTACCCATTTCAATGCATCCGTGCGACGAAGCGATTTCCTCGCGCACCGCCGCTACCATTGGACTGAAGATTTCATGCTTACAGTTCGTCGATGCTGGCAACAATGCGCTCGATCATCGCGTCGGTCGTCTTTGGATTGAAAAAGACGGCTTTCCAAGCTGGTAGCTCAAACCCGTTGGGGCTGTATCCGAAATTCGTGGTAAAGCCCAGTCTTGCATCGAGCTGTGGATCCATCATTTTAAGCCGCTTGTCGAACAAGTGCCGGATCTCCTTTCGATATCGCTCCCTTTGTTCCGGACTTAATTCATTGCGAACAAACTTTTGAAATATCTCTTCGGCATTGCGACCCTTGGGCAAAACCCACCAGTTTACGCTTGCACCAAGCGTTCCTTGGTTGAGCACTTTGCAATGCTCAAGCCTGGAGAGTTTTTCCTTCAGTAGCTCCGCCATTTCAATACTTCTGCCAAGGAGCATCTGCCAGCCGACGAGTCCGATACCGTTGAGGGAAGCGATCACGGCATAAGGGCCAATTCCTGGTCGCGAGCATTCCAGGGTGAACAGTGCGGGGTCACGCCTTGGATCCGCATCCGAAAAGTAGGGGGTGTCCTGCACGCTCCTGGCTAGGTATTTTAAATCTTCTCGCCGGTTGACGATGAATGCGCTCGACGGGTAGTGGCTGCGGCCCATCTTGTGAAAGTCGATGGTAACGCTGTCCGCATAACGCAATCCAACGTTTGCTCTCTGGATCTTCCCGATCCTATCGAGCAACATCGGCGAGAATGCAAGCGGATTGAGGTTGCGATCATATTCCGTGAGCATGCTTAATGCCCACCCCACCGCTGCATCGCAATGAATCTGGGGTCTTGGCATGCCATGTTTTGAACATTGACGTTCCACACATTCTCGGATCGCTTGTACGTCGTCGATCCCAAAACCATCGGTAGTACCAAACGTTGCGCAAACGTAAGCGACTTTGGTTTTCGCTCGATATAACTCGTCGAGTTTCTCATCGAGCAAGTCAACTCGCATACTAAGATTTTCATCGGTCGGTATTTCAATCGAATTTTCCGTTCCGATTCCAAGCCAACCAGCGATGGTCTGATTTGAATAATGTCCAGCTTGTGAGCAGATTCCTACGACCCGTTCCAGACCGATTCCCCGTTGCATTGCTCCGGGTATGACCCGTTCAAGTCCAATCTTTGCTCCATAGAGATTGGAAATCGTGCCGCCGATAGTGAAAACACCCCATGGATCTTCGGTGTGGTAATAAATCAAATTCGCCAAAGCGGTGATGGCTTTGACTTCCAACTCATTAGACCGCTGGCTGTAGCGATCTGTGCACAAGTTGGGGTTCTTGAGCAAGCAAGCGATCGCGCCGATCAAGGACGCTTGGTTCGCTGGACCGCGAACGTTTTCAAGGTGCAGTGGATTGTTCCAACTGTCGGTTCCCCAGAAGTACGGAAAGATGGAGTCGCGAGCATCTTTGAGGTTACCCGGTCGTTCATGGATCTCGGGATTGTCGCGAGCCGTTTCGTAGTTTTGGCTCATGATCTGCGCTGGTGTCAATGATTTTTCGGCGGCGACCGCAGAGAGCAGTTCCGAAAAGATCTTTGTGAGCTCTTCTTGGTTCCAGTCGAAAAAAGTGTTGACGACCTGTTGGTATTTTTCACGATCCATTACCGCTGTTTTCCTTTTCCTCGACGGACCATGTGCTGCTGGTGCTCGACATCCGCCACCGAGACACGGTTTGGACTGCCAGTTAACCAATACGCAGCATTGAGCAACAAGGTGCAGAACGTATCGTTTTCAAAATCGCTTTCGTGACCGAGTGACGTATAAAAGGATCGGCCGGAATCATCGCGAACGAAACTCCAAGCGACCGGTTCGCTCGGTGTATTGGGTATCGATCCGGACCAAAGTACCGATGTGCCGGGACGCAGGGGCGATACGCGGTACAAGGACCCTTTGCTCTCGTCGAGGAATTTTCCCCGCTCGGAGTGCGAAACCAGCGGATGATCGGTTTGCGGTTCGACGCGAACAGAAGTGATCAAATCATTTCCATGATGATTTGTGTAGCTGCCACCAAAGACCTCGGCATCGAACTCGGGCCAATCCGCGAGCCCCTCTAATGGTGCTTTCCCGCGAAGACTAAATGCATGGCTTGCCGTTCGAATCCCCAGCACGGGTTTACCTGATGCAACGAACTGGCGGATTCGGTTCAGGTCTGCCGGTGGCAATGGGCGTCTGCGAACGCTTACCAACAAAGCATCGGCATCTGCGAGTGCTTCGAGACCTACGAATTGATTTGGCGCATCGGTTCGAGCGAATACAAAGGAAACGCGAAAGTCCTTGCTCAGTTGTTCTTGGACCCAGCGCACCAAGGTCGTCTCTGTTCGGTACTCATCTTCTCCGATCATGACAACCCAGTGCTTTCGCTGATCTTCTAGAAATCGGAATGGGGTTCCTCCAAGGAATTGATCGCTAGTAGTTGTCGGGCAAACGACTCGTTCAATATGATCGATGACACGATCTGTACCGCTGCAATGACTGATATGGGGCCACCGCTGGGGATTGTACATGGTGTCGGTCAAGTCCCGCACCAAGACTACGTCGAACCCATGTTGCTTGAGTTGTCGCAACCCAAAGGGACGTCCAAGTACACACATATTGGTATGTACGCCACAGAGTAGGACATGTTCGATGGAGCGATTTTTGAGAATGTTCCAGATTTCTTTGCCCGACTCGCTGATGTAGTCTTGTTCTGAATCGATTTGGATGGTTTCGATTTGACGGATCCAAGGCCGTTTGGGGTCACGCCCCATGCTCTTGAGTCGCTCTGCCCATTGCAAATGTTCGACCATATCGTCGTCTTCCCCACCGTCGGATTGATCCACGGGGTAGGGAACGTTGGTTTCCGATTCAATTTGGTCGCACCAAACACTGATGGTCTCAGGAGTATCTGGGGCAATGACGATTCGCTGCGCTCGCTCTCGAGCAGGATGGTTCTCGTAATTCTTAGTGCAGTCACTCGGCGCGTGTATTACGGTGCCACCGCGAGCACGTATCGCTGCTGCGATCAAGTCCAGACGCGGGGCGACTTCACGTACCCGACGGACTGCAGCTAACCCATGGTGTGAATCCCATACGTCGCACAAGATCACTGCGGTCTTTTTCGGATCCCATTGCGTTTGTACCGTTTCGCGATGGTAGTTGATTGCATTGACCGAGGTTGGACGTTGAGTGGTCAAGCCCACAGTCCATGTGTCTGTAGCGGTCGCCGCTACCCCCCCCTGCCCCTCACTGCGTTGTACGAGAAAGTTTGTGCAAGTAAGTATGACAAACGAAACTAACATGATTCGATTATGCAGTCTTCCAAAGACTAACCGAGATACATTGATCGTTTGGTACTCACTTGCAGATTGATTCGTCAGCACAGTTTTAGCTCTCAAGGGTTTTATCGATGGTCTGCTTATTAGGGATGGAATTATTAGGGATGGAACCGACCGCAACGACGTAAATTATTTCTTCGTTTCTGTTGTTTCCTGAACTTTTTTGGAGGCTCGCAAAACCCATGGGCCTTCACCCGGCTCGTATGCTTGGGCCATCTTATCGCAGAGCTTGCGGACGAGATCAGGATAGTCATTCGCAAGATCGTGCTGTTCCTTGGAATCGTCGCCGATGTTGTACAACCGAACCGGACTTCCGTACGGTTGTTCAACAAGTTTCCACTCTTTCGTGCGTAGTGCTTGGCCCATCGCTCCCTCATAAAAAGACCAATACAGTGAATCGCGTTGTTCTTGATTTTCCGGTTTTCCCAAAAGGGTTGGGACCAAACTTACGCCGGTGAGATCGGCTGGGAGTAAATCCTTTGGCGGTTCATGGGAGCCAGCCGCAAGTTGTACAAAGGTGGGGAAAATGTCATCGAAACAACCGAGCTGATCGGTGGTGGAATTCGGGGTAATGGTTCCCGTCCAGCGAGCAATTGTGGGGACTCGAATGCCACCATCGATCAAATCCCGTTTCGAACCACGAAGTGGACCGCTGGACTCGAAGAATCGATCGCTGTGGCCACCTTCATGATGCGGACCGTTGTCGGAAGAGAAAAAGATAGCGGTCGAGTTTCCTAATCCTAATTCATCGATTCGATCTACCAGTCTTCCGATCTGCTGATCCATTTTCTCAACACAATGAGCAAATCCTCTTTCGGCGTCCGGCCAGTCGGTTGAAGCGTACTTTCCGAACCCAAACTCCTGTGTGCCTAACTTTCCTGCTTCATTATTCGCGTGGGGTAGATTCAATGAAAAGAATAAAAAGAACGGTTTGTCTCGATGGCTCTCCACAAATTGTAACGCACCTTCGAGTATCAGTTCACTTGCGTCGTCCACACGTTCTGTTGCAACACCTGCACCGGCTGGAGATGCGTTGGGAACGACGTTTGCCAATTGAAAGGTGCCTTCGTTCGCGTCGAGGAATGTTGGAAAGAAGTTGTGTGCATGAGTTTGATCGAGGTAACCGAAGAACTCATGAAAGCCCTTTCGAAGCGGGGCCCCGCTCGTGCCGGCGTGGCCAAGCCCCCCC
>JBEICB010000206.1:0-8541 GCA_040373655.1 Pirellula sp. | reverse complement strand
TTCTCGCTGGAGAACGAAGCGGTGATCATGAAGAAGATCAGGAGCAAGAACGTCACGTCGACCATCGGGGTCATGTCCATGTCGTCCTTGGGCAGTTCCTTCTTGGGGAACGATATTTCTTCTGGTTCTTCGATTTGCGGAGGAGGAACTTGGCTCATTTTCCGACCTCCGAAACGGCGAGATTGATCATCTTGCCTTCCTCGAGAACTTCACCGATCGCCTGCTCGACTTTCTTGAGTTGTTTCGCGGTTACGTTCCCCTCTGCACGTAAGAGGACTTCTGTTTTACCACCGGTCTCGAGTTGCAGTTGAACGTACTCAGCGATTTCAGCGGCTTGCTGTTCTGGGTCATCGGAGAAGATCGCACCGTCGGCTTTCGAGACGATTGCATTGTCGCCGGTGCCACGAACGACGGTGATCACAACACAGTTCTTTGTCGCGATGGAACTACCGTGTTTGGCAGGTGGAACTTCGTAGGATTTCTCACCCGTCATTTTTGAGGTAAGGATAAAGAAGATCAGGAGCAAGAAGGTCATGTCGATCATTGGAGTGATATCCATTTCATCGTCCATGGGTGGACGATCTGCCATCACGACTTCTTCGTCTTCCTCTTCCAGTAGTGCGGTGGGTGCAATCCCTTCAGAGGCGGGGTCTACAGGGAGGTCCTCCGGTGCACCTTGCGTCTTTTCTTCTTCGAACGAATCATCGATCGTTGTCATAAGGTGGATTCGCTAGTTGTTTGATAAGGTTTCAAGGGTTGCGTTGTTTGCACAACTCGGTTGCCTGATTTCGAGGGTTCAGCCCCATCGAATTCTCGGAAGTGAACGACGATCGGTTTGGTTCCGACGGCAAAGTTTCTAAGCGATTGTCACATAGGTTTCCGAGCGATGCGAAACGCGATGAAGAGAGCCTCTGTCGCTTCCTCCCGGTTACGCGCTTTGACGACTCGCTCGTTGCTCTTCCTTGGCCATCCCGATCTTGAACGCGTCGAGAATTTGAGCGAGTCCTGATCCGACGAGGTCTTGCATGTGGCGGATTCGGTTGTGAATCGCAGCCATGGCCATGACCAACGGGATGGCGATCGTCAAGCCGATAGCGGTGGTTTCAAGAGCCACGCGGATGTCACCTGCCAAGTCGGTTGGATTGACGTTGGTTGCAGAAGCCAGTTTACCGAACGCACCCATCATCCCGACCACCGTGCCGAAGAGGCCAAGCATCGGTGCAGTTTTGATCACGGTAACGATCCAAGCGATGCTGTAGTCCAAGTCCGCGATGACGTCCCGTTGAAAACGATCGAGTGTCATTTGTCGAGCTTTTTGCATTCCGAATGCACGGTGCTTGCACAAGTACGACACCATCATCGGTAACGCTTTTTTGCTTCCTTCGCACTTGCCGATCACCGCATCAAAATTCCCTCGTCGCAAATCATCGGTAACCGAATCGACGAACGCATCTTGCAGTTGTTCTGTCTTGAACCGCTTGGCATTGACTCGGGTCAGCACAAGGAAGACATAGTACGCACCCCATAGTGCCACAGCCGCCAGGGCGACGTAAGAGAGTTGTCCGACAATGTTAAAGATCTCTGACGCATCACCTAGTGGGATCGGACCCATGATTGGGAAAGCCATAGGGATGGAATGAGATAGCTGTGATAACAAGACGTCCGCGCTTACTGGCATGGATTCGCAGTACCTTGAAGAAAAGAGGGAACAGGTTGTTCACACGCCTCACCCGTCGAAGCGTGTGAACCTTCCCCAATATAACTGAAAAAACAATCGAAGAGGACATCCTTCTGACCGCTTATTAGGGCTTTTCCTCCCAACGGGTTTCCTCAAACTGCGGGCGCTTCCGAGGCTTTACGGCAACGCAGGTGGGATTGTTCCTTCGTTGAACGTAAAGTAAGGGGCGATGATTTCATCCGGGACTCGAGGGAACATCCGCACGGAACCGTCGAAGAAACCAACATTTGCACCTTGTGGTGCCATCCAGCCTTCGACTGGGGTTGATTCTACGTCTAAGTCATCTGGCTTGGTCCAAGGCACGCCCTTGCCCGGTGCGACTTCGACAACGGCAATGGTATTGGAGGTTCCGTCGGTAATATCACGAAACCGTAAACCTTTTTCGGTCAAGCCGATTCCTTTACCGTAGGGAGCAAGGTAGCTAGCCATGTTACTGGATGGTGGATGGGATGGGTGATGGTAGATCGCGGGCATACGATCAAGAAGTTTGATGTTGTGTTCACTATCCCAAGGTTCATCGAGATGGAATTCGTTGTAGAGAGCGTTTTCTTCGATAAAAGGTAGTATGGTTACGCGCCAGCTTAGGAGCGGATTGCCGTCTGCGTCTGTAATCGCGCGGGGTGGAAGTTTTTTGAAGGCCGATTCGTAGTTGAGCATCGCGAGGAGAATCTGCCTGATGTTATTTGAAGAAGACATTCTTCTGGCGGCTTCCCTGGCGGCTTGGACGGCAGGTAGTAGCAGACCAGTCATCACACCGATGGTTTGATAGCTCGACATCATGGACGCCTCGGTTCGCAATACGATACGATCGTTTTCGACGGACCAGAAACTATCGTCCGTGACCATACTTACGATGCGATCGCCGTATTTGCGTGCCGCAGCTCGCATATCTTCAGACATGGATGGATCGTTTTCGATGGCGGATTCAGCTGTGCTTCTGGCTAGTGCGAGACCTTCGACGCGGATGCGAGTGAGCGATTTGGCAAGCAACTCGGTATCTGCAGCACCGCTGGTGCCGAAAGTCACATGCAAAGGGTTGGGAGCGTCAGGACGGATTTCGATCATGAGATTGTCGGTGAGTTCAATCACACGCATGATGTCCTCCGTCATTTCTGGAGGGAGCATTTGTTGTTGGCTCAGCACGAGTGAGATGATCAGGTCACGAAGCCGTTCGGTGTTGACGGCAAAACGAAGCATGGAGGGACTCTTTTGCACCAACGATACAAATTCACCACCGAATTGGGTGCGGGTACTTAGCATTCGGCGCAGAGTGCCTTGAGTACCCATGAGCATTCGTTGAGGATCTTTTTGAGCCAATCGCAAGAGTGGATAATCGAGGATATCTCGGAATCGCAGGTTGCTGTCGTTGGGTGCTGATTCCGTGGGGGTTGCAAGTTTTTCGCTAAGTTCTGCGATATCCATCGGTTTTGCAGTTCGGATGGAAAGGCCAAATTCGGGTTGGTTGGTGGGCATCAACACAGACGCATCAATTGTTTCGATGTCGTTGAGTTGGAATCCGAATTGTTCGCGGCAGAGTACGTCAAAAACTTCCCATGGCCATGCAGCGAAGGCTTTGCTTTCGCGCATTTGGCTGACTTCCAGCGAGGCGACCGCAACCGAATCCCTGGGGATATCGCCATAGCGTACCGGAGCGTCTTGGGCTCGCAAAAGCTTTGGGGTAACAATGGCAACGAGCACGGCAAGGATCGCCGAGTTACCGAAGAACATCGATGCACTTCGAACGAGCCTTGATCTATTGTAATTTCGAACGCGGATACGATTGGATGTCATCGTAGTTTCCCCACTATTTAAAAAAGAGTCCAGCAGGTTTCTGTGCCCGGATGAAGTGTTGCGCGAAGCCTCGGGCGAGAACATCGCGGTAATATCTTACCATTCGTTACACTCCGTATGGTTGCTACATTCCATGAAGGTTTGGGAAGGAAAAGCACTTTTTTGGGGAATCTGCTCAAGTCTTCTTCGAGGTTTGAAAACCAGCGGGCATCTTTGACGCGTCGGCAAAGCTTGCCGATTAAGCACCCGCAGGGGCGTCAACACGTCGCTTTTGCCTAACTCGTTTTATCGTCAGAGTCCAAATCCCCTATGTTCAAAACATCACCGAACCGTACGTATCATAAGTCCACCAAGCGTAAACAAGTCGACCCGACGACTTGCGAACGGGACTATTCCGCCGATGAAATTGAGTTTATGCAAGCCCTGGAGCGGTATAAGGTTTCCAGTGGCCGAAAGTTTCCGACCTGTAGTGAAATCCTTGAGGTTCTCCGGTCGATCGGTTACGAGAAAATCCAAGCGAGGAGCATTCAGGCTGTGGCGACACTCGATGAATTGGAGCGGGTGGTAGAAGAAGAGCTAAGCTAGGACAAATACGTTAGGGTACACTCAAGTTACCCATGTCACGTCTATCGCATTGGTATGTTTCGCGGTCCATCAGTACTTCGGAGCACACGCGAAGCGGACTCAAAAAGTGTTTGTAAAAGCCAATCAAAATAAGATTTTGTTATTCTGCTATCGGCGAACTGACGGCTTGGACCCTCAGGGTTTCGATTGACGCTGGGGTTGGGAATCGGTACTCTCCGACCGATTGGCCTTCGGAATAATCCGCAAAAAGCATACAATCCACTGGGGTGCCGGCATTGGAGCCCTTGGGGATTGCTGTTCGTGGGCCGTCCGTAAACTCAGCCGTTTCGTGTTCTCCTTCTGATTGGCGTACAGATAACTATGGAATTCCTCGAGAAAATCTGGGAAGGGACAACCAGTGCAGTCAATGGCGTCCTGACGGGCGTAGACCGTGGCTTGACCGTGTTGTTTGGTTCGGCCAATTCGCGGCAGATCAAGCGTTATGGGGAGTTGGCGAAGCAGGTCGGTGAATTAGAGCCACGGATGATGGCTTTATCGGATGAGGAATTACGCGAGCAGACTTTTCGATTTCGCAAGCGGTTAGCGGATGGTCAGACGTTAGACGACATATTAGTGGAGGCTTTTGCGACGTGTCGCGAGGGTGGGCGGCGTTTTCTTCGGATGCGTCACTACGACGTTCAGTTGATCGGTGGGATGGTGCTCAATGGAGGCAACATTGCGGAAATGATCACTGGAGAAGGTAAGACGCTGGTAGCGACTTTGCCTGCCTACCTCAATGCCTTGGAGGGCAAAGGGGTGCATGTGGTCACGGTCAACGACTACTTGGCTCGTCGTGACATGGAGTGGATGGCTCCGTTGTACATGGGGTTAGGTTTGACGGTAGGGAACATCCAGAGTGGGATGGAGAACGACGAGCGGCAGAAGTCTTATGCTGCCGACATTACTTATGCGACGAACAACGAGTTAGGTTTCGATTACTTGCGCGACAACATGCGTATGGCGGCGCGTGGGGACGGCAAGTTCCCGAGTTACATGCAGCAAGTTCAGGGTCCTTTGCATTATGCGATTATCGACGAAGTCGACAATATCTTGATCGACGAAGCGAGGACACCGCTGATTATCTCTGGTCCAGCGACGCGGGATTCGTCGAAGTATGTCGAAGCGGATCGGGTAGCGCAGGGTCTAAAGCGTGAAGAGCATTTCATTGTCAACGAAAAAGACCACACCGTAAATCTTACGGATGCTGGGGTTCGCGAGGCGGAGCGACTGGCGGGTGTAGAGAGTTTCTACACAGTTGGCAACATGGAATGGCCTCACTTGATCGACAATGCGCTCAAAGCGAATCATTTGTACAAGCGTGATGTGAACTACGTGAATCGCGAGGGTGAGATCATCATCGTCGATGAATTCACTGGGCGGTTGATGGAGGGTCGGCAGTGGTCGGACGGTTTGCATCAAGCGGTTGAAGCTAAAGAGCGAGTGAAGATTAAGGACGAAACACAAACGCTAGCGACGATTACCTTGCAGAACTTCTTCAAGCTTTACAAAAAGCTTGGGGGAATGACGGGTACAGCGATGACCGAGGCCCAGGAGTTCAGCAAGATCTACAACTTGGGTGTTGTCGCGATTCCATCGAACCGAGGGTTGCAGCGGATTGAGTTCCCTGACGCGATTTATCTTTCTGAGAAAGAGAAGTACGAGGCGGTTGCGGATGAAATCGATCGAGTGCACAAGCACGACACGATTGAGTTTAAGGATCGCAAGCGAGGTTTTCTCATTGGCAAGATCGTTAAGGAAAACGACAGTTTAGTAACGGTTGCGAAGGCCGATTCGAAGGAAGTCGTCGAGATTCCTCGTGCGGAGATCGACCACATCGAGCGTTCGGGCCGGCCGATTCTTATCGGTACCGTGACGATTGAGAAAAGCGAAAAACTTTCGCATCTATTGGAGATGCGTGGGGTCAAACACCAGGTGCTAAATGCAAAGGCCCACAAACGGGAAGCGGAGATTATTGCGCAAGCGGGTCGAATTGGTTCGGTAACGATTGCGACGAACATGGCGGGTCGTGGTACGGACATCATCCTCGGTGGTAACCCCGAAACGATGGCTTGGGCTCAACTTCAGCACAAATACGCCACTCGCTTGGATGTTCCTAAGGAAGAGTGGGAACAGTTGGTCAAGCAGATCAGCGATTCGGAGAACATGGTCGTCGAAGGGGAGAAGGTTCGAGACCTAGGCGGGCTATATGTAATCGGTACAGAGCGGCATGAATCGCGTCGTATTGACTTGCAGTTGCGAGGTCGTTGCGGTCGTCAGGGTGACCCGGGTTCCAGTCGTTTCTTCTTGTCTCTTGAAGACGACTTGATGCGTATCTTCGCTGGCGACTGGGTTCGAGCGATGATGCAGCGCATGGGGATGGGTAACGGTGAAGCGATTGAGAGCCCTTATGTGTCCAAACGGATTTCTGGTGCTCAGAAGAAGGTAGAAGAACGAAACTTCGAAGCCCGAAAGAACTTGCTCGAGTACGACGAAGTCATGGATCATCAGCGCAAGCGGGTGTACACCTATCGTCAGCAGGTGCTTGAAGGAAAGAGTTGTCGCGAGTTGGTCATGCATCAGCTTCGGGAGCAGATCGAAAGCAACGTCGAGCAGTTCTGCGATCCGATGTTCGGGCCTGAATCGTACGCACGCTGGGCCGGTCCACGCCTGGGTGTACAGTTAGAAGCCAAAGACTTCCGAGGGGTCGAACCCTCGGTTGCAACTTCGTATGCGAAGGATCAAGCAGAACGGGCAGCCGAAACGCAGATTCTCGATGCCATCGATGAAAACCTTCCTGCCGAAGAAGAGCAATCGGAATGGAATTGGGAAGCGATGGTTAAGTGGGTGAACAATCGGTTCAACACGACTTATACGGTCAGTGCGCTTAAGAAGATTGATCGAGATCGGATGGACGAAGAGTTCATCGGGAAATCCAATGCTTATATCGATGCAATTGATTTGAGCGAAGGGGACGCTTTCCTCGATATGGATTACGGGCTGAAGATGCTCTGTTCGTGGATGCAGAGCAAGTTTGGGATCAGCGTTGAGCTTGACGATCTCAAGGGGCTTGAGCCAGAGCCGATCAAGCAACGCATGCTTGCTGCGGCAGAGTCCGCATACTTACAGCGTGAGGCACAATATCCCGTCCTCGTTGGATTCCATCGATTCCGCGAGCAAACCGGCCCGAACAATTTTGTCATCAACGGTGCCGCCTTGGCGACCTGGGCTGCTGGTCGGTTCCAGAGTGATGATGTGATTGATAAGCTTCAAGCGGATCCGGAGCATCCCTTTGAAGTGCTTGTTGAAATCAGCAGGGAAAACGCGATCAAGTCGCAGCAGGTTTGGAGTTCGATCCTCGAAAAAATCGAATCGATTTACGGAAGGAATACTACCAAGAAGATGTCTGAATTTGCCACGGGGTCGAACTCCGCGCAAAGTCTAGCGTCTTGGATGCAATCCGAATTAGACGTGAGTGTGGATGCCACGGAAGTTGCTACATGGACAAAGGATGAGTGTCGTTCCAAGCTTAATCAAGCATATGACGACAAGTACCATCCAGAAATTCGCCGCATGGAACGGACTGTTTTGCTCTCGACATTGGATTCCGCTTGGAAGGATCACTTGTTGGCGATGGACCATGTGCGTTCGAGCGTTTCATTCCGTTCGATGGGGCAGATGGATCCGAAGGTCGAGTACAAGCGTGAAGGGATGCGCTTGTTTGAGAAGATGTGGCTCTCGATTGGCGAACGGATAACCGATGTGATTTTCCGTATGGAAGCAATCGATGAAGATTTGGTTGCGAACTCTTGGGTGGAGACTTCGGCTCGCCACGACAGTTATGATGCAACCAAAGAGCTTTTAGCGGAGAAGCTTATGGAGCAGAAGCAAGCGGAGATGCAAGCTGCTGAGCAGGCAGGCCGTAACGCTAGCAGCGCGGAAGCTGAGCCGATCACCATTAGGAACAGATCGGAAAAAGCGGGACGCAATGATCCTTGTCCTTGCGGTTCAGGGAAGAAGTTCAAGAACTGCTGCATGCGCAAGCAAGTATAACGCTTTGCATTGGTATCCACCTTGCATACGTATCCACCTTGCATACGTATCCACCTTGCATTCGTATCCACCTTGCATACGTATCCACCTTGCATACGTATCCACCTTGCATACGTAGCCACCGTTCGCCAGACGGTGGAGATATTCCTGGCAACATCCACCGCTTGGCAGCAGGTGGCTACCTTCAGTGTTTTGCATTGGTATCCACCTTGCACCCGTAGCCACCGTTCGCCAGACGGTGGACGTAATCATGACAACACCGACCGAATCCAATCACTAGGCAACATGCAGTGTTTTGGATTGGTATCCACCTTGCACCCGTAGCCACCGTTCGCCGG
>JBEICB010000025.1:0-34442 GCA_040373655.1 Pirellula sp. | reverse complement strand
GTTTTCGCCATACTAAAGAGGGGGCTGGGATTCAGTAATCTCAACGAAATTGCAGGAATTTTTACTGCATTACTTTTCCTGCTGCAAGCTGTTTTGCTTGGTCTGCGGGTCGGCTTGTAAGTCGCTAGTATGAGGGGACTTAGCGATTCTGACGCTTTTGCTAGCAAACCCGAGTCAACCTAGAGAAACTGCGACACTTCGACGCAATCTTGGTGGTTTGCGGGGCGATGGAGGGTGATTGTGGGGAGATGGAGCGGTTGAAGCTTGGGTAGATCACCCTATACTGGCCCCACTTATCGGACGCCGTTCGATTTTACTTTGTCGGTAAATTCTTCGGAATTGTCAAAGTCGCCGCAGGGTGGTTTTGGTGGTTTAGACGGGTTTCCTGGCGCAAGATACGACTCCTCGAGGCATGGTAGGGTCGGGCGGTACGCAGCGAATCTGCATCGCTTTAGCGACAGGGTTTCGGTGAGCTGGAGACAGCTTGTCGGGGCGAAAGTTTAGCTGGGGTGGGAGATGGACCTCGCAGTCGTTGCGTTGGAAATTGCATTTGTCCCGAACATGGAAAGGGGTCCCAAAGATGTTGCGAACAGCGACTTTCTTTAGTCTTGTTGTGATTGGAATGGCAGGTTTGGTTTCTGGGGCGGATCCGGAACGGCGGGTTCGTTCGGAGGCTGAATCGGAAGTTCTTCCGTATGAAGAGGCATATCGCAAGGCGCAGCAGGAGCGAAAACCTCTTGTAATTCTTGTCGGTGCGCAATGGTGTGCGGCTTGTAAAACCATGAAGCACGATACAATGGAGCCGATGCAGGAGTCGGGGGCTTTGCGAGAGGTGGTCTACACACATCTCGACAAGGACGATCAACCGGAGTTAGCTGGTCAGGTCATGCAGGGGAAGATGCTTCCACAGATTGTTGTTTTCTGTGAGAGTGACGCGGGTTGGAAGCGATTTTCCTTGACTGGGATTCAAACGGAGCGGCGGGTCAAAGAGTTGATCCGGAAGGCTTCGGAGGTACTTCCAGCGCGGCGGTAGTTGGTTCCCCGGCTGAGGTCTGCTGGTAGCTTGAGAAGATTGCGGGTGGCGTAGTCCTGTAATCTTCTGGCTGGTGAGAGCGGGATTCTATTTAGCCACGGGCAGAACGTCGGAAAATGCTGTTTGAATCATTTCAGGGTGTGGTACGAGAAGAGGTCCCGTTGGGGCCGTATACGTGGTTGCAGCTCGGTGGTGTAGCGAAGTATTTCGCGGAGCCAAAGGATGTTGAGCAGTTACAAGCATTGGTTTGTTTTGCCAATGCTCAAGGGGTTGCCCTGCGGGTGCTAGGGGGTGGTTCCAACGTTTTGGTTCGGGACCGTGGCTTTGATGGGTTGGTGTTGCATTTGAGCGCACCGGCCTTTGAAAAGATCAAGGTAGACGGGCATCAAGTTTGTTGTGGAGGGGGTACGCGACTGGCGCATTTGATTACGCAGTGCGTGGGAGCGGGCTTGGGTGGGTTGGAGCATTTGGTGGGTATTCCTGGTAGCGTTGGCGGCGCGTTGCGGAACAACAGCAGCACGGACGAGGGGGATATTGGGACTTGGTTGACTCGCGCTACGTTGCTTTCACGTGACGGGAATTTGGTACAGGTTGAGGGCAGTGAGGTAGCTTTTTCGCATCGTCGCAGTAGTTTGGATGAGTTGGTGATTCTCGATGCAACCTTTACATTGCAACCGGGAGATGTGCGACAATTAACAAAACGCGAGCAGACTTTTTGGATTTTGAAGCGTAGTAAGCAGCCGAATTATCCGGCGCGTTCGGCTTTAGCTTTTATTGATCCGGATGGAATATCTGCGGCGGAGTTGATCCATCGAACGGGTGCTAGCGGGATGATAGAGGGGAGTGTTCAGATGAATTCGGCCTTCCCAAATTACATCACAGCGAATACCGGTGCGACATCTGAGCAAGTTCTTTCGTTATTAGATCGGGCACAGAAGTTGATTCAGCACAAGACTGGGTTTGTGTTGCAACCGCACTTGGTGGTTTGGTGATCGGGGCGTGGTTTGGTGATCGGGGCGTCCCCATTTGGGCGTTCTAAGTTTTTTCGTCCTTTTGATCTAGGATAGCTTACTGTATGAGCGCATCGATTCATTCAGGGTTGCAAAGACTGCAGCGAAATATCGAGTCGGTGGTGCTTGGAAAACAGGAGGTGATACGCAAGACGCTCATTGCGTTGTTGGCAGGTGAGCATCTCTTGCTGGAGGACGTACCGGGTGTTGGTAAGACCTTGGTAGCGAAAGCTTTGGCAAAGAGCATTGACGGCAAGTTCACGCGGGTGCAGTTCACCCCGGATTTGTTGCCTAGCGATATTGTGGGAAGCAGCATCTATCATAATGGAGATTTCAAGTTTTCTCCGGGTCCGATATTCGCAAACATCGTTTTGGGCGACGAAATCAATCGTGCTCCACCTAGGACCCAGTCAGCACTATTGGAAGCGATGAGCGAGCGGCAGGCGAGCATTGACGGCACAACCTATCCGATGCCGGACCCTTTTATGGTGATTGCTACCCAAAATCCCTTCGAATTCGAGGGGACCTACGTGTTGCCAGAAAGCCAGTTAGATCGTTTTCTGATGCGGATTGACTTGGGATATCCCGCTCGTGAAGCGGAGAGAAATGTTTTGCGGACTCACCGCGTAGGGGAGCCGGTCGATGGGCTATCTTCGGTGGTTAGTTTATCGGAGATCAAGCAGTGGCAGGGAGCGGTTCGGGAGATTCGGTTTGATGACTCATTGGTAGAGTACTTGCAGGACATCGTCGAGAAGACTCGCAAGAGCAATGAGTTGCAGGTTGGTGTCTCTACCCGCGGTGCGTTGGCTTTGTATCGTGCAGCGCAGTCGCAAGCCTTATTGAGTGGGAGGGACTATGTCGTTCCTGACGACATCAAGGGTTTAGCTGTGGGGGTCTTAGCTCACCGTGTAATGCCGCGCGGGTTTGCGGCTGGTTCAGAGCGAAGTATTGTAGAATCGATGATTCAGCGTTGTCTCGAGTCGGTAGCTGTTCCAGTTTGATAGTCTCTCTGGCGGGGGCTTGGACTTTATGAATACGAAACGATAAACGCAATGCGTGCAGCGCTGTGGAGTCTTATTAAGCGAGTCCGAAGGTTTTGGGGTGCGTTAGGGCGTTCCTACCAAGGCTTTCGGACTGCGACAAATCCAGTGCGGACGCGATTGACCCGAGCGGGCTTGCAGTTTTGGTTCATGATCGGTTTTATCCTGCTGGGTGCTGCTTTGCGCAGTGCCAACTTGCTCGTGATTCTTGCGGGTACATTGATCGGGATGATATTGATCCATTGGCGAGTCTGTTCTCGCTCATTGATGCATTTGGAGGTTGAGCGTCGGCTACCGCGTTCGATTCAATCGCGTCGCCCCTTTGAAATGGAGCTGACGTTACGGAATCGCAAAAGTTGGTTGGGCGCTTGGTTGGTGCTAGTGCAGGATCGGCTGGTATATGCGCCGATTCACTCGACCATACACTCCGCTTCGCAGTCTATTCAATTGCTATATGAGACAGTGCCCGCGAATTCATATCGGTCGCAAAGGTATCAAGTCACCGCGCAGCGTCGAGGGCGATATCGATGGCTTGGAATAGAAATTACGACTCGGTTTCCGTTGGGATTGATGCGTGGAATTTTAGAACAAAAAGACTCCGATTATTTGATCGTCCAACCGGCGATTGGAAAACTGACTCCTGCTTGGAAGGAGTTGTTTCACAAGCACCATTCGAGTTCGAGGCAGCGCCAGACAAGATCGGTTTCGGATGAGGGCGATTTTTTTGGTTTGCGGGCTTACCGTTCAGGTGATTCTCGACGATGGATTCATTGGAGAAGTTCAGCTCGGAGAGATGAGTTAGTAGTCAAGCAGTTTCAGCAACCGGACAATCGCGAGTTGGTGGTGCTATTAGATTTGACGGATTCAGGGAATGCTGACGAACCCCGTCGGTTGCAAGCGGAAGACCGAGCGGTGGAGTTTGTCGCCACGTTGGTTCATCAGATCACTGCTAGTTCGACGGGGGCGGTAACGGTTGCGATATCAGATGCTGACCCAATGGTTGCATGCCGAGTGGCTTCGAAGGCGCAAGCCACTTTTTTGCAGGAACGCTTGGCTATAGCCAGTGGGGAGAAGAGAGTGGGTGGGCAGGAATTGTCGCGATTGGTCAAGACGTTGCATCTATTGGAGCGTGAGGTGCGAGTAATCGATCAGTTGTTAGTGATCAGTACGCGTGGGATGCCGGAGCAGTTGACGCAAGCCTTTGATGCGGAGCAGGGGGATTCGAATTCAGAGGGAGTGTCGCATGCGGTTTTTTGGAGATCGATGCGGTGGGTTGATGTTCGCGAGAGTGAGGTTTCCAAGTATTTTATTGCAGCGGGGGAGTCTTGATTTTCTCTGTTTGCGCATCGAGCTTCAACCTCTCAGCGCGTTGTTGGTATTCTTTCGAAAGGTTTCTCTCCCCGAGATCCTCATAAATCTTTGCGATGGTCTCGAGCGTTGGGATCGGGTTCTTCGAATTCCTCAGTGAGATTTCGAATTCGGCGATTGCTTCCGCATTGCGTTTTTGTTGTCGAAGTACGGTTCCCAAAGTGTCATGAAAAGAGCTGGTGCTCGGCGCGGCCGCGACGGCTTGTCTTGCGTGTTCTTCTGCTCGGCGCAAGTTGGGGTGAGAGGGTTGATTTTCGACGAGAGGATCTGTAGCAAGGAGCCAAGCGAGGTTATTGAGTGCAGGTGCTGAGTCTGCTTTGAGTTGGAGAGCCTGTTCGAGCCTTGCGATGGCTTGACTCCTATTCCCTTCTTGGGCGTCGAGATTTGAGATGGCGAAGAGAGGCTCGATCGATTGGGGATTTTCGCGTTGGACTTGTTCGATGGCTGATCGGATATCGGAGCGGATTGGTTCCGAGTTATCGGAGGCGGCGAGCAACACCATAGCCTCATAGACATTGCGGCTAGCTGGATCCCATCGCAGGCTTTGTTTCAGGAAGTCCCACAGGACATCGATGCGAAGTGCGGCGATACGGCCTTTTTGGAACTTGAGCAAGTACAGTTCACTGATCGCTTGCGCGTAGCGAATGTCTTGCTCGAATCCCCAACCAGCAGTAAGGATTTCGATTGCCGGATCGAGATCCCCAAGACGCGCGAGTGCGGTAGCGACACGAAGCCGATCCTCGATGCTTTGTGGGTTCTCGGAGACGCGTTGCGAGTAGTATTGAGAAGCTCTGTTCAGAGCAGCTCTTGCACCTTGAAGGTCACGGCGGGCGAGAAGAAGTTCAGCGAGTGGAAACCAGCGTTCGGGTTGTAACTGAGCGAGTTGTGCAAGAGAAGAAATAGCGAGGTCTAATTGGCCGAGGGAAAGGAAGTAATCGGTTCTCAGTTCTAGGAGTTCGGCATCGTTAATTTCACTGGAGTTTCGCAGGTGCCACCCAAGCGATTTCATTTGATCGCTGGAAATAGGTAGTTCCTTCAGAGAGGCGCCAATTTGCAGGGCGCGGGTTCGATGGGCTGGGGAGAAGCCCTTTGATTCTTCCGGTGCGAGTTGCTCGATGATTCCATTGGCTCGCGTAACTTGATCAAGCTTTGGCAGGAGTTCCGCGACTTGAAAACGAGTGGATTGTGGGAATTGGCAGTCGGGATCGAGGATGCGGTTTGTGAGGTTCAGCAGACGGGATGGGGCAGCGGTGGGATCGACTTGGTTGAGCTCGGCTGTATAGCGAGTTTGTAGGGAAGTTTCGGATAGTCGATGAATAAAACCAGCGCAAAAAGTGAGCAAAGTCAGAGAAGCGGCTGGGAGTCCAAGCCGAAGGTAGGAGCGTCTTTTCAGTAGTTCGGTGGAATCGGTTGGGTTGCTAAAAAGAAGGCCAATGGTTTGGAGGACAGAGGATACCGCGTAGAGAGGAGCCAGAAGAATGCGTTGCCAACGGGGGCGAACTGGTGCTCCGAATTCATCTACAGCATCATGTAGGGCAGATTCGAAGAAAAATCGAAATGGCTCCGCGAGTTGTCTTGCGATGCGGATAGCCTGGTCGATAACCACGAGGAAAAGATGTAGAACGAATTTCAAGAAACGATTGAGCATTCGAAGCGTGTAGCGTTCGCTATGGGCAGATGGGGGCGATTGAATTGACACAAACAGGAGGCTGCAGTGTGAACTGTACTTCGAGTATAATCTAAGCTTTAGAGTGTTTCCTATCTCTCGAGAAGAGGAAACAGGCTTGATTCATGAAAAACGAAGGCGTGGTAACATCCAGCAGGGGAGTCGATCAGATGGGACGTGACTTGTTGTTTTTGCTGAAAGAAGATTTTCTCGATAAATCTCAAGACACAACTGGTGCTGGGGCTCCATACTACTGTCCCGATTGCGCGCAGATTACCGGTGTTTTGAGTTACTTTCCCAAGCTACGGCATCATTTGGACGTGCGATACGTTGATTTTGCGCGGCCGCGCAACGAGATCGTCTCCTTGCTGTCCGAGCAGCATCAAGGTTGTCCTGTACTGATCTTGGACCAGCCGCCGGGAATGGACGCGTTGGCATACATCACTGGCCAGGTCAATGGCAAGAGTTTTATATCAGGGGCGAAAGCGATCGCGAGTTACTGGTCGTACAAGTACGGCACATCGCGTCCTCACTAAGACTTTTCTTTCTTATTCGCCGAAGCAGTACAGGCCACCTTTATCCGAGACGACGACGATTCTTCCATTCGCAATAGCGGGGGAAGCGAGGAGTTGGCCGGAGAGCTGGTAGGACCAAGTGGTGTTACCGTCTTTGAGGTCGAAGGCATAAAAGTTTCCGTCGAGTCCTCCGACCCAGGCTCTGCCGTCACAGATGACCGCGGAAGCATCACATCGCTTCTTGACGATTGCTTCCCAAACCATCTTACCGGTGTTTAGGTCGAGAGCTAGCACGCGACGGTTACGCGTGGTGATGACTGCAAGTGGCTGGGATGGCAGGTTTGCTATTGCTGGACTGGAACGCACTTCCTGAGCGCGTTCTGAATCGGAGAAGCTCCAGCGTTTTTCTTGAGTGTTCAGATCGTAAGCGAGCACCGTGCCGGCTTGGGTTGGAACCACAGCGAGTGCATTAAACAGAGCCGGCGTCGATCCGCTAGGACCATCAAGTGGTAATCCGTCACCTTGAGCGGTTCCTTCTTTGAGATCGATTTTATGAAGTCGACCGTCACAACCGCCCAGAAGTGCGAAGCCATTCCAGATAGTAGGAGCAGAACGGAGTTGGTCACCGGTGGCGTATTCCCAAACTTTCGTACCATCTTGTAGGTTGAAGGCAAATAGTTGTCCACCTTCGCTACTGATCAGAACAAGAGAGTTATTGGTGGTAGAGTTCTCTTTGGCATTTAGGTTCACAGTGAAGTTTGCCCCGCCAGCCATGGCTTGGCCAATCTCTGCTTGCCAGAGTACTTTCCCATCCAAAGCGTGGAGGCAGTAGACATTGCCATCGTAGTCTCCAAGGATGAGTTTTCCGCGACGGTAGGCGAGAGACGCGACGAAACCATTTTTCAGGTCGAGCTTCCAAAGTTCCTTGCCGTCTTGGAGGGCGAAGGCGTAGACATGTCCTTCGACGTCTGCAGCGAAGCACACATCTTCGACGATGACGGGAGTACCTTCGAAGCCTGATTTTTCCAGCGACTTCTCCCACAGCAGCTTTGGTGCGGCAGGGAGTTTCCCTGGGGCGAAACCGGTGGAAGCTTCATCGCCACGACTAACGAGCCAGTCGTCGGCATAGGTGCTACAGGGGGAGAGCAACAGAGCGAAGCAGAGCGAGCGCAATGCGACGGGGACGAGAGGCTTCAAGAAGTTAACGAGCATGTTGTATTGGGGAGTAATGATGGAGTAGTGGGTGATGGGCGGGTGTGTTCAGAGGCTCTGAAACATTATTTCCAGAGGACATCGACCCAGACAAGTCGGTGATCGGAGGCTTGAACGAGTTCGTTTTCTTCTTTGGATTGAACGCTCGATGGCCAGTAGACTCCTTGGTCAACGACGCGGAAGTTGGCGGATGGGAGCACGTAGTCAATGCGTAGGTTTCCAGGATTTTTGTCGTTGAAGTCACCTGTATCTTGTGCGGGGTTTCCTTTTTGTTTGGCGTTGGCACCGCCGGAAGATTCGGCTGCTTGGACTGCCCCCGTGCTTGTCGGTGTAGGGTATTGTGCGACGCGGGGGTGAGCTAGTAGTTGTCGGATCGCGTCCGATTTTCCGTCCCCGTCGATTGGATCTGCATTGAGATCTCCAAGGATTGCGAAATGTGCATTTTCGGGTAGCCCACCGCGACGGCTTTGGTCATCGATAATGTAGTCGGAGTTGGGTGGGTTTGAAATATAGTCGAGGAAGAGTCGGACTTCGTCATGATTGCGTCGTCCATTGCGATCTTCGGGGCCATCGAAGACTGGTGGGGTTGGGTGTGAGGCGAGGATGTGGATGGTTTGGTTCTCAACGCGGATGGGGACATCCCAGTGGGATTTAGAGCTGAGGCGAAGTTGTTTCCAGATGTTCTCCGGGTAATAGTCCGCAGGTTTGAGCGCATTGGGCATTTCGCTCCATAGAAAGTTTTGGAAGGTGCGAACCGCTTCGTGGTCAATCGGATAGCGACTGTAGATTGCCATACCGTATTGACCTGGGAATGTACCGAATCCCCAAGCGTCGTTCGGTTCATGGAGTTTACCGTTACCGTCGAGATCGAGTTGGGAGTCTACACCGGTATTGACCGGCGCGGTGTAGAAGTACTTCCATGGTTTGGTATTTGAGGGTGTGTTGAGATATTTATCGAGGAAGAGTTCAGGTCCGTTGGCATCGCAATCAATTTCGTTGACCAAGAGAATATCGGGTGAGATTTTCTGAATAATCTGTGCGATTTTAAGAGCTTGTTCATCGCCTCGGTTTAGGCCTGCAACAAGGTCACCGGCTTGCTTGCGGTTCAGGGCGGCGTTAAAGGTAGCGATTCGAAGTGGCTTAGGTTCTTGGGCCACGAGGGTTGGCGTCATGAGTACGGAGAGCAGGGCGAGGGCGAGTAGTTGGACAGGTTTCATTACGTTGGGAATCATCGGTTTTTTATGCAGGGTTTAGAGTTCGTCGGCGACACGCTTCTCGAAGTTTCGAACTAGGTCTGAGGCTTCTTGGAGTTGGATTAGGATTCGTTGAAGGCCTGATTCGACATCGGAGAAATGATCATTCATAAATTTCTCCGCAGTAGCGTCTTTCCAAGACTCTTGAACGGAGAGGGTTGCAGTTCTCCAGTCGTTAAGTAACTTCTGGATACGTCCTTTGCTACCGACGAGATCGTTACGGGAACGCGGGTGCATCGTTGAATCCCCTCTATTTGCTCGGAGAGAGTTCGGCTGTAAGTTTTCTCAGTCCATCGAGATTTTCCTTTAATCGGAGGGCGGCATCGAGATCGGTGTGGTTCAGGATACCGACGGGGCCGTCGAATCCCATTTTCCCGATTCGTTCAAGGACTTCTTTATCTCGGCTACCTTGTCCGATTGGCAAGATTTTCTTACCGATGCGTTCACCATCGTTTTCCATGCCGTTGAGATTGATCGCCAGCAGATAGGGTTTGATTTTCTCGAGAATCTCATCGAGTCGATCGAGTTGATGGTGTGCGTGGTGTAGGTTGTAGACGATACCGACGTTTGGCATATTGATCGCTTGTAGTAACCGAATTTGGTTTTCGGGTTCACCGTACCAACCTCCGTGGTTATAGAGAGCAACCTTGCAACCCGCTTGGTCGGCTGCGGCCGCGATTTCGCGTATGCGACGCACTTCGGCCTCGATGAAGGCTTTGGTTTGTTCTTCGTTCATATTCGGATCGCCACCGCCGGTGACCCAGAGTTGTGGGTGTATTTGGTGTTTCTGGATCAGTTGCAAAATAAGTTTTGCTTCGTCATTCAGGACGGTAGGGAACCACCAAGCAGTCATTTCGATGCCGTGTTTCTTCATCGTAAGAATTTCTTCTTCGAAGGTTGGGATATGTTCGGCACGGTAGTCGTAAGCGAGTCGTTTGATTCCGAGTTGGTCGAGCATTTCCGCGCGTTGTTCGGGAGTTCGTTTTTGGGAATCGAAAGGAACGATACACCAAGCGACGAGATTCTTGTTCTGGAAGGTCTCGGGTTGGAACGATTGCGCGGGGTTTGGTGAAGACTTAGCTTGTGAGTCTTGGGCGAAAGCAGGGTTAGGTGGGCAAATGAAAGCTAGGTAGAAAATCGTCAGTAGGCAGAAAATCGGGGTGCGGCGGGGGAATGTCATAGGAACGTGGATAGGGTTATTGATCGAGAGCATGGCGGGTTGGTTTTCAGGGTTAGGAGGGATGGGGTAAATTGGAAGGGACGAGCTGCGTACTGTGAACTGCTTACTGTAAATACCGTGTTGTAAATCCCCTGTTGTAAACACCGAGTTGTGGGATCACGGCTGTCGGTACTGTCAGGGTTTTTTGGGCGTCGACTATTTTAGATTGTAAACCAAGGGGGATAAAAGCGGATGGCAGCCTAGCGGGTAGGGTGGGAATCCTGGGGTAGGAATTCGGGCAGAAAGAGCATTAGCCGTTGTAAACATTGGGACTGGTGAATACATTTTCTAATTCGTCTCTCCCTTTTTTTCAGGACTTTAGAACCTTTCGAACTATGGCATCAGCAACCCCAATCACAGTCGCCTACGGCGATGGTATCGGCCCCGAGATCATGGAAGCGACCTTGCACATCATTGAGGAGGCAGGTGCGCGACTTGAGAAGAACGTCATTGAGATTGGAGAGAAGCAGTATTTGAAGGGTAACATGGCGGGGATTGAGCCGGAGGCTTTTGCGAGTTTGCGTGCGACGCGGGTGTTCCTCAAGGCACCGATCACCACGCCGCAGGGAGGTGGTTTCAAATCTTTGAATGTCACGACGCGCAAGGCGTTTGGACTATATGCCAATATTCGTCCCTGTTTGAGCTACGACCCGTTCATTCGAACGAAGCATCCGAAAATGGATGTGGTGATTGTCCGTGAGAATGAAGAAGATTTGTATGCGGGCATTGAGCATCGTCAAACACTTGATGTGATGCAATGCTTGAAGTTGATTTCGCGTCCCGGGACGGAAAAGATTTGTCGCTATGCGTTCGAGTACGCACGTGCTTATGGGCGCAAGAAGGTGACTTGTTTTACCAAAGACAACATTATGAAGCTGACCGATGGTCTGTTTCATAAGATTTTCGATGAGACCGCAGCACAGTACCCAGACATTGAGAATGAGCATTGGATTGTCGACATTGGTGCAGCGAAACTGGCAGACACACCGGAAGCGTTTGACGTGGTGGTGATGCCGAATTTGTACGGTGACATTCTTTCGGACGTGGCAGCTCAAATTGCTGGTTCCGTCGGATTGGCAGGAAGCGCGAACATTGGTGATGCTTGCGCGATGTTCGAAGCGATTCACGGATCCGCGCCTCGTCGTGCCGGACAGAACTTGGCAAACCCTTCTGGGTTATTCCTTGGTGCAGTACAGATGCTTGTGCATATCGGACAAGCTGACGTGGCAGAGCGAGCGCACAACGCTTGGCTCAAGACGATTGAAGACGGGGTTCACACGTATGATATCTTCAAGGAAGGGATATCGAAGGAGAAGGTCGGCACGAAGGAGTTTGCGAAAGCGGTCGTTGCGCGATTGGGCAAGAAGCCAGAAGTGCTCAAGTGTGTTGATTACAGTCGAGCGCCGAAGCGACCTTTGACGGATCGGCCAGCGTATATTCGCTCAACGGAGAAGCGAGAATTGGTTGGCGCAGACGTTTTCGTTGCTTGGACAGATCCGATCGATGCATTGGCAGCGAAGTTGCAACCGTTGGCTGCTGACGGAATGGTATTGGAGATGATTTCCAATCGTGGAATGAAAGTATGGCCAGGTGGTATGGAAGAGACATTTACGGTGGATGTTAGCCGATGCCGTTTTGCCTTGCCGGAGGGATCGGGTAAGTCGACGACCCATGCAGCGATTATTGCGTTGCTTGACCGCATTCATCGTGCTGGACTTGAGTTTGTGAAGTTCGAAGGCTTGTACAACTTTGATGGCAAGCCAGGTTTTTCGCGGGGCCAAGGACAATAGTAGTCCGACGAAACTTTCCCGCGTCGCGAGGATGAGATGGATTCATGAGTCAACGCATTTCGATCGACGGGGTAAGTTTAGCTTTAGCGAATCCTGTGACGACCACTGCAAAGTGGATTGGCCAGGAGGAATCGTTGCGTCAGTTGGCGGCTTGCTGGCTGACGGTTGGACCTGGTGACTTACCGCTAACCCCGAGGCTAGTAGGAGTCCCTGGGGTGGGCAAGACAGCTTTGGCTATGGCTGCAGCGATGGCGCGTGGCCAAGAGTTGTATATCTTTCAATGTACAGCGGACACTCGGCCGGAGGATTTATTGGTCACTCCTGTTTTGGCGAGTGATGGCAAGATTGCTTACCACGCTTCTGCTTTGGTCACAGCGATGATTCGAGGTGGTGTGTGTGTGTTGGATGAAGGGAATCGGATGAACGAGAAGTCGTGGGCTTCGTTAGCTCCGCTTTTCGATCAGCGGCGTTATGTCGAGTCGATCGTTGCGGGTATCTCGATCAAGGCACATGATGATTTCCGAGCAGCGGTCACGATGAACCAAGATGATTCTACGTACGAGATTCCGGATTATATCTTGAGTCGACTGCAACCAACCTTACAAGTTGGATTTCCGAATCGCAAGGACGAACTGGCGATTCTGCAATACCACTTGCCATTTGCTGAGTCGGACGTCCTAGCTTTGACAGTGGATTTTCTGCAGCAAGCGCACGGGTTGAAATTGGATTTCTCTGCGCGGGACGGGATCAATGTTTTGCGGTATGCGATCAAGCGGCTTGCGTCGGCGGATTCCAAGCATCCCTTGTCGAAGGATCAAGCTTGGCGCGAAGCGGTGGTTGCATGTTTATGAGAGGACGCATTGGATTTAGCTTCGCTGGCCGAGCGTCGTAGGCAGGCGTTGGGTGGGGATGTGATGCCGATGGGCTTAGAGGATTTCTTTTTTGACCCGGATGATCCGATGCGTCCGGACGATGACGACGAGTGAAGATGAAGATTGGTTCAACCCATGACAGCAGAGCGTACTGGATCGATTGAGCATTTGGCGCTCGACAAACCGTGGGGACAGTGGGTACCAAGATACTTGATCCCTGTGGAACCGAAGCGGATGGGGCATTATTTCACCGATGTATTGATTATCGGTGGTGGTTTAGCGGGGTTGCGAGCTGCACATGAGATCGATCCGGGATTGCGGACGATAGTGCTTACGAAAGACAAGGTTCAGGAGTCGAACAGTGCGTACGCGCAGGGAGGGATCGCAAGCGTTTGGGATCCGGAGGATCGTTTTGACAATCACATCCAAGACACTTTGGTGGCAGGTTGCGATCTATGCGATTTGCCGACGGTGGAGATGGTGGTGCGTGAGGCACCTTTGCGTGTAGCGGAGTTGATGCAGTGGGGGACACAGTTTGATCGTCTGGACGGCCAGTTGGTCTTAGGGCGTGAGGGGGGCCATTCGCACCAACGGATCATTCATGCGTTGGGGGATGCGACGGGCAAAGAGATTATGCGTGCCATGATTGCCCATACACGGTCGCTGCCTAATATTGAGTTAGTCGAAGAGGCTTACACGATTGATTTGATCACCTACGAAGGGCGCTGCAGGGGAGCTTTGGTATCCATCAAGCAAGGTGCACCGGTGATGATATGGGCAAAAGAGATGATTTTATGTGCGGGTGGGTGTGGACAGGTCTTTCGCGAGTCGACGAATCCGAAGGTGGCGACTGGTGATGGCCACGCGATTGCGTTTCGCGCTGGGGCTCTGATGCGGGACATGGAGTTCATGCAGTTTCACCCAACGGTTTTGTACATTGCGGGGTCTTCTAGGACACTGATCACAGAAGCGATACGTGGAGAGGGGGCTTTTTTGATCGATGCGAACGGATATCGGTTCATGAAAGATTATGACGCACGCTTAGAGTTAGCTCCGCGTGATGTAGTCAGCAAATCGATTGTTTCGCAGATGGAGAAAACGCAATCGCCTTGTGTCTATTTAACTTTAGCGCATCTAGATGCAGAACATGTACGCAAACGCTTTCCAGGGATAGCCAAAGTGTGTGAAGGGTTTGGATTGGATATTGCTAAAGATGCGATTCCAGTCCGTCCGGGAGCGCATTATATGATCGGGGGTGCTTATGTGGATGAGCAAGCTCGCACGACATTGCCAGGATTGTGGGGGGCAGGTGAGGTAACCAGCAGTGGGTTGCATGGTGCGAATCGGTTAGCATCGAATAGTTTATTAGAGGGTTTGGTCTACGGCGCGATAGCTGGAAGGAATGCTTCCGCAGCAGCGTTAGAAGATAAATCTCAGTCATTGCGGGTTTTACCTGTGACTTATCATCAGCGGGATGGATCTGGGGGCTGGATTGACGTGGCAGACATTCGCAATTCCGTGCGGGCTCTTATGTGGAGATCGGTTGGGGTGCAACGTCGGCAAGAGCGACTGGAGGAAGCGGTTCAAGACGTGCACCGGTATGCAAGCTATGTATTGTCGCACGGGATGCATGACGTTGAGTCTTGGGAATTGCAGAACATGTTGACGGTAGGTTTGATGATGACGCATGCGGCGTTAGCGCGTCAAGAATCCCGAGGTGTTCATCTTCGCATGGATTTTCCTGTGACGGACAACCAAAGCTGGCGTAAGCATTTGACTTTGCAGCGGGATATCGGTGAATAGACTTCAAAGCCACTCAGGAACTATTGTGGGTGAAATCGTTTAGCAGTCAGCCGGAGGCGTACCAGTTTCAACTCCCATGTCTCACGCAAAGACGTAAAGAGGACCGAGGAACCGTCTTTACGGAGACGAAAGTCACAAGGAAAGAGAAGCGGATGCTTTTCGCAAGTATTGCTATTCGCGTATGGTGCAGGAGTTAGGTGCTGCACTTGGTGCATTGCGGGCAGCGTTCGGAGCCGAAGATCAGGTAGGCGCGGTTAAGAGCTTGACTTGTGCTACCCCAGATTTCGGATTGTTCTAGAAAGACGTTCTCGCGTCCGATGCGACGCACCATACCAACGTTGGTTAGTACGGCGAGCATTTCGGCGTCAACACCGCTCAAGATTACGGTAATCCCTTTATCGATCATGTTCTGTGCGAACGTATCGAGAATCATCATGCATACGGAGTCGGGATTTCTAGCTCGTTTGAGTCGAAGGATCACGACTCGAAGGGGTGATGAAGCTCCTTCTTCGATGGATTCCAGAAGCCGTTCGAATTCCGGTGCACTGCCGAAGAAGAGTTCACCTTCGAAGTTATAGATCCTGATCCATTCGCAACGTTTTTCGTTGGGTTGGATTTCGCGAACGACTTTACCTTGGCTGATTGTCAATTCGGTACTGGTGATTTTTGCAGCTTTGGGGATGTACAGAGCGAAGGAGAGCACAACGCCGATCAAGATACAGAATTCGACGGAGACCAGAATTGCAGAGAGGGCGGTGATGGCGAGGATCCAAGCGTCGAATCGTGTGGCTTTTACGATGTACTTTAGGGTTGCGATTTCGGTCATGCGAAAGGCGGTCAGGACGAGGATTCCAGAGAGAGCGGGTCTTGGGATATAAGCAGCGAAGGGGGCGAAGACCAAGACGGTCAGTGCGACGCCCAGTGCGCTGAATACTCCAGACCATTGCGTAGCAGCTCCAGAACTATGATTGATGTAAGTTCGAGTCAGAGAGCCCGATCCGGGGAAGCAATTGAAGAAGCTACCGGCGGTGTTAGCGAGGCCTTCGCTGAGGCACTGTTGGTTCATATCCAGCTTATCGCCGGTTTTCGCGGCGATCGATTTTGCCATCGCCATCGCTTCGAGCAATCCAAGAAATGCGATGGCCAAAGCGCTACCGGAGAGTTCCCGAACGAGGTTCCAATCCCAAGTTGGAAGGGAGAAGGATGGAAGTTTTCTCGGGATGGATTCCGTCAGTTTGACCTTGAGTGCACCTTCTGGATCGATAAGGTACAAGCCCAGGGAGACCGCCGCGAGAGCGATAAGGAACTCAGGTAGCCATATAGCGAACCGTCGATTGATGAAACGGATAGCGATTGAGATGATGATGGTAGTGGCGGCGACGGCAAACGTCGGCCAATGCATTCCAGATTCTTCGGTGATCGTTTTCCAAAATCGCACGAGGAAGTGATCGTGTGGATCGATTGCGACTGTGACCCCTAAGATATTCTTGAGCTGATCCATGAGCAGGAGGATCGAGGCACCGAGAGTGAAGCCAACGATAACTGCGTGAGAGATGAACCGAGAGAGGTCACCGAATCGGAATAAGGAAATTGCTGTTTGTATCACGCCTACGAGGAGAGCCATCAGAATTGCCGCGGCTCGGCGATTTTCGTCGCCATCGATGGAGGCCAATGCGCTGAGCATAGCGATCGAGATAGCGTTGGTCGGACCGTTGATCAGTTGTTTGGAAGAATCTAGCAGCGCTCCGACGGTCGTCATAACGATCGCCGTGTAGAGCCCCATTTCGGCGGGCATGCCAAAGATCTTTGCGTAAGCGATTGCTTGCGGAACCGCAACGGCCGCGACGGTGATACCAGCGAATATATCGCGACCGAACCACTTGCGGTTGTACTCTTTGAGGGAACCGAGCGCAGGGATCCACCGAAACAGCGTTTCTCGATTTCGCTCCGGCATAGTAGGTTTACTTCCGATCCGAAGTCGAGCACGGGCGCTGCATCGAATCCGTCTTCTGAACGATAAGGGGTAGCGAGTCCGTAGGGGTAGGCGACGTTACGATTCTCCCTGTGGAAATTCTTCGAGCAGCAAAAACTGTTGTTGCAGCGATTGAGTCTCGTAGATTTGGTTAAGATAGTACTCGGAATTCAGTATTTTTCCAGCAACGAATTGCAAACGAATTGGGCTTTAGCCTCTTTTCCCAACCCGCAGAGATTCCCCAGATTGCCGCAGTATGCAAGAGATCTATTTGGATAGCCATGCAACGACTCGGGTAGATTCCCGAGTGGTGGATGCGATGATGCCATGGATGACTCAGGAGTATGGCAACGCTGGTAGTCATACCCATGAACCTGGTAGGCGCGCGGCAGCAATGGTCGAGGAAGCGACACAAAACATCCTTCGGTTGCTTGGTACTGAAAACCATGACTTAATCTACACCAGTGGTGCGACAGAGAGCATTCATTTAGCAATGTTTGGGACGATGACCCATCCTAGGTCGTCGAGGCGTGGGGTATTGATTGGGCAAGCGGAGCATCGCGCTGTGCTCGATTGCGGTAAACGGCTTGCGTCGCAAGGTTATGCAGTTGGGTATCTTCCGGTGGAGGCGGAGGTAGCGACGGAGATTGGAGCCGTTCGATTACCGGTGCTTGAGCAATCACTGAATGAACAGGTTGGGTTGGTCTGCTTGATTTTGGGCAACAATGAGATTGGGACTTTGCAAGAAATCGAACCGCTTGCGAGAGCTTGTCATCGCGTTGGTGCTCTGTTGCATATCGATGCGACGCAGGCGGTGGGAAAAATTCCCTTGGATGTCGAAAATAGCGGGGCGGACTTTTTTAGTTTTTCTGCGCACAAGTTCTATGGGCCCAAGGGTGTGGGTGGATTGTTGGTTCCTAGGAGGGGTTTGAGATTGGCTCCGCAGATTGTAGGAGGTGGACAGCAGAATAATCTGCGCTCCGGCACGCTCAATACCACGGGCATTCTAGGTATGGCGGTGGCATTGCAGATTGCGGTTGAGGAGATGTACACCGAGAGGAAGCGAGTCGAAGGATTGCGGAATCTGTTATGGGAGCGATTGAGTGGTGAAATAGATGGGTTGGAACTGAATGGACCATTGCTCGCCTCTTCGAACACAAGCGACGAAGGAGGTTTCGTGAAACCGGGCTCGCGGGGCGATCATCGGTTACCCGGGAACTTGAACGTGCGGTTTCCAGGGGTGGAGGGACAAGCGATTATGTTGCGGGTACCGGAGTTAGCCCTCAGTAGCGGGTCGGCTTGTTCGTCTGCGGATCCGAGACCTAGTCATGTATTGCAAGCGATTGGGTTGTCCGAGGATGCAGCGAGGAGCAGTTTGCGGTTCGGTATCGGAAGATTTAATACTGCGGCGGAAATCGAGGTTGCAGCAGAGCGAATCGTTCAAGCATATCGCGAACTGCGGGCGTTCGTAGCTTGACCGGTTTCCTGTGGCATCGACAATACAAGAGTTCTAATTTATCCAACTAGGCGAAAGCTAAGGCGAACATGAGTACCATTGAGTCTCCCGAATCACGAACAGTGTCGAGTGCGAGTCCCGCAGTTCCGGACGCGAGTGGGCGTTTTGGGGTGTTTGGTGGTCGTTTCGTGCCCGAAACTCTGACGCGAGCGTTGGAGGAATTGACGCAGGAGTATGCGAAGGCGAAAGCTGATCCTGATTTTCAAGCCGAACTTGATGAGCTGCTTCATCGATTCGTAGGTCGGCCTTCTCCTCTGTATCATGCAAAGCGATTTAGCCAGCAGTTAGGTGGCGCGCAGATTTGGCTCAAGCGAGAGGATTTGAATCACACCGGAGCGCACAAGATCAACAACACGCTTGGACAAGCCTTGTTGACGTTGCGGATGAAGAAGACACGGGTGATTGCCGAGACGGGGGCCGGGCAGCATGGAGTGGCATCTGCAACAGCCTGTGCGCATTTTGGGCTACCTTGTGTGGTTTACATGGGTGCGGAAGATGTGCGGAGGCAGAAGCCAAACGTATTTAGCATGCGGTTGATGGGGGCGGAAGTCCGTCCGGTAGAGAGTGGATCGAAGACGTTGCGGGACGCAGTCAATGAGGCGATGCGGGATTGGATGTCGAGCGTAGAGCATACGCACTACATTATTGGTTCAGTGATTGGCCCGCATCCTTTTCCGATGATGGTACGAGATTTTCAGAGTGTGATTGGCAAGGAGTGCCGCGAGCAGTGTTTAACGAGTATCGGTCGACTCCCGGACACGATTGTTGCTTGTGTCGGAGGTGGCAGTAACGCGGCGGGGATGTTTTATCCTTTTGTTTCGGACAAATCGGTGAGGTTGGTAGGAGTCGAGGCGGGCGGTCGAGGGGGTACACCTGGCGATCATGCTTCCCCTCTGACTTTCGGTGCCCCAGGGGTTCTGCACGGTTCGTACAGTTACGTGATGCAGGATGAGGATGGCCAAACGAGCGACGTGCATTCGATTTCTGCGGGCCTTGATTATCCTGGGGTGGGTCCTGAGCACTCGTATTGGAAGGATGCGCATCGAGTCGAGTACACCTCGTGTCGAGACGACGAAGCGTTGGGAGCTTTTGACTTTCTAGCGAAGAACGAAGGGATCTTGACTGCATTGGAGACGTGCCATGCGGTTGCCAAAGCAGCGGAGATTGCAAGATCGATGCGTCCTGATCAGCACTTGGTGATTTGTCTCTCAGGACGTGGTGACAAGGATGCTGCGGAGTTAGCGCGGCTAAGAGGACAAGAGTGGTAGGGATCTAAGCTGTCATCGGTTGTTCGATCCGAATTCGCTTGGCGGTTGTTTTCAGTCAGTTCTTATGTGGAAGATGCCTTTGTATGACAGCTATTGATCAACTTTTTCAGACGCTTAGGGCATCTGGCAAGAAGGCTTTGATGCCTTTCATCACGGCTGGGGATCCGAACATGGCGTTTACCGTACGTGTTCTGAAGCGACTGCAAGAGCTTGGGTGCTCCATGGCGGAAGTTGGTATTCCGTATAGCGATCCGATTGCGGATGGACCGGTAATCCAGGCATCGTACACGCGAGCGCTATCGCATAGAATCAAGTTACAGCAGATCTTTGATGGAATTCAAGCGAACCGGACGGGTTGGACCATGCCAATGGTCTCGATGGTCAGTTACGCCATTATTCACCGGCATGGGCCAGAAGCTTATGTGGAAGCAGCGAAAGAGGCAGGGTTTTCTGGAGCGATTGTCCCAGATTTGTTGGTTGAAGAGAGTGCTGCTTTATCGAAAGTTTGCCGAGCAAAAGACTTCAATTTGATTCAGTTGGTAACGCCGACAACACCACCGGAGCGAGCTTTGCGGATCGCGGAGGAGTCCTCCGGTTTTCTGTATTTCGTCTCGGTCACAGGGATTACAGGTGAGCGGACGCAATTGCCAGAGGGTTTAGTAGATCGAGTCGGTTGGTTAAAGGCGCGTACGGATTTACCCATTTGTATTGGTTTTGGGATTTCCAAGCCTGAACATGTAAAGTTATTGGCACCGGTCTGTGATGGATTGATTGTTGGTTCTGCGATCGTGCGTTGTTTAGAAAACGCAAACCGATCGGAGGATGAAGCGATTGCATCGGCGAGCACCCTTGTTGAAAGTTTGTTGCAAGCGTTGAAGTGATTTGTTGTGAGGAAAAGCGTACTGTTGTACAAGACCAATAAGAAGGAGTTTCAAGGTGCGTTATCGGCAATTGGACAAGATCGTTGAGTTAGTACCCGGCGAATACATTGTTGCGACTCGCAAGTTGCATCACGGTGAGGATTATTTGCGAGATCACTTTCCGTTGTTTCCGGTAATGCCTGGCGTGATGATGCTAGAAGCCCTGTATCAGGCTTCGATGTGGCTGGTGAGTGCTACAGAGAACTTTGCTCATTCGGTTTTGACTTTGGACGAGGTTCGCAATGTTAAGTTCGCAGACTTTATGGAGCCTGGGCAAGAGTTGACCGTTCGAGTTGAGTGGGTTAAGTCGGATGATCGCACAGTGACGGTCAAAGCGGTTGGAATGCGTGGCGATGTGACAGCGGTCTCCGGGCGATTGGTAGTTGGCAAACGTAACTTAGGCACGTCAGAGGAAGATCAGTTATCGAGTGTTGATGAATTTTCGCGTGAGGCGATGAGGACACAGGTAGCGAAGTTGCGAGGCGCGGCAACCTAGAGCAGTTCACTAGTTAGAGCCTGGATTCCATTCATTCTGCCGACGGCTTAAGGATGATTGCTGAGAGAGGTGGGAGTTTCAAAGATACTGAAGCGACTTGACCGTGGTAAGGGATGTTCACGTCTGCTTGGATCGGTGATAGGTTTTCGACTCCCGACCCACCGTAGCATGTTCTGTCGCTATTGAAGACTTCGATGTATTTACCGCTGTTGGGTACCCCCATACGATAGTCTAGAACGACGGGGGTGAAGTTACAGCAAACCAAGAGATGTTCGTCGCGTTCATTCTCATCGTTGATGGATTTGCGCAGATACCCAAGAACGCTTGCTGCAGCATTTTGACAGTCTACCCATTGGAATCCTGAGCCTTGGAAGTCTCCTTGGTAGAGGGATTTCTCTGACGCGAGCAAGTGATTCAGGTCGGCAACCAGTTTCTGGATTCCGCGATGGGATTCCCATTTTAGGAGGTCCCATTGCAAGGCAGCGTCGTAATTCCATTCGTGCCATTGGGCGATTTCACCCCCCATGAAAAGAAGTTTTTTACCTGGGTGGGTCCACATGTAGGAGAACAGGAGTCGCAAGTTCGCAAATTTCTGCCAGAGGTCCCCGGGCATTTGCGCTATGAGTGAGCCTTTTTCATGAACCACTTCGTCATGCGAAAAGGGGAGCATGAAGTTTTCGCTGAAGGCATAGATAAGGCTAAAGGTCAGATCGTTGTGATGATGTTGGCGATGGATTGGTTCGCGACGCATGTATCGCAATGTATCGTTCATCCAACCCATATTCCATTTGATGGAGAAGCCTAGTCCACCGACATCCACTGGATGGCTGACACCTGGCCATGATGTAGATTCTTCTGCAATCGTTAGGACTCCGGGGTATGCGCGATGAACTTCGCGGTTGAATTCGCGCAAGAAGTGAACGGCTTCCAGATTCTCTCGGCCTCCGGAAGCGTTGGGGATCCATTCACCTTGTTTCTTAGAGTAATCGAGGTACAGCATGGAAGCGACTGCATCGACGCGTAGTCCATCGATATGGTATTTGTCCATCCAAAACATCGCGTTGGCGATTAGGAAGTTTCGGACTTCGTGCCTGCCGTAATTAAAGATCATGGTCCCCCAGTCCGGATGCTCAGCTTGGCGAGGATCTTCATGTTCATAGAGAGCGGAGCCATCGAAGCGGTAAAGGCCGTGGGAATCGCGAGGAAAGTGTGCTGGGACCCAATCGACAAGAACACCGATACCATGTTGATGGCAGTAATCGACGAATGCCATGAAGTCTTCTGGAGTTCCATAACGGCTGGTTACGGCATAGTAGCCCGTCGTCTGATACCCCCAGGAGCCGGTGAATGGGTGTTCTGAGATCGGGAGGAGTTCAAGGTGTGTAAACCCCATTTGTTTGCAGTACTCAACGAGTTGAATTGCGAGTTCGCGATAGTTCATCCACCCGTGGGTCGTGTCCTTTGTTTTTCTCCAAGATCCTAAGTGGACTTCGTAGATACTAATAGGTTGATTGAGCGTTTTATTTAGTGCTCGTTGAGCCATCCACTGAGAATCGTTCCATGTGTATTGATCGAGTGACGCAACTACCGAGGCGGTACGTGGCGGGACTTCGCAGAAAAAACCGCAGGGGTCGCACTTGTCGAGGATACGTCCATCTTGAGAGTGAATTCGGAATTTGTACTTCATTCCTAATTCAGCGTGGGGGATGAAGAGCTCCCATATTCCCGAGGGAAATTGCTTGAGCATGCAATGCGCTCGGCCATCCCAATGATTGAAGTCACCAACGACTTGGACGCTCTGCGCGTTCGGTGCCCAGAGGGCGAAGTTCACGCCAGGTTGGTCTTGGACGATCCGAGGATGAGCACCTAGCTTTTCATAGATTTTCCAATGGTTTCCGCTACCGAAGAGATAGCGATCGAAATCGGATAGTAGAGGAGGTATTGAATTGGGGTCGAATTGTGCCATGGCTCCACTTGCTATTTCGGTCGTAACGAGATCTTGAAGCGGTCGACTTGCTTTAGGATACCGAAATGCGGCGAGGACGCATACGGTTTGCGGCGGCAACGATTAGCAAGGCAACGATTAGCAAGGTGACGTAGGTCAATCGCGGAGAGCCTCTGAAGTTCGCCGAGAATGGTAATGTTCGGGCTTGGGATCCATCAAGCAGAAGGATCGGAGGATATTTGACATCCATGAATCGATTTTAAGGATCGTTTCCCATGATGAACGGACTGATTTCTTCAAATAGTTTTCGATTTGGGGTGGGTTCGATTCGAAGGTTACGGAGAGCGTTTCAGTGGAATTGGGGTTGGAAGGTGTTATAGCTGGAGTCGACGGGACGGATGGTTGTTTCAATGGTGTGGAGTAATTTCGGATTGGTTGTTGGGTATCGACAGGGACTTCGCGACGATCGCCTTCGTAGCGTTCGTGTTGTGGATCGTAGGACATCCAGCGGCAGGTGACTTCGTGATATCTCAATGCGATGTCGACGCGTCTCCAGAGATCAGCGTTTCGGATAGGCTGGATAGATCCGAAGTGTTCCCAACAAAAGTCGGATTCGCGCCATTCGATCAAGCCATACTGCAAACCGCGAGCGACGTAGCGATTATTGGTAATCATGGTGACTTTACTGGGCTGATCGAGCGCTTCGAGACCTCGGATCACTGAGATTAGAGCAATACGATCGGGGTGTAGAACTTCTTCGTAATCACAGGCTTCGACTTTCTGACCCGATTCCACGTTTTCGAGGATAAACCGCCAGCGGCAATTGATTTCGGAATCGAAACCGTGTCCGGATTCGGTATCACCTTCGCAGAAGAGTAGGAAGTGGGGTTTGCTTGTCGACATGGTACCAGTGAGCTGGGTGTCGTAGGGATGAGCGGTGACGGTGGAAGACAATAGTTCCGAAAGGTCGTATGTGATAGCTTGCGCGATGAAATCTTTTGCGCAGCGGTTAGGCGAGTCAAACTTTTAGGAAAAGAGAAAATAAAGAGTGGTGGCTCAATTTGTACGGGTCGTAACGTTTAGAACTCTTAGCGTTGTGTTTGCGAAGATTGGCGACGGAAGCGACCGGGTGGTTCGCCAAAAGATTTTCGAAAAGCGGCACTCATATACTCCGCATGTTGGAACCCAGCGCGTTTTGCGACTGCATCGATCGACAGATCGGTTTCGAGGAGGAGTTCCTTTGCACGGGTCAATCGGATCATGGCAATCATGGCGTGTGGTGTTTTACCCGTCGCGGCGAGGAATCTGGTTTCGAGCATTCTTCGAGAGAGTGCGACATGCTGTAGAACGTCGTCTACTTGGATTCCATCACAGGCATGATCGCGAATGAATTGGATTGCTTTTGCTACGGAGGGATCATCGACGGCAGTGATTTCGGTAGATTGTCGAGAGACGATTCCCAGAGGAGGCATCAGTCGGAAGGCATCGGTTACATGGTAGTTTTTTGGTTGTTTGCGCTTGGTCATGGCTTGGCTCAGCCATTGCGCGGCGAAATACCCTGCGCCAGGGGCATCTGGAACAACGCTACTGAGTGAGGGTCGAGAGAGTTCGCAAAGGATCGGGTCGTTGTCGACACCGAGAACGGCGATTTGTTCTGGGACGGCGATCGATAGATTGCGGCAGTGATCCAGAATGACTTGGGCTGTAATATCGTAAGCGCAGAACAGACCGACCGGCTTGGGTAGTTTTTCAAGCCAGTTGGATAATTCTGTTGCGCGATCTCGATGGTGCGTTTTGCGTAATGGCGAGGGTGTTTGAAAGACTTGGCATTGCAAGCCTGCTTCGCGGCAACGGGCTACAAAGCGTTCTTGTCTCCAGCGCGACCAATTCACCCCCATAGGTCCACAGAAGGCGAAGTTTCTAAATCCTCGTTCAAAGAGATGTTCGAAAGCAATTTTTGCGATCGCTTGGTCATCCGTTTCAATCCAAGGGATATTCGGGACTCGCCGCGCAGAGCTAACATCGACTACCGGTACCTTCAGACTAGAGACCGCTTTTGCGATCGCTTCTGTTTCGATGCGAGCGATGACACCATCGATATCGGATTCTTTCAGCCAGCTCGGTGGGGCAGCACCTCGCTCTTGTTCGGGCAGGTAGATGGACCAAGCGTCGTGTTCACGATGGTAGTGAATGATTCCTTCGAGAAGTCCCCGAGCGTAGGCATTGGAGGTTTCGATGAGGAGCGCGACACTTTTTCTGCGTTTCACGGGAGCTGGCAGAGGGTTAGACCCATCAGAACGAGGTTTTCGACGTATGCAACTGGAGGGGGTATGTGCTCTTGGACGAGTTTACCATCTCCGCCTGAGATCAGGGCAGGAATTTTTGGGAGTGACTCGCGGTATCGTTCGATCAAATATTTTGCACCACCGACGAGTGAAGCGTGAACACCGGCAGCGATGGCTTGTTCAGTGTTCCTCCCGGGCAGTGTTGGAAGAGAGTGTACAGATTCGGTCGGAAGCCAGGGGAGTTGATCGGTTCCGGCGGCGAGATACTGGAGCGCCAAGCCGGCACCTGGAAGAATAGCACCGCCTTGAAAAACACCGTGATCATCGACAAGATCCACCGTCAGCGCTGTTCCCGCTTGTACGACGATGATTGGTGAGTTTGGATAGCCATGGAGCTGTTTCCATGTAACCGCGGCGCGAGCTGCCAGGATACGGTCGATACCAACGCGTTCTGGGAACTGCACTTGAACTTCGATACCGCTGTGCCTGTGGTCAACGACGTCTATCTTTGCGGATGGATCGGCGCGTTGGATAGCAAGTTGTAGTGTTTCGAGTGCGGTTCGATTGACGCTGGCGATTCTCCAGATGGGGGCAACACGGTGGGGCTGTTGTTTATGCAATTGCTGAACGAGCCAGTCGAAGCCATCGCTTTGCTGGGGATTGATCCAGCGATTGTTTTCGAGAGAGGAGCGTTGGGGTTGGTGTTTGAGGATTTCTTTTCCAATGGAACTCCAAGAGAGTTTGTAGAGCCGAGAACGATCAACTCTCTTATTCCAATTGAGTTGGTTTGCGTGAACGGCACGCAAACCGCTGTTACCGATATCCACGAGGATCATGATGCTACGGTGCGGTACTCGGCTAGTTTTTCAGCGACTTTTTGAATGAACTGCCGCATCCCCAATCCAGTTGCCGCACTGACGAGATGGATGTCTTCTCGCCCCAACGCTTCGCTTAGCTTTTGATGGATATCTTGGGAACCTGGTAATTCGGCTTTGGTCACAACGACGATTTCGGGGCGTTGCGCGAGTTCTTGGCTGTACTGCTCGAGTTCTTTTCGAATGGTCCAATAGTTTGCGATGGGGTCGGATTGATCCATGGGACAGGGTTCCACGAGATGAACGAGCAAGCCAGCTCGTTGAATGTGACGCAGGAAGTCGTGACCGAGTCCGTGTCCATCCGCTGCACCTTCGATAAGCCCCGGGATATCCGCTAGAACAAAGCTACGTTCGAGATCAACTTGTACCATCCCCAGGTTTGGGAACTTGGTCGTAAACGGATAGTCAGCGATTTCTGGGCGGGCGCGGGAGAGTCGTGAAAGCATGGTGCTTTTTCCAGCGTTGGGCAAGCCAATCAGTCCGACGTCAGCGATCGATTTGAGTTCGAGGATGAGTCGTCTGGTCTCGCCGAGTCCGCCCGAAGTAGTTTCGCGTGGAGCTTGGTTGGTTGAAGATTTGAAGTGGTGATTTCCCCACCCACCTTTGCCTCCGCGTGCTGCAACGATTTCATCGCCATCGTTAACGAGATCGCGGATTTCCAATCCGATCTCTTTGTCGATCAGAACCGTCCCAGGCGGAACGTCCAATACAAGGTTTTTTCCGCTGCGCCCGTGGCAGTCCGATCCTTGTCCCGGGGAACCGTCATCCGCCCGCCAGTGCCTCTGATGCGCGAAGGATACTAGGGAGTTCACGCCAGACTTGGCACGAATAATCACGCTTCCTCCATTACCGCCGTCACCGCCGCTTGGGCCTCCGCGCGGGTAGTGTTTTTCTCGGCGGAATGCCATGCATCCGTCGCCGCCGCGACCAGCAATCACTTCGATTTCAACTCGGTCGACAAACATACAGGACAACTATGGGGTGGATAGGGATGGTGTTTTGGAGATACAACGCAAAAGGGAGAGCATATGCTCCCCCTGTGAATAGCCCAATGCGAATGCAGGGCAAAATACAACTTGCGACTTCGCGTCCATTTCAAGCCGACCGTTGTCGGCTTGTTTCTTGGAGCTAGCTCGCGAGAGGTTGTACGTTGATTCGGCGACCTTCTTGATCGAAGTACACATTTCCTTCGATAAGCGAGTAGATGGTGTAATCGTTGCCGATACCTACGTTGCGACCAGGACGCCACTTGGTACCAACTTGGCGAGCAAGAATATTGCCCGGAGCAACATGTTCGCCACCGAACTTCTTAATGCCACGACGTTGTGCATTCGAGTCGCGACCGTTGCGTGTAGAGCCTTGTCCTTTTTTGTGTGCCATGGTTTGACCGTGAAACTTTGTTTATAAAGAATTGCTTGGGAAGCTTTGTCTGTACAGAGTGTCCGTGCAGAGGAGCTAAGAACCGTTTTTGGTTTGGAACTGTCAGTTTTCCGCGAAATCTCCGGAACACTCGCCCCGGCGGGCCCAGGATTTTAGCGATAAATCCACTGGTAATCAAGTCGTTCTTTGAGTCCAAATTGATTCAAGTAGTATTGGACGCGAGCGGGGTCTTCGAATGCCGGTGGCCCGAGGTAAACTCGATCGCGGCTGACATCATAAGCATCCCCGGGACGCCAAAAGTAAATTCTCAGGGTGCGTCGCAAGTATTTCTTTTCGTTCCCAGAGTCGACCTGGATTTGGTAGGCGTTGGTCAATCCGCGAACATCGATCGCAAAAAAGTCCAGACGGGGATCCACGTCGGTCCAAGTCGCCACACCCCAGAGGCTACCGTCATCGCCCCCTTTACTGACAGGGATTTCGTTGCGGGCAATTTCGATATGGTCGAGCAGTTGTCCGCCAGGAACTCGTTCTTTTGCTGCAATCGCTTGAACAGCGGGCATCAGAACTTGGGAGTCCATAGCCAATCGTCGTTCTTTGGAAATCAGCGTAAATCGGGGGATGAATCGCACAGAATCGTACTGTACACGCTTGGGCTCCGATGGGATCGCCTCAGAATCCGAGGGATTGCTGATAGCCGGTTGCAGGTCATTTCCAGCGTATCGAACACGGTACACGAGGTACCAAACCGTTTTCTTTTCCATAACGCCGGTAACGCTAGGGATATCGACTTCGATGATTCGCACTGGTTTGAATGAGAACTCTAACCCCCAAACTGGATGCCGAAACGTGACATTCTTCGATTTCGCAATCAGTGTCTCTGCCGGAGATGCAAAGTTTGGCTGGTTGTTCGGAAAGTCGGGGGCGGTCCAAGCGAGTTCAGGATGCTGCGCCACGAAATCTAAGTCAAAAGGCCCCAGCGCTGTATCGGCCGCGTTTTGATCTGGTGGAACCACCGTCAAAACACCATCAGCCAGTTTTCGACTGGCAAGCCCAAGACCGGAATCGGCTACTCCTGACGCACTTGCGGGTTGCTGAGCAAATACCGTGGAGGCGCTTAGACAACAAGCCATAGCAACCAACGCGAAACCTCTTCCAACTTTCAAACAACCTAGAAAAGTTGCTTTGACAGATGGCATGCTTGATGGTTTCAGAATCTTAAATTGATACACAATCAGGCCCCACGAGATAGTTCCAGACGAAATCGCAAGCGATCGAAGGGGAGGACAACAGGATGATTCGTCGTCGATAGGTTCGTCATCGGCACGTCAAGTTCCCAGTGTCGCCTAGTATAATTTCCGATTCGGACAAAACCTCAAGAAAAATGGAGCAAAATTAACGATTTGATCGCCTGGGTAAACTGGTCACGGTAATTTGGCCACCACCTGTGGTCAATTACAACACCTCCAAAGCAGCTTCGTCCAACGGAAGAAACCCAAGGTAAATAACTCAAAGGTGGAAATCCTGAGTAGAGAACTCCGGGAATGCGCCGAGATTCGGCATCACAGTGGGCGTGCACGTTCGGGCGTCTGCTACTCCGATGGACCCGAACGCATTCCCGAAGATTCGGAATCATTTTCGGTAATAGAGCAGCCCGAAGCAAGTGGTTTCACTCAAAACCGCGTGAAAATATCTGAACAAACCCACCACGCTCTGGGGTACAAGACGATTCGACGAACCGCTACTGGGCAACCAGACGCCGGCCGAACAGTTCGGCGAGATATCATTGGGTGGCGATTACGGGTCCGGTTGCCTACAGCCAACCAAGAACCACCCACTTACTAAAAGTCTTAGAAGAGCTTATTTCTTGCGATGTCGGATCCGAGCTCGCATCCGTCGTTTCTTTCGACCGATCTTGCGTCGTCCACGCCCAGTTTTCTTTACGCCCACGGAAGACTACCTCAGGAAAAAAGCCATGAATTAGGTTAATCAAGGGGGGGTAGCTTAGCAATGAAACGGTACTTGGGCAAGCCCCTATTTCGTGAAACTGGTCTACCTACTGGATCAGATACCGTTATAATTCGTGCTCTCGAGCCACGGGAGCACCAACTCGTTGCTTCGTTCTACAAGCCATCGGAAATTCGCATGCTTGCTCGCCATCCAAATACAAATGGCTTGCGTTCGATCTCTTCGGAGCATGCCGTCTATTTAATTTTGTTCATCTCCAACGGCGGTGGTTGGTAGGTTCCGTTACCAGAGGTCATTGATTGTAACTTTTAGTTACGGCCTCGTTGGTAATCGCGTTGTCCTTCCCCCGTTTGGTTCTTGAGAGCTGAGTTCATGATTGCTTTACTGGTTGTTATTTTTATCGTTGGCTATGTCGGGATTGCTTTGGAGCATCAGATACGAGTTAACAAAGCGGCGACGGCTTTGTTGATTGGCGTGGCTTGCTGGACGGTGTACATGTTGGACGTGGACCGGTTAATGCCGGACAGCTCGGTTCCTGGTTGGTTCTCTGACAAGTTGGGAGGCGAACACGCGTCGCATGTCAATCGCGAGTACTTGCTAGAAGGCCAGCTCTTGCACACGCTAGCCGAGATCGCTCAGATTTTATTCTTCCTTATGGGTGCTATGACGATTGTCGAGTTAGTCGACGCTCACGAGGGATTTGCGTTGGTGACAGATCGGATTCGGGCAAAGAGCAAGACAAAGTTGTTATGGACGGTTAGTTGGTTGACTTTTTTTCTTTCTGCGATCCTGGACAACCTAACGACGACCATCGTGATGGTCTCTTTGCTGAGGAAGCTTGTTCATGACAGAGAGACTCGCAGGCTTTTTGTTGGCATGGTGATCATCGCTGCGAACGCTGGAGGAGCTTGGTCGGTAATCGGTGACGTCACGACAACCATGTTATGGGTTAAGAACAAGATAGGCACAATCGAGACGGCTTCGAGTTTGTTTCTCGCAAGTGTTGCGTGTTTATTATTGCCTTTGATTGTCCAATCGCTCTGGTTGCCTGGTGAGCTTGAGCAAGCATCTTCCGGATCGCAGCGTCATTTAGATAAGAATCTCAAGCCTTGGCATCAATGGTTATTCTTGATTCTAGGTGTTGGTGGCCTGCTGAGTGTTCCGGTGTTTAAAGCGGTAACCCACTTGCCACCCTTTATGGGGATGCTGTTGGCATTAAGCCTGCTGTGGCTCGCTTCTGAAATGATCAGTCACACACTGGATGAAAAGACTCGGTCCAGCACGGGGGTTTTATCCGTGCTACAACGGATTGACATGTCTAGTATTCTATTTTTTCTTGGGATTCTTCTGGCTGTTGGATCTCTTGGTGCGACTGGCGTGCTCGGAGCCTTTGCGCAGTGGTTAGATCAAGCGATTCCATCTCGCAGCATTGTTGCAACGATAATTGGATTGGTTTCTGCAATTGTCGATAACGTTCCTTTGGTTGCAGCGGGGATCGAAATGTATTCGTTTCCGGAGAATCACGAGTTTTGGTTGATGCTTGCCTATTGCGCCGGGACAGGTGGCAGCTGCCTAATCATTGGTTCAGCCGCCGGAGTTGCAGCAATGGGTCTGGAACATATTGATTTCATGTGGTATTTCCGCAAGATATCTCCGTGGGCATTGCTCGGCTATCTTGCTGGGATGCTGGTATATCAGATGCAAATACTGCTTGTAGGATGACAACAGAAGGGTATTCGAAAGCTATTTTAGTGGAAAGCGAGTATCCTGATTCTTGGCCCCTGTGCCGTGTGTTTGTTTGCAGTTCGTCAGACCAAACGAAGTTCGTGACGAACGAGAGAAGCAACCGGAGTTCATTAGGTACTTTTGACGAACGCAGAGGCTTTATCGCTGATATCTTTGCGGCACCAAGCCCCTGGCCAACGGATCGCTTGGACTCCTTTGTAAGCATTGAGTTTTGCGTTCGCTAGGCTTGAACCGAGCGCCGTGACGCCAAGAACACGGCCACCGTTTGTGACAATCTTACCGTCCTTTCTTGTCGTCCCTGCATGGAATACTTTCACGTCGGGAACGTTTGCAGCAGCATCCAAGCCGGTAATTTCTTCGCCTTTCGTGTAGTCACCTGGATATCCCGCGCTAGCCATGACGACGCAAATAGATGGCCGAGGATCCCATTGAGGTGGATCTATTTCGTCAAGTCTTCCGTCGACGGTTGCTTCGAGGATGTCGAGAAGATCGCTTTGAAGACGCATCAAGATTGGTTGGCATTCAGGATCACCGAAGCGAACGTTGTATTCGAGAACTTTGGGGCCAGTCTGTGTGAGCATGAGCCCTGCGTATAGTACGCCACGAAAAGGTTTTCGATTGCGTTTCATCGTATGAATGGACGGGACGAGGATTTTGTCTTCAACGGTCGCTAGAAGCTCTTCGTCGATCACTGGAGTTGGTGAATAGGCACCCATTCCGCCAGTGTTTGGGCCTTGATCGCCATCGAATGCGGCTTTATGGTCCTGGGCAGCAGGTAGCGGCAGGATAGTACGTCCATCGGTGATTGCCAAAACGCTCACTTCTTGGCCTTCAAGTCTCTCTTCAATGACCATTGGAAGACCGGCTTTTCCGAATTCATTTTTTCTCCCCATGCGGTCGATCGCATCGAGAACTTGTTCTCGGCGAGAGCAGACAATGACACCTTTACCACTTGCGAGCCCATCCGCTTTTACGACCAGAGGGGTCTTGTCTCGTTCGCCGGGGAATCGGGCTTTGACGTACCGCATGGCACTGTCTGCATCGCGGAAGACTTGGTAGTCGGCGGTAGGAACGTCGGCTTGTCGCAAGAGAAGCTTGCAAGTCACCTTACTTGCCTCGAGTTGCGCTGCGGCGCGCGAAGGGCCAAAGGCTCTAATTTTTACATCCGCCAAGGCGTCGACGAGTCCAAGAGACAACGGCAATTCGGGGCCGACAACGACCAAGTCGACCGATTCTTTCTTGGCAAACCCAACGATGCCAGCGATGTCGTCAGCTGCGATTTCGACATTTTCTCCTTCGAGAGCCGTTCCTGCATTTCCGGGGGCAATCCAGAGTCGCTTGAGCCTGGGGCTTTGGCTGATCTTCCAAGCCAGAGCGTGCTCACGTCCACCGTTGCCGACCACCAATACTCGCATAACGCCCTCAAAAACCAATAAATTCTGCGGTTCTCCGGCCGGAACCAATCCGCCAAGGAAGTACCGAAACTTCGCTACATTCTATGGGATTCTGAAAACTTCCCAAGCCGAACCGGGTCGTTTGGAGTTAGATTCGAGATTGAGTTTCCGGTCCACTACAATGTCAAGCGAATCGAAACGGGTTGGGACAAGATCACGCGGGGGCCTCACCGAGTCGATGTTTGTATAAGCGTCGTTTGTATCAGGCACGTAAATTTGGCGGAGCTTTGGACGATGGACTGGAACACAATGGAGGAGAGAGTTCGAAGATTCTTACGGCCGGTTGGGACGTCGTTTGTCCGTTGGGTGGCTGGATTAGGTCTTTTGGGGCCCATCCTTTTTATGCACTTCCAACTTCTTCAAGCGGAAGACGTCGATTCTTCAGTAGCCTCACGTCAGCAAGCCTTTGTGCTCGGTCGCACAGCGAATCGAGAACATATCCAGGCCAGTGTGAAACAGCAGTTCGATACGATGTTCCAAGGAATGTCTGCTTCGGCCAAAGCGGGGTACAGAAATTTGACTGGCAACGTGTACCTTCCTGCTGACTTTGACGAAGAAGTACTTAGCAAACTCGATACGTCCCAGTTTACTTGGCCCTTCCTCGATTCGGCGATTCCTTCAGAATCTCGAAGTGGCACTTGGATGGCACATGGTCTGTCGCCTAGACCCGACGAACCGAACCTACCGCTGCAATATGTTCATCGAAACAGTAACTACGTCATGAATTGTTTCGCTTGTCACGGCGGGACCCTTTATGGATCGACTTATCCAGGAGCACCTAACACGACCTATGGCTTGGAATCTCTAACGGAATCGGTTCGCAAGGCAAAGTTACAGCTGGGGAAACAACTTACGCACATGGATGTCGGCTCCTTGGTGATGCCGTTAGGTACTACGAACGGGACGAGCAATGCAGTCATGTTCGGGGTTGCTCTGATGAACTTTCGCGATGCAGATCTGAATTTCCTGAAAGACAAACTGCCTGCTGCAATGACCCATCACGACATGGACGCGCCACCTTGGTGGCATTTCCATCGCAAGTCCCATTTGTACATCGATGGTTTTGCGGAGAAGGGGCATAAGGGGCTTATGCAGTTTATGTTGGTACGTGAGAACGGCCCCGAAAAATTCAGGAAATGGGAATCGGACTTCAAAGAAGTCTATCAATTTTTAGAAGAACTTCGCCCTCCGAAGTATCCGCTTCCGATCGATCTCGTCAAAGCAGAACGAGGACGTACGGTGTACTTGCAGCACTGTGCAGAATGTCATGGTACCTATGATGGGGATCAATTGGACTATCCAGAGCGGATGGTTCCTATCGAGGAGATTGGCACAGATCGAGTGCGATTTGATGCTTTGACACCGCAGCATCGTCAAGCTTATGGCGATAGCTGGTTTGGGGATTACGGTAAACAAAATACACTTGCTGATGCGACTGGTTACGTCGCTCCTCCCCTCGATGGCATTTGGGCTTCTGCACCGTATCTACACAACGGAAGCGTCCCAACACTTTGGCATATGCTGCACCCCGAAGAACGACCTCAAGTTTGGAGGCGGATTGCTATGGGAGTCGATGAATCGTTCATCGGTTTGGTTGTAGAACAACTTGATGCTGTTCCTAAAAAGTTGTCGAAGGCGGAGAGACGATGGTATTTCGACACCAAGGTCACGGGCAAGTCAGCTCAAGGACATGATTACCCTTCCGTTCTCAACGAATCTCAGAAAGAGGATTTGTTGGAGTATCTAAAGACGCTTTAGCGTAAATACGATTGATCCGAGCGAGAATGATCTCACGGTGAGCGCTTCGTAAGCGTTGAAGGTAGCCATCTGCTGCCAAGC
>JBEICB010000006.1:0-64615 GCA_040373655.1 Pirellula sp. | reverse complement strand
GACCGCCCAAGTCATCCCCCAGCGCATCCTCGACGCTCAGCCAATGAATCTTCCCGAAGGTGTCTCCGAAGAGTCCGCACTGCACGAATTGAACTCCATCGCAAAAAAGAATCGCGTTCTGAAATCTTGGATCGGTTCCGGCTACTATAACGCGTTCCTCCCCAAAGTCCTCCAACGTAATGTCCTCGAAAACCCCGCTTGGTACACCGCGTACACCCCCTACCAACCCGAAATCTCCCAAGGACGCTTAGAAGTTCTCTTCTACTACCAAACCCTTATCAGCGAATTGACCGGATTGGAAATCGCGAACGCCTCCCTGCTCGACGAAGCCACCGCGGCGGCCGAAGCCATGGCGCTGGCATTCCGAAACGCTAAAGGTGCAAAACGCTTCTTGATCTCGAAATGGTGCCACCCTCAAACCATCGAAGTCGTTCGCACTCGCGCAGTTCCACTCGATGTCGAAGTCGTCGAATTCGATGAAACAACATCCTCCACTTCCTTCGAAAACGTATTTGGGGTCCTCGCTCAATACCCCACCACCGACGGACGCGTAGTCTGCCCGAAAAACTGGATTGCGCAAGCCAAACAACAAGGCGCTATGGTGATCCTCGCCACCGACCTGCTCGCCCTGATGTTGCTACCATCCCCCGGCTCCCTCGGTGCAGATATCGCCATCGGTAGCTCTCAACGTTTCGGTATCCCTCTAGGATTCGGTGGCCCACACGCCGCCTTCTTCGCCACCCGAGACGCTCTGAAACGCACTATGCCCGGCCGACTCGTGGGCCAATCCGTCGATCGACTAGGAAACCCCGCGTTTCGACTCGCTCTTCAAACCCGCGAACAACATATTCGCCGCGAAAAAGCAACTTCGAACATCTGCACAGCCCAAGCACTCCTCGCTATTCTCGCAACCCTCTATGCATGCTACCACGGCCCCGAAGGACTCCGCGCTATCGCTTGGAGAACCCATCGCCGCACCGCGCAATTAGCTCGCACCCTTCGCGCCGCCGGCTATCAAATCCCATCCGAACTCTTCTTCGATACCCTAGCTGTCGCTACCCACGGAAAAACCGAAGACATCGTTCGTCGTGCCGTCGAACTCGGTATCAACCTCCGAACCATCGATGCCAACACCGTCGGCGTTAGCTTCGACGAAACCACGAGTCAAGAAGATGTTGCCACTGTCGCCAAAGCCTTCGGTGTCCAACAAACCTCCGACGACGACAGCCCCATTCTAGATCAATCCCTCCTCCGCACAGACTCTATCCTCACCCAAGACGTGTTTCATCGCTATCGCAGCGAAACCGAAATGATGCGTTACCTGCGCAAACTCTCTGATCGAGATATCGCTCTCGACCGCGCTATGATCCCACTCGGATCTTGTACCATGAAACTCAATAGCGCCGCTGAACTCACACCGATCACTTGGCCTGAGTTCAACTCCATCCACCCCCTCGCTCCCGCCGATCAATGTGAAGGCTACCGCATCATGATCGATCAACTGGAAAACTGGCTAAGCGAAATCACTGGCTACGACTCGGTCTCATTGCAACCTAACGCCGGTTCACAAGGCGAATACGCTGGACTACTCGCCATCATGCAATACCACGCGTCACGTGGCGAAACCAACCGAAATATCTGTCTAATCCCTAGCTCCGCGCACGGCACCAACCCAGCCAGCGCTCAAATGGCGAATATGCAAGTCGTCGTTGTGCAATGCGATTCCCAAGGAAACGTAGACCTCAATGACCTCGATCAAAAAATCGAACGCTACGGCAATCAAATCGCCGCCATCATGATCACCTACCCCTCAACCCACGGTGTCTTCGAAGAGGGTGTCAGCGCTATCTGCGAGAAAATCCATCGCGTCGGCGGACAAGTCTATATCGACGGTGCAAACCTCAACGCACTCGTCGGAGTCGCTAAACCCGGTAAGTTCGGTGGCGATGTCTCTCACCTTAACCTCCACAAAACTTTCTGTATCCCTCACGGCGGAGGAGGTCCAGGTGTCGGCCCCGTAGCAGTAAAAAGCCACCTCGCTCCCTTCCTTCCTAAAGATACTTTCCACTCATCGCGACAAGGCCCACAAGTCTCTGCAGCAGCCTTCGGTAGCGCAAGCATCCTGCCTATCTCTTGGATGTATATCCGTATGATGGGCCCCGACGGACTTAAACTCGCCACGCAAGTCGCAATCCTCAATGCAAATTATGTCGCACAACGTCTAAAGGAGCATTACCCGATTCTCTACACCGGTAACCAAGGACTCGTCGCACATGAATGTATCATCGATACACGACCCATGGACAAAGAAGCACACGTGAGTGTCGACGACGTTGCCAAACGCCTCATCGATTTCGGCTTCCACGCACCTACAATGTCCTTCCCCGTAGCCGGGACTCTCATGATCGAACCCACGGAAAGCGAATCTCTGGAAGAACTCGAGCGATTCTGCCGCGCTATGATCACTATCCATCAAGAATTCTGCTCGGTCCGCGACGGTGTTTGGCCCTCCGATGACAACCCACTGCGCAATGCGCCACACACCCTCGCAGATGTTCTCACCGATGGACCCCGAACCTACTCTCGGGAAAAAGCTTGTACACCAGACCCACTGGTCTCGAACGCGAACAAGTACTGGCCACCCGTTGCTCGTATCGACCACGTCTACGGTGACCGAAACCTCGTCTGCGCTTGCCCACCACTGTCGAGCTACGAATCACCCGAAGCAGCTACAGCTCCCTAAATCGCAGCGAAAATCTCAAGCAACTAGTTGCTTGAGATCCAAGCAGAAAGCCTTGCAGCAAGCTTCTCCGGATCCCGCTTCGCCATGGCACCCAAACGGTCCTTGGCGAGCACTTCCGGTATCGACAACACTTCACCAACCTTGTCGATCGACTCTGTAGTGTCTACAGGTCCTGCCTTGCCAACCAACTCTATCGAAGAATCAGATTGCGCTACCGATGGTTCAAAACGATCCATCGGCTCCTCCACGCGTGATAACCAATCGCTCCCAGCACCTTGTACGCGCTGCCCCAAGTGCATTCCGGTACCACTCCCATGACGCGGGCGTTGCAGTGCTAACGAACGCAACATAAACATCGCCATCACCACCAAACCAAGTATCGCGAGAGTTCCCCACGAGTCCTCAAGCCAATGCAGTGATTTGGTAACCAATTCTTTCAGATCGGTCGAAGAAAATCCTGTACTCACCGCAGCATCGATATGCTCCGAAACAACAATTCTCTGAGCGATGTCTCCCGCCGACGAGGCTATCGACAACAAGGGTGCTAACTTTTCACGCACACTCCGGTTCGTCTCTTCCCGCAACTTCTGTAACGATGCACCTGTCATCGCCGGCGCCGATGCCACCGCTAAACCCGGATGCTCCCATTGCCATTGCTGCAAATACACCTTTTGAAAATACGAAGTCGGAATCGAAACGGCTAAAGTCGCAGCGGTTGGCACCAATCGCGTGGCAGGAGACTCGATCGCAACACTGCGAGACCCCAACTTTGCCTTCCTATTCGCAATCAGACTTGGTGCCGTTGCTGGCTGATTCCCAGACGCTCCCCCATCGCCCCCCGATGCAATCGAATCCGTAGATACCGTTGATCCAGTCGCCGATTCGGACTTCCACTCCGAAGACGCAACAACCTTGATCTCCCCATATCCACTGAGCAACGCTAATGCTTTCCTCTGTAAATCTTCTTCGTAATGCTTCTTGAGCTCGACCCACTTCCACTCTTGCCCAGAACTTGCCACATCAGCAGTCGATTCAAACTCCAAACTTGGGTCCGCATAGGTTTCCCCTCGCTTCAAGTCGACTAAAACAATTTCACTCGCCTTCAATCCAGGAAACGATTTCAAAACCAAACGGATAACACTGCCCTTTTGCGATCGCGTCAGCTCAGCATGACTTCTCGGTTGAATCGAAACCGTCGCCGAACGCTTTCGTTCCGCCGCAAAACCATCCGTCTTCTCGTCATAAGTAACAATCGCTTGTCGCACAAAAGGAAACTCACTAAGAGTGTCCTCAACACGTTTAATACGATACAGCCGATCACGGCGCTCCGACAAAGCTCTCGGTTCAAGTATCTGCAACGAACTCGGTTCGAGTTGCGGATCCAAAGTCGCCTTCGTCGGCAAACATTTTGCTTGGGATAACGCCTTTAAATACAAATCTCGCGAAGCAGTCGGAACCCGCATGCGATTCGAAGCACGCTCATACCCCCTTAACCCAGCTTTGCTAAACGCAAACTCAAATTGATCGAGTTGCTCCGTCGAGAAATCTTGTCCGTCGAGCAAGTATTCCATCCGACTGGAAAACAAATTCGCATTCTGCACCAGCAGCGCAAGTCCAATCACTAATAGCGCAGTGCAAAAAAACAATGCCATCCTGGTCTGCGCATTGCTGCGCATCAGGAAAATGCGGAAAGTCTCAACTAGTCGGATCCATGGCTTCATAGACCCTTACATGTAGCAAATCCGCTCCAAAAAGACCAAGCCCAAAACCGACTTACCTAACCTACCGTCCATCCCACCGTCACCCTGCCCATGACCTCCCACCATTGATTTGCTATCAATTGTGTTGTTGGAAGCCAATCAATTAGAGGATCGGTAGCAATTCCGGCTCCGGTGAGCGGATCGAATCACCCGAACTGTGAAACCTCGCTTCGGTGTACTCGGCTACCTGTTCAGCCGTCTCGAAATACATTTCGTAAACCGCGTCTTCATCGAACTCACAATTGTCGGTGGAATAATCCCGACAAATCTGCGGTCGTGTGTAGTAAATTCCACAACGGTGGTCTTTCTGAAGATGCTTGCAAGCAGTGTGAACCAACAGATACCACACCTCATCTTCGACAAACACGCTCGCTCGATCGTGTAACAAATACCAACGCATGAAATCAAAATCTTGCTCGCTGGTCGGCTCGTCAATCGGAAGTGCAAAGTATCGGCAACATTTGGCGGTACAGTAATCGCACAAGCACTCGCTTTGTGGAACTTGTTCGCGTTTCGGCGTTTTCCCATCAATGGTTTTGGCGGGCAACAAAACTGGATCTACAATGCAACTTGTCATAGTGCTCTCGTCGAGGCAATGTTCTTGGCGGGTATCAATGATGATGCCTACGAGTTTGCATGAAAATGGATCTACAATCAACCCCCAGCCGATGATCTCTCGTATTGATTCTTTGCTTGACCAATCAGAAATCGATGATTTCCTTCAAAGTCTTCGGCTTCGGCCCTTGAAATCGCTTCGGTGCCGAGTAGATCGCATCGAGGAAACACTCCCTTTCGAAACTCAAATCGTCGATTGGTACCCTTCTTTCGGACGCCTTGTAACTGACAATTCAATCCGTCCAGGTGCCTTCCTATCCTATGCTACGGCAGACTACTACATTCAAGATTCCGCATCGATGTTGCCGTTGCAACTCTTGGAACTACAGGAAAATGACTGGGTATGCGACTTGTGCGCCGCACCGGGCGGCAAAGCCACGGCGATCTCAGAACTCCTGGGCACACAGGGACTACTGCTCGCCAACGAAGCGATCGCCGGTCGAACAGACGTATTGCGTTATTCTCTCGCTCGTACCGGTCGGGCAAATACAATTCAAACTCATCTCGACCCCGCTGTCTTGGCCTCTAAATTGCTCGGCCGATTCGATAAAGTTCTCGTGGATGTTCCCTGTAGCGGGCAATCTCTCCTCGGCCGCGATCAACAGGCCCAAAGTGCATTCTCCGACAAACACGTTCAACACTGCGCCGCCCGCGCCCAGAGAATACTCCGCAATGCGATGGCAATGGTTCGCCCAGGAGGAAGACTGATCTTCTCAACGTGTACTTTTTCCATCGAAGAAAACGAAGACCAAGTCCGATGGATGCTCGAGCAATTCCCGGGCCTTTGGGCTCCCGCAACAATCCCTAGTTTAACACCTTGGCAATCCAAGATTCATGAAGGGTGTTGGCGTCTCTGGCCCCATCGAGACAACTGCTCCGGAGGGTTCGCCGCAGCCCTTCAGTCCTCCGAAAACTGGGACCCCGAACTCGCATTCGAAGGGATTCACAACGACACTCCTAGCTATTCGCAACAACGTAGCTCTCCGCCGCAACGTAGCTCTTCCCAGCCAGGACATCACAAGCCAAACAAAGCCTCCAGCACCCATCGCTCTCTGCACAAGAACCAAGCTACTTCAAAAAAAGATCTCGATATCACGAAACAAATCGAAGAGCACTTTGGACGATGCACTTTGCAATTGCAACCTCTGCATCTATCTCATTCGTCCAAAACATCCAATGAAACTAAGATCATCGGCTTGGAACCCGGGGCAGCCGAATTTGCAACGGAGTTCCCTGAACTTGGTTTAGGCTCCGTTCTTTGTGCTTACAAGTCCTTTGGCCGCAGCGGTGCAACCACCAACCGTTCTGGCGCAGTTAACTCCGGACAAGCAGAACCGTACCATGCACTGGCCATGCTACAAGATCGCTTCTTTGCCCCTCACGCTATCGCCAACTTAGAAGACCCGCAAGCAGTGCGGTTTGTGCAAGGCCAAGCGATTGAAGGAACACCCTCACAACAGATTCAAGCCGGTTGGGCTGTAGCACAATGGCACAATAAACCTCTCGGCTGGCTAAAAGGCGTTGCCGGAAATAAAGAAAGCCCAGGGAGGTGGAATAATCACCTTCCTCCCTGGGCTCGTATGAACTCGACTGAGTAGTTCGTACTTGGTTGTACTACTCGGTCTGAAGCGTCATCGCCATAACCACCGGAGCCGATGCATCGCGCCCCTTGATCAAGCTGATTTTCTTCATCGGTTTCTTCTCCTTGGGTTGCACGGAGAAGTACCGAATCTGACGTCCATCTAGATCAAATGCAAATTCACTCTTCGGCACATCCACGCGACGAATGTAATCCGCGAAGTGCTCCCCGTTGATCAGCGAATGCTCTTCCGTGGAATCATCTTCGTAGGTTATCCGAACAATCATGCTCGTCGAACCCTCACGCGTTGCCGGCCACGACCAACCTCCCACACCGCTGAGGAAGTGGATAGAAACCGCAGAAGCGTTGCAGGTCACATCGACACTCTTCGGCATCTTTGGAGCCATCACACCGTTCGGTCCGTACAGCATAATCGCGTTTGGAACTCGATCTCCTTGCGGGTCGATCAACACAAAGGGTACTCCCTTGAACATCTTGGGCTTCCAATCTGGGAACACCAAGCGTTCGACCATCCCGGTAGGATCAAAAAACATTCCTTGGGAGGTGATCGAAGTTGCAACCGAAGCGATCGACAACGGAACGTACTTCCCTTTACTCGTAAGGAATTCGAGCAAGTCCTTCATCTCATCTTTGGTCATTTGGCTTTCAAAGCCTTCTGGCATCAAAGACTTCTGAGATCCGGTCATCCGTTCGATGTCTTCACGCAGTACTACTTCGCGCTTGCCTTGAACGTTGATCAGTTCGATGGAGGTTTTGCTTTCTCCTGCCATCATCCCGGTGACCACGGTTCCATCGGTCGTTTGCACGTTGTAGGTTCGGAAGTTTCCTTCGACGCTACGATTGGGATCCAAGATATTGATCAAAAGCTCTTCCTTCGGATGCACCGACATGCCGGTGAGCTCAGGACCAATTTGGTTCCCCATCTCGCCGTGCTTATGGCACAAGGCACAGTGCTTTTGATAAACCAGTTTACCGTTGTTTGCATTACCCTTGTCATGCGTCGTATCGGTCCAAGCGGTAACTAGTCGCTGACGGTCGGCATTCGGGATCCCACCGGAGGACTTCATCATCGCAAGAGCCTTCTCACGAATCTTTGCATCTGGGTAATCGCGAAGCAGTTGTCGCTGATCGAGTTGCAAATCGTTAATGCTCAATGCACCCCCTTCAATCGACTCGATCAAATCCTTGGTAGAATCTGGACGAGCCAGCATGACGCGGATGCCGTTTCGCAAAAAGTCAGGCGGTAGAGACTTTGCCTTCTCAATCAAGGCTTTCGTGAGCCCAGGAGCTTTCGAAGCCCCAAGAGCTGCAACGATACCAGACGAAAACTCTGGCGTTGATTGCGGGGTGACTTGCTCAAGCAACGTATCGACCACCTTTGGGTTGACCGCTTCGAGAATCACCATTTGCCGAGCCGCTTGAACTCGCTCTTCAACTTGGGAATCTTGTTTGCCCAAACGATCTACGAGCTCTTGGCGAATCGAAGCAATCGCTTCGTCGAGCTTCTTCACTCCCAAGGCACTCGCCAACTGAACAACTTGTCCCTTCGCTTCCAGTGGCATTTCGCCAGAAAGCCAATCGGAAACCAATCGATTGCTGATCTCTTCAGGCAATGTTACTTGGTAATCCTTAGGCCACCCTTCCACCAGTCCGCGAATCACCGCACCGGTGATCTGTGGATTAGAGTCCTTAGCGATAAAACCGCTGAAGGCTTGTGGGGAGAGTTTGTTTCGGGCCGCATGCTCGGCAACGATCGCAACACGATTGAGAAACTCAGGGCTTGGCTGAAGTCCCTTATCTTGGATCAATCGTGGAAGGATCTCTGCCGCATGAGAACTTGCAGCACTGGTCCAAGCATCGAGTAGCCAACGATCTTCCGGACCTCCGCCGAGGGTGACAACCTTCGGATTTGCCAATCGCTCTCCAATGGACTTGGTTCCAGTCGAAACCGCTTCCGTCGGGCAATCAGCGAGTTTGAGCATCGCTGTGAGTCGCAGTTGCGGGTCGTCCGATTCCAAAGCTCGACTACCAAGGATTGCTTGAAGTGTTGCACTGTTCGGTTCAGCCGCAGCAATCGCATTTCGCACTACCGCATCGCTAGGATGGCGCAGCGCAGTTAGCATTGCATCCGCATTCCACTTTCCGTGTGCACTGAGAACCCATATTGCATGGATCGCGGCTGGATCGATTCCGATAGCATCCACTTTCGTGCGTTGGGTGTATCCAACCAATGCCTTGATCGTCTCATCCGACAAATTCTCTTTTTCAATCAAGAGCCGTTGTGCAGCCTTACGCCAGAACATGTTGGTGTGCTGCAACGCTGCGACCAATTTCTTTTCATCAGCAACCGTCAAGCCACCTTGGACCAAAGCATCCGATTCGGCCAATTCCTTAGCCGACAAGCCTTGCTCGCCTTGGTACTCAACACGGTACACACGTCCGTAACGCTTGTCACGCAACTTGGTCTCGTAAGCGTTCCCCTTACCCGTTTGGAATCCATTTGGAGTCGGGTTGTGTTGCACGATGAAGTTGTACCAATCCAGATACCAAACGTTTCCATCAGGACCGACTTCGGCCATGATTGGCGAAGCCCATTCGTCATCGCTCGCAACTAGGTTAAAAGGATTGGTTGAACGGTAACCTGCACCATCGCGGTTCAGGATGAAACTGCCGACCAAGTGACCGGTTGGTTCACAAACAAACGCAATACGGTTCCACCAATCTTTTGGATAGTTCCGTGCTGTGTACAACGCGTGCCCAGCAGCCGCTGTGTAGCCACCGTGCCAGTCGACCTGACGCACCTTGTCAGTGACCGTTGCGAATTTGTATCCATCTGCAATGTTGCTCAACACCTGCGGTGCCCAGCCAGATACTTTTTCGTAGTAGCGATTCGGAACCGGCATAAAAATGCTCGGATTGCCGTTTGCGGTCGATCCGAAAATCAATCCGTCTTCGCTGATGCCGATCCCCCAAGTGTTGTTATTGGTAGACCGAACAAACTCTAACTTCGACACACGGACCGAGTGCTTGTCGAACGAATTAGTTCGCTCAGCAATCACCTTCCCGTCCTTGCCAATTGCAAAGACTGGAGCGGTTTCATCCGAAGCGCCAGGCAACAGTGCAAAACGCCAGAACCCTTGTCGGAATCCTTGCTGACGCTCGCCATTGATCACAGGGCGGGAATCGTTATACCCCTGCATCCCCCAGACCCAGTTATCCAAGCCCCACTGGAAGTTGCTTACACCACCGTGAGTATCTCCCATGCCCCAGCCCGTGATGAGCTCTTGGCGGAAATCCGCGACATCATCCCCGTCGGTGTCTTTGAGGTAAACCGTCTTCGTACCGTCTTGAACGATCACACCATCTCGGTACGAAACGATTGCCGTCGGAATACTCATGTTCTGTGCGAAAAGCGTGAACTTGTCCGCTTTGCCATCGCCATTCGTATCTTCGCAGATACGAATCCGGTCGCGACCTTCGCCTTGCGGCTTAAGTTCGTTCGGGTAGTCGATGGTCTCACAGACCCATAGGCGACCGCGGTGGTCCCAGTTCATCGCAATCGGCTTTCCGCCAAGACCAGCGATGCTCGAGTCACCCTCACCGTCTAGTACGTCTTGTTCAATGGCCCACAACTTCACTTTGAAGTTCTCTGGGGCTACGTAGTGCTTGATCGATTCCGATGCAGGAATCGGGTTTTGCATCTTGGTCATCGGTTCAGCTTGACCACCTCGAGCGCCCGGCTGATAGTTCGGAATCTCTTTGCCGACATCCGAATATGTAAAGGGAGCAACATCGGTTCGAGCTGCCGCCATTTTGGGAATGTCAAAACGGGTAGTATCGCGGAACGCTGGCAGTGCCGATGGATCGCGTTGGCAAGCCCATGTAATGCCGCGAGCGACCAAATTTTGGAAACCAGGATTCCCCCAAGTATCCATATTGTGTCCCCAAGCGGTGTAGAAGACACGTCCCTTGCCGTGGGTTCGAACCCATGTCCAAGGCTCCGCAGAAGTCCCCTCGGCTAACTTGCCTTGGCGTCTTTCTTCCAAGATAACGCGATCTTTGCTGTTATGCATGTGATGGATGTACGTCTCATCCCAGCTTTCGAATCCGCCAAATCCCTTCATGATCGGATGTTCGGCGTTTACGATCTGCGTCGAGAATCGCTCGCCACCGTGCTCTTTGAACTGAGCTCCGACCAACTCCACATAGGCCTTGGAGTTACGGAAGCAGAATGAAGCACAATGCAATGGAACAATGCCATGGCCTTGTGCGACGTAGTCCAACATCGCCTTCTCTTGTTCAGGCCCAAGTTGATCAATGTTGGCATAGATCAACAATGCATCGAACTCAGAGAGACGCTTTTCATTCAACGAACTCGGGACATCTTCGCTGTAAGTCAGCTCGATTCCGAAATTCTTCATCGATGGTCCAAGGACACGATAAAGATCCGCCGGTCGGTGATGGCCTTGATCTCCAAGAAACAACACCTTCAGAGGTTTACCTGCTGCGCCTGAAACTGCTCCTTGGGCATTCGCAGTTCCGCTAAACCAAGAAGAGCATAAGAGCGACATCAGGATTGCTACACTCGCAATCCAACGAGGGGCTCCCCCTCGCACTCGGCCCATCGGGCCCGAATCTTGCTTGAGTTCTACTGACATATAAAGAATCCTAGTTTGATTTCTTTCGAAATTGGAAAATGCGATGCTGATTAACCTAACGTAAAGGCTGGCAATTGAACGATTTTGCCACCCTCCACCGCGCTTTGATGTGCACAAATACCAACACAGGTCCAGTTCGCCGAAGTCACAGCGTTTGGCCATGGATCGCGGTTTTCGACCAAGGCACTGACGAACTCGTGAACCAAGTGCGGGTGCGAACCACCATGCCCACCACCTTGGATGAACGACAAGTGATCAGCGTCCTGAATCGACTGCGTGAATGGTCGAATCGGTTCAGGAAGCAAATGGGCATAATCCGGAACCGAGATCTCTTCGGCGATTTCATGCTCGGGCTTCTTTGCCGTGTGCAAGATGTGTGGCTTGCCCTCGACGAGCGACCACTCAAAACTCTTCTTCGTGCCGTACACGTCGAAGCTCTCGCGATATTGGCGAGCCGTATCAAAAAGGAAACGCCAAATGTGAGCGGCAACGTCGCTGTCCTTGATTTTGATATGGCAAGACTCGACCGCAAATGGATTGCCCGACTTCTTTGCCAACTCCGAACGAATCGTTCCCGATCCAAAGCACGAGACATACTCAGCACGACCATTGAGTAATCCCAACACCGGCGAAACGACGTGCGTGGCGTAGTGCATCGGAATCATTCGTTCCCAATATTCTGGCCAGCCATCCATGTCTTGAGGGTGCGAAGCTGCCAAATACTGGATCTTGCCCAACTCACCTTTTTGATACATCTCCTTGAGAAACAGAAACTCGCGGCTGTAGACGACCGTCTCGGCCATCATGTACTTCAGCCCTGTTTTCGCAACCGTTTCGCAAATCTGATCGCACTCTTCAACGGTCGTCGCCATCGGCACGGTACACATAACGTGTTTGCCTGCGTTGAGCGCTTTGAGGCTCATCCAAGCGTGATCTGGGATCGGAGAATTGATATGAACAAAATCGACCGTGGGATCCGCAAGGACTTGGTCGAATTCGGTATAGCGATTAGCAATCCCAAACTTGTCTGCCGTCGCATGCAATTCGGCTTCATTGCGTCGGCAGACCGCGACGACTTCGGCGTTGGGGTGGCGCTGATAAATCGGGATAAATTCCGAGCCGAACCCCAGGCCGATCATGGCCACTCGTACTTTCTTTGCCATCGTGTAACTCCTCGATTGGATGCTGTTGGAAGGATTGTTGGAAAGGATGAATTGCCCCTAATGACGGAACACCGGGAATTAACCCACCTTCAATGTCCCATAGAGGAGATTTTCACGCCATGAAAAATTGCGCAAAAAACCTAAGGTATTTTACCTGCATTCCCTACAAGGCAAGACACATTACCATTTCGTTTAGCAGTCAGCCGGAGGCGTACTCGTGCAAAACCAACTGCCATTGATTAATTCAACGCATTGGCCCGCCGGTTTCTACTTTCAACTTTCTCGATTCAACTTTCTCGAGCCATCAGCTCGCTCCGCTTTCTCGATTCAACTCTCTCGCATTGTAGGGGATGTGTAGCGGTCCCAACGTAAACCATCATCCGCCACAGTCGACCCACCAAGCACCATCCATTCATTGCTTGCCGTTCAAACAACGGACCGCGGAACATACCAATGCGTTTATGTCTCACGCGGAGACGCCAAGACGCAAAGTCCAGCGATTTCGTTTAGCAGTCAGCCGGAGGCGTACTCGTGCAAAACCAACCGCCATCGATTAATTCAACGCATTGGCCCGCCGGTTTCTACTTTCAACTTTCTCGATTCAACTCTCTCGAGCCATCGGCTCGCTCCGCACCCTGCAGAACTACCACGGATCGCAGGAGCGATCCGCGACATTCTCGCCCAACCTGTACTACGGATCGCAGGAGCGATCCGCGACATTCTCGCCCAGCCTGTACCACGGATCGCAGGAGCGATCCGCGACAATGATCTAGCCGTCCCAAGATTGGCCGTCCCAAGCGACGACGCGATCCAACCACTGAACCAATGCTTCGCTAAAGAGGTCCAAAAGCAAGTTCCCCTTTTCTTTCGATGCATAACGAGGTTCTCCAATGTATCCAGGATCGGTTCGGTCCTGCGTCTTCCAAGCTCGAACCCCCGGACGGAAAGGATTGCCAGGGGAAACCGACTCAAGTTGCTTGTAATCTCCCACCAAATCGGGACGCAACGCTAACACCATCGAAGTCTCCCACTCACATGCATGCCCCATATCCCGCTGAACAATCGTTGAATCCGTTATCCAAGGCTCCACTCCCAGCCCCCAGTACGTAGTCATCAACAACAATAAATCTTCCCGATGAGAATACTTCTGCCGAATTTCAAATGTCGCTTGTTTAGCCGGCACATCGTTACCACCATGCCCATTAATGAACACGATCCGCTGAAACCCTTGCTCGATCGCATTATCCATTAGCGAACAAAGCATATCCAAGTAAGTTCTCGGTGCAGCGGATAGCGTACCGTTGAAGTCCAAGTGGTGATGGGAATTCCCCATCCATTGCACCGGTGCGAACAGCACACGATCATGCATTTTGGCTTCGACTCGGTCCATCAAGGCTTGCGTCAACATCGTGTCGGTCATCACGGGCAAGTGCGGACCGTGTTGCTCAATCGCGGCCAAAGGAAACACAATCGGAGTGTCCGGTGCCAAATCTCGGATGGCAGGGGCCGGCAATTCGTGTAGCAACATAAGAGTAATCAGGAAATGAGGGGATGGATTCTTAAAAAGCAAAACACAGGTTATGGATTCGGAAGCTGAAACTCCATAGGCAAAGTCGCATTGTTGGAGTCTGCCCAAGCACGAGTGGTCAGATCAAGCTTCTTCTTCGTCGGGCTATTCGGATCATCAAGCAACAACCACACGACCTTTTGGTCCTTTTCGTTCGGGCTTTGTACGGTCGTAACAGGATTGGCTCGCCGTACCAGTGCGGTCAGCAAATCACGAATCGATGTATCGCTGTACTCAAAGTTTCGAATCTGCTGATTGCGCGTAATCCCGTCTTTCTGAAAGGCAGTCCCATTGATCGACATTGGGATCGGTTCAGCTTCTAAACCTAGACTGTCCTTTAGCTCCGTTGCGATTGCTTGTAACACTACTTCTAGGGACTCTTGCTCAATCCGCAGATTAACCGTAGTCGCTAACAAATCATCGATGCTTTTCCCTTCCATCGATCCTGTCTTCGCGGGGGTACCTTTACCACCATCCACTTTACCCGTACCAGCGTTATTACCTCCACCATTTCCTTTCGTGCCTGCCGTTGCGGCGACGTTGTTCGCCACACGGCCCCCGACGCCACTTTGCAATGCCATCCAAGATCCAATCGCTAAATTGGTCGCAGATTCTTTGGGTAAGTATGCATTGAATACAACTTGGCCGTCCTCAGCGCCCGATCGCGAGTACTTGTGCAATGCTCGAAGCATCTGAGGGAAACGGTTCGCAATCGCTCGCCAATAGGCGGAGGCTGGTTGTGCCGTAAGTTGACTTTCAACAGCATCTGCCGTGTTCGAAAGCTTTTTGCGCAATTCACTTGCGTCCCGCGCTGCACTTTGCAAGTCGTTCCCCAACATCCGGTACTCAAGATACAAATCGGGTTGCAAGTGAACCCGGCACAAGATGGCTTGAACACGATCATCGATGACCTCTCGCATCAAATCTCTGACCTTTGTCGAATGCTCTCCAAGCCACTCCTTTCCATCTCCAAACAGGAAACTCGGAGCAGCAAGAAACGTTGCATCCGCACGAGAATCCGTGTTCTGCAAAAGCGTATCGAGCTGCCGTCGCAATGGCCCCGACTTCCCCTCACTCTCCAACATCGGCTTGAGCAACTCCCAAGGCCCCATCGTCAATCGCCTGACTTGCTGATCTCCATCTGTGCTGAAGTCATCGGTCACAACCGCGAGTTCATTCCCACCCAACTCTTTCGTCCAATATTGATACTTCTTTCCACCAGCCTCTGCCGTCTTCGACTTCCAACTACCTACCTCTGTAAGCAACTCATCCAGTGGCCCTGGGTCTTTCCTAGTCCAACGAAACACTTGATGATAAGTCCCAACGTTTGCTCCCGGATACCAACCGATCGCTAAATTCGCAAATGCATCCGGTGCCACTAAGTCCAGTTCAGGTGAACCTTTGCTTTGTGGATACACCTCTGACCACCAACCGCGAATTGTCGATAACGCCCCCGAATCGTTGAACACATCCTTCGTCAAAAAGAGGACAGCTTCGAGCCCAGGTGGAAGCATCTCCGTGGAATAGGGAGTTCCTACGCTCGGAGGAGCCCAAGGCACATTCGCTGAATCGTCTTGGAGATTGAAGTACTCCAGCATTGGATCTACCGTGGCCCCAGCCCCTTTATTCCCTGCACCACCGACTGGCAAGTTCGTCAGAGTTGGGGTTTGCTCCGTACTCGGTTTCTTGCCCGGCTGAACAGTCACCAGTCCCTTTTGGTTTCGCCCCAACACAACAACCAACAGGGTAAACAGCAAAGCCGAACAACCGATCACCATCGGTAGGAACCATACAGGCTTCTTTGGCTTGGATTTCTTTTTTACCACTGTTGCGAGAGAACTGGCCCCTGATTTGGCCTTCGGTCCCTTCGCCCCATCAGGTCGCTTTTTCTTCGCCCCTGATTTCTGCGATCCGGTCTTCGTCCCGGTATTTGTGTTAGCAGCATCTCCTACCGCAGTTTTAATCGTACCTACTTGCTCGGCTTCGGCACCCTTTGAGGTCGCAGGTGTAGCAGAAGCAGAAGCGTCTCTGGCGACAACGTTGCTATCGACGTTGTTGCTAACATCGGAAGTCTTCGCCGTCGCGCTGGGAACGGAAGTGTTCGGTAAAGAAGGAGCGACTGTTGGTGTTGATGCTCCTTTGGCAGGTGTGGCCTTGCTTACCGATGGCGCGGCAGAGTTTGCTGATGGCGAGGCAGAGTTTGCTGATGGCGAGGCAGAGTTTGCTGATGGCGAGGCAGAGTTTGCTGATGGCGAGGCAGAGTTTGCTGATGGCGAGGCAGAGTTTACTGATGGCGAGGCAGAGTTTACTGATGGCGAGGCAGAGTTTGCTGATGGTGAGGCAGAGTTTACTGATGGTGTAGCGGGTGTCGTCGTATTGGAAGTTTGCGGCTTGGTGGAAGAAGAACTAGTCCCCACAACTGGTGCTTGCTTCGGTACAGCCTCTTGCTTCGGTACAGCCTCTTGCTTCGGCGCAGCCTCTTGCTTCGGCGCAGCGTCTTGTTTAGGCGCAGCATCTGGCTTCTGCGTAGCCGTAGGTTTCTGTACAGCCTCTTGCTTCGGCGCAGTCGCTTGCTTTGCCGTAAGGTCAGCCTTCTCCAGCTTTTCAACCGGAGTCGTCTTTGGCGGCACCTCAGACTTTGCTGGCTGTGTCTGTGACTTTGGCACCACGCTCGGAGTTGAAGCCGCCGGGGCTTTGGATGCGACCGGCGATTTCGCGGGTGCGTCCGTTGCCGTAGGTGACGCAGGCTTGAGCGGCACTGCAGTTGCAGCCGTGGCAGCAACGGGCTGGACAGCAGCGGCTGGCGAAGATTGAGATGCCGCAGGGTTCGCGGCAGCAACAGTGGGTGCAGTTGTTGATGCCGGATTCGTAGATTCTGATGGCAATACTAGTTGGTCAAGCGCTCGCAAGAGCGCATCAACGTTGGCAAAACGAACGGCTGGATCTTTCGCTAACAAGTGCATCAAGCAACGCACTTGTGTCGCCGGGACTCGCTCCGGAGTAGTGATCGGGACATTCGCATGCAACTTGGCCCAATTCTCTGCCGGAGCGTCATTGCCCGGATCGATTGGCCACTGGCCTGTGAGGCATCGGTACCACAAGCATCCCAAGGCGTACATATCAGTAGCCACATTAGGAACAGCATTTGGTGCAAATAACTCTGGTGCTGCGAGCGCTAAACGGTGCTCGGCCCCCCCAAGAACGCTTTGAACTGGACCATGATAAGCCGAACTCGGTGGAAACAACGGATCGCGTAGGAGTCGAAACCCTTGCATCTCATTCCAGACCACTGCATCTAAACACAAGTGTCCATGTACCATCTTGGATGTATGCAGAAACTTTAAACCCGAAGCTACATCAAGCACCAATTGGTACGCTTGCGAAACGGACAATGGACCTTGTTCGAGGACTTCTCTCAAGAACAATCCCGGTACAGCTTCGCAAACGGCGTAAAGATGCTTGAGCGTCGCGCCCGATTGCATCCAGCGGTCCAAGTGCGTAGCGTGCACTTTGCAATGCCGTTCCGCCCACTGCAAACTCGGTGGCCAAGCTTGCACGGCATCGCTGGCAAGTTTTTCATCAGCAAGTGCAACAATCCACAAGTTTTTGGGAGGAAACGCCGACCATCGTGCCGTCGTCGCATCCTCACCTTCATACCAAGCAGGCCCACGCTCCGATTCCAGCGATCGGACTACTCGCAGTTTTCCAAGTTGCAAAGGATGGGACAATCCTCGATACAGCACATTGGCTTGGTAGGCACTGAGCTTTTCTTGATGTACGAGCTCTTTGATCACCAACGCTGGATCGGTCTGATTGTCTTGCCCAATCACTTCGGCCACAGCCCTAGCCCATTGACGGCACTGCTCCGGCGTAGCAAGCCCTGCAAGGTGGACGCGTTCCCAAAGCTGCGCGGTGGTCAATGACATCCGAAATGAGATCCCTTGCAAATCGGTCGTGTTGGCAATAGGTTTAAGGCCGAGCGAGGACTTGGTTCTCGGCACTCCCCGGATTGCTCTCGAAAAAACTCTCCCCCCAGTATAGTGATTTCTAAGTATAATGGCTTCTCAGCTCATCGTGAAACCGACTTCCGAAGAAGTCGCATCAAGTGCCTGCGATTGGCTGATTGAATCGATCGGTGAGGCGATTTCAGCCCGCGGACGATGTGTCGTAGCTCTTTCCGGCGGCTCAACCCCCAAGCGATTGTACGAATTGATCGCCGAACGGCACTTGAAAAGCCTCGATTGGAGTCGCGTCCATTTGCTTTGGGGCGATGAACGCAATGTTTCCCACACTTCTGAGGAAAGCAACTATTTGATGGTCCGAAAAGCTTGGCTAGACCAAGCGGAAGCGACCAAGAACGCTCACTCGATTCCCCAATTCTATCCGGTTCCGATTCAAACAACGGCGCCAGATAACGCCGCATTAACATATGGCGAAACCATTCGCCAAGTCCTCGGAGACTCCCCCTCCATCGACATTGTTCTTTTGGGATTAGGAGATGATGCACACACCGCCTCCCTGTTTCCTGAAACGACCGCTCTCTCTAGTCTCGATGGATTCGTCGCAAACTTTGTTCCAAAATTCGATGCATTCCGAATGACAATGACAGCAGGACTGATCAATCGCGCCAGAATAATTGCATTTCTAGTGTGCGGAGCATCCAAAGCCCCGGCACTGGAAGTCGTTTGGCATGGTCCCCGAGAACCCGTCAAGTTCCCCGCGCAATTGATTCATCCCACGGACGGTGAACTTTGGTGGTTCACAGACACCGCTGCCGTCCCCCGCTCTGGCTGGATCTAACCTGCGAGCCAAATGCGTTGAATTAATCAATGGCAGTTGGTTTCGCACGAGTACGCCTCCGGCTGACTGCTAAACGAAATCGCTGGCCTTTGCGTGGGAAATTGACGCACTGGTATGCAGATGAAATTCGACTTACCACTTTCTCCTCTCAACTCTCTGAGAGCCAATGGCTCTCCGCGTGAGATATTGTCCAGTGGGCCTTTTGTAATTAGGTCGCTAGGATCGGTTGCACGACGTTTCCGTGAACATCGGTCAAACGAAAGTCTCTGCCGGCATATCGGAAGGTCATTCGTTGGTGGTCATATCCCATCAAATGCAGAATCGTAGCATGCAAGTCATGTATCGATACCGGATTTTCTACAGCCTTAAATCCAAACTCATCGGTCGCCCCGTAGAGCATCCCTCGTCGCACACCTCCCCCAGCCATCCATATTGAAAATCCCCAATGGTTGTGATCTCGCCCCTGGCTCGCTCCTCCCCCATCTTGCCCCATCTCAACCGTTGGAGTTCGCCCGAACTCACCGGTACACAAGACCAAGGTTTGGTCGAGCAGTCCGCGCTGCTTTAGATCGATCAATAACGCTGCGAGTCCGGAATCACATTCGTTTGCGACTTTGCGGTGCTCCTCTTTGATGTTCGAGTGGCTGTCCCAGGGCTGCATCTCGCCGTGCCATGTTTGCACGAATCTCACTCCGCGTTCAACTAGTCGCCTTGCGATAAGCAACTGGCGATTCTGTGGCCCCTCTCCGTATAGCTTTAGGATGTGCTCTGGTTCTTGGGAGATGTCAAACGCATCGCTCGCTTCTGTCTGCATTCGAAACGCAAGTTCAAACGACTTCAACCGAGCTTCGATCGCCTCTTCACCCGGACGTTGCTCCAGGTGCTGTCGATTGAATTGTTGCAGCAGCGCAAACTGTGTAGCTTGCTCCTCCTGACTGAGTCGTTGATTCTTGAGATGATCGATCAACTTCGAAACATCCGTTTTCGAAGTATCGACGCGAGTCCCTTGAAATGTTCCCGGCAAGAATGCGGATCGCCAATTCCCAGCACCACCGACGGGCAACCCACCGGGACAAAGCGCTACAAACCCAGGTAAGTTTTCGTTGAGCGAACCCATACCCCAAGTCAGCCAAGAACCAAGGCTTGGTCTTACCAATCGCATGTCGCCGGTATTCATCAACATCAACGACATTTCGTGACTCGGTAGTTCCGCATGCATCGAGCGGATAACGGTCATCTCATCGACGCACTGCGCGAGTTTCGGAAACAGATCGCTTACTGGTATCCCACTCTCTCCGTACTGCTTGAACTCGAAGGGTGACGGAAGTGCCACACCTGTTTTCCGTTCGGTTTGCAAATTCGAAAAGGGCAACATTTGCCCCGCGCGGCGCGTTAACTCCGGTTTAGGATCAAATGTATCAACTTGGCTAACCCCGCCGTTGAGGAAGACATGGATGATGTGTTTTGCTTTCCCTGGAAAATGGGTCGGCAACAGTCCAAGTGTCCCGGAGGTTGGTTTTGCTCCTGGCGCACCATCTACTCCCGTCTGTCCAAAACAGGAGGAGTTCAGCGATGGAGAATCGTCGAGAAGCATTTTGCTCAACGCCAGTCCCCCGAATCCCATTCCGCAACGACGCATCCAGTGCCTGCGCGATGCCAAGCTCAATTGATTCTCGGGCATGGAAGAATCGCATTGGTGTTTTCGATACATGATTCAATCAATCGATGAAAGTGAATTCGTTAGAAGCGAGTAACGCGTGGGCAATCTGCACCCAGCGTCGTTCTTTCTGTTGGGACAATGCATCTGCTGCTTCAGCGTTTTGTTGAGGATTCGCAGTAGCCGCTGCATGATTCAAAAACTGCTCGGTAGCGTTCCATTCCAAGTCCGACGGCAGGCGACCAAGCACGTGCTGGGTAAGCAATTCAAAACGGGTCCGGTCTTTTACCCCATCCGCAACGGCAGCAACCGCAGGATCCGATGCAATCTTGGTGGTGAGTTTTGCCGCTCGCTCGTAGATAAACTCCGAGTTCAGAGCAAACAACGTTTGTTGTGGCACATTGGTATCCGGTCGTTTGGCTGTACAAGCGTTTGGGTTCGCAACATCGAACGTGCTCATCAACGGAGACACAACGTCTCGATTCACAAAACCATATACCGTCCTGCGATTACTCGATGGAGCTGTTTCTAAATCCACCGGTCGCCCTCCTCGAGTCACATCCAATTCTCCCGAGACCGCTAACATGGAATCTCGCATCGCCTCAAAATCAAGCCGTCGTCTGGGCATCCGCCACAACCATCGATTCTCAGGATCAATTTCGCGGAACGCCCGGTTCTCAATCGCACCTTGACGATACGCTTTACTTGAGACGATCAATCGGTGCAAACTCTTGAGCGACCAACCTTGTTTGCGAAACGTATCAGCGAGATAGTCGAGTAACTCTGGATGAGTCGGCGGTTCTCCTCGGGTTCCAAAGTCGTCAGGAGTTCGGACCAAACCTAATCCAAAATGATGCTGCCAAGCCCAGTTAACGAGCACCCTAGCAGTCAGGGGATTTTCAAGTGAAACCACAGCGCGAGCCAAGTCGAGCCGACGCTCCCCATCGCGGAAGATACTGGTTTCTGGCTTGGACAATACGCTGAGAAAATGAGGTCGAACAAGAGCCCCTGGGGTCAGCGGATTGCCTCGCAACAAAATGCGAACCTCCTCGGGCTTCATCGGTTCACGAACAACCATTGCTCGTGCCGGAGCACCTGGATTCGAAAGATTCAATTGATGAATCGCGCCCTTTTTCCCACTGATCATGTCGGCAATCGTCCGATTGGTCAGTTTCGATGCTTGGGCTTCCGGCACTTCTAAAGGACTATCCGGCCCATAGAGATGCTTGCGAAGTTGCCGATGGGTAGGGCTGTTGATTAACAGATGCTCCGGATGATCGTCAGGAAGAAGCGTCCCTTCGGAGGAAGCCTCCAACGCTGCATTGAGCAAAGCAGTCGACCATCGCCGATGCTCTTGGGCAAATAAATCACCATAGACAGCAGCAAGCTCAAGCAATGACTTGGGCTTTTTCTCCGCTACCGTATCGAGCACCAAAGGGTTCCAAACGGGTGGTTCGCTACGTAATGCATGAATCGTTTCCGGTTTTGCTCCACTGGCTTCAAGCTCTTTCCGACAACTAGCAATCAGCTCCTCAATACGTTTGAGAAATTCTTCTTCGCTGATCGAACCAAAACCCTTGGCCTGGATCCAAACCCCGAACACAGGATCATTTGCAGGAAGGGATCCCAAGTAACTGAGCCAGCGATTGTGGATCATCGGACGCAAGTCGTCTGTGCGATACGAGAGGAACTGCGTCGAGACATCCTGCATTCCAACCCCTTTGGCGATCTCAGCCAAGTAAAGCCCGACCTGCATACGAAGCCTGCTGCGCATGACTTCGTTCTGTTCCCGAGCGAATTCACGCTGTTTTTCATCGAGCGATGCCAACTGTGCAGCGTAGGACTGAGTCGCATTGGGATCTGGAGCCGGCCCGATGACCGGCAACGATTCAGGTGGCTGACTAGGAGCGATACAGGCGACCAAGGCGTAATAGTCTTCCGTCGTGATCGCGTCGAACTTGTGGTCGTGGCAGCGCGCACATGACACCGTTAAACCCATCAAACCTCGCGTGATGACATCGATCTGGTCGTCGATCGTGTCGTGGGGATTGCGAAACTGCATGCCCACCGTCAGAAAACCCAACGCGGCAAGCGACGGATCGTTCTCGCCGAGCCCCAGTTGATCTGCCGCAATTTGTTCCGTAATGAATCGGTCGAAAGGCAAGTCCCGATCCAATGCGGCAATGACATAATCGCGATAGGTATAAGAAAAAGGAAAACTCGTGAAACCGATGGCGGCTCCTCCGAGCGTATCGGCATACCGTGCAACATCCAACCAGTGCTTGCCCCATCGCTCTGCATAACGAGGTGAACTGAGCAATCGATCGATTGCTTTCGTAATTGCTTGCGGTGTTTCGTCCTCCAAAAACGTTCGTAGTTCCTCGATGCTCGGTGGTAACCCGGTGAGATCCAGCGAAAGTCTCCGCAAGAACTGCGGCTTGGAGATCTCCTGCGAATAATGCAATCCTTGAGACTTTAATTTCGATTCTAGGAATCGATCAATCGGGTTGACTTGCGCAGGATCCGATGCAGTGGAAATTTGTTGAGTAGGAGCAATTGTAGTTGACGAAGTCTCAATTGGTAAAGCAGCCAATAACGCATCGCCATTTCGGATCGGCTCGTAAGCCCAATGCTGTGCGTACTTGGCCCCTTGGGCAATCCAATCCTTTAGCAGTTGGATCTGTTGCGAGGAGAGTGGCTTGCCCGTCTCCGGTGGTGGCATCAGTTCATCGGGATCGGTCGATTCGACCCGTGCCACAAGTGAACTTGATTCCGGGTGATCTGCAACAATCGCTTTAGCGATGGCCTCCTCACGCACATCCAGTCGCAAATCGCCACTTCGTTTCTCTGCATCAGGCCCATGGCATGCGATACAGTGGTTCGCAAGGATCGGGCGGATATCGCGATTGAAATCAATCGGCTCAGAAGCGTTCGCACGGTCAACGAAACCGTGACCAAGCCCCGGGAGAAGTCCTTCAAAAAGATTGAAGGGCAACGCCCCAAAGATCGCACAAACGCACAGAGCGCGTGCCAACGATGGCTTGAGATGCCGTCCAGCCCGCCATACAACGCGGCAAACTCTACGCCCTAGAAATTGGGCGTAGAGTGACTGGGTATAGCGCAAAAAAACACTATCTAGGAGGGAGGGGAGGGACCTCATCGGCGAGTTCCGTTAGGTGGGTGGGATCGGAAGGGTCGGCCGAAGAGATTCCGCCGACGCTCCTATTGTATCGTAATCATCTTCTCGGCGTTTTCATCACGGATCACCATAGTAAGTGGTTGTCCAGGCTCGGAATCTGCGAGGGCGTCGACGAATTCTTCCGGTGAATTGACGGCCGTTCCGTTGACCGAGAGAATTACATCCCCAACCTTCACGCCGAAGAATCGTCCACGTCGAGCCAGCTCCGTAACGATCACGCCTTCTCCATTCTCAAGCTGCAATCTCTTTGCGATGCTACTCGGCACGGAATCCACAGCGATCCCGAGCTTTTGCATTTTCTCGATCGATTGCTGATCGACTTGAGCAAGTGCTTTTTCGTCGAGGGGAGCGACCGTGACTGGAATGTCGACCGTTTTTCCATTGCGGTAGACTTTGACATTGACCGTCGTGCCTGGTTTCGTCTCACCGATCGCGCGACGCATAGCCGAATCAGACTTGATCGGCACGCCATCGATTTCAACGATCACATCCTTGACTTTGATCCCAGCTTTGTCTGCTGGCATACCTTTGGTTACGTTTTCGACCAAGGCACCTCGGAGATTCGATGGCAAATCTAACTGCTTGGCAATCTCTGGGGACATTGCTGCAGGACGAATACCGACGAATCCTCGGGATACCGATCCGGTACTGATGATATCGGAGAGGACGCGAGAGGCGGTGTTTCCAGGTACGGCAAAGCCGATTCCGTTGTACCCACCACCTCGCGACGCGATGGCAGTGTTGATACCGATGATTTCACCTCTCAAGTTGAGTAACGGGCCACCGGAGTTCCCGGGGTTGATTGCTGCATCGGTTTGGATGAAGTCATCGTAAGGGGTGATTCCTTGGTCGGTACGTTTCGTTGCGCTGATGATCCCTGCGGTAACGGTTTGATCGAGTCCGAAGGGACTACCGATAGCGATAGCCCAATCACCGACTTCGACTTTCGAGGAGTCGCCGATTGGAGTTGCGATCAGTCCGGTAGCGTCAATCTTGAGGACGGCCAAGTCCGTGCGAGGATCGGTGCCGACAACTTTCGCGACATACTTCGAATCATCGCTGAGGTAGACTTCGAGTTCGGAAGCGTTGGCTACGACGTGGTTATTGGTCAAGATGTAGCCGTCGGCGCGAACGATCACACCGGAGCCGAGTCCAAGTTGCACTTTGCCATCGGGGCCTTCGGGAGCAGCCTCTTGCTCCATGTCGGGGATCCCGAATCCTGGGCCAAAGAATCGCTCGAATTCAGGAGGCAAGCCTTGAGGGAGTCCGCGACCGGGTCCGCGTTGTGCCACGGCACGGCGTTCAACCAAAGACTTGATGCTAACGACGGAAGGTTTTACCGATTTTGCAACATCGCGGAATGCCTTTGAAAGTTGTTCCGCATGAGCTACGAGACCCGGATCGAGCTGCGTGCGAGCTTGGGTCGCCTCTGCAGCCTGCTGCGCGTAGGCTTGAGTGACGCTCGCGCCACTTTGTGAGAAAATCCAGACGCCGATAGGGCCACCGATTGCGGCGGCGAGCAAAACCATTTTCCAGCTTGAAAGCGGTCGATTCATCGTACGCGAGCTCCTAAAAAATCTGGTGCGTTCCCAGCGCGACAAGAACACCGGAAACCGTTACCCTATTTATTCGCAATTCGGCAGGAGGAAGTTCATTCCGATCGAAGTTGCCGGAGGAAAGCTCTGCCAAATTGGCTTACGGGAACAAAACTTGTCCGTCCCTAAGGTTCTACAGAGCAAACTTCGTGCCGATAGCCAACAGCTCTTCTCGTGCTCACTCGTCGGTAACGCAACCCTCGCTCGCACTCTTCACGTTTTTGATGTACTTGTACAACGTCCCGCGAGTCACCTTCAGGGCTGGTGCTACCCAGGCAGCGCGTCGTTTGGCCATCTCTTCATCGCTGACGGAAACCACCAATCGGTTCTTTTCGGCATCAATTGTCACGTGATCGTTGTCTTGGACCAATGCTAAAGGACCACCGACTTGAGCCTCGGGCGTAATGTGACCAACGATAAATCCGTGGGATCCACCAGAGAATCGTCCATCGGTAAGCAACGCGACGTCCGAACCCAAGCCGGCTCCCATGATTGCGGAAGTCGGGGTGAGCATCTCAGGCATCCCCGGGCCGCCCTTAGGGCCTTCGTAACGAATGATGATGACATCTCCCTTGTGGATTTTCTTCTGCTCCAGTGCTCGCAACATGTCTTCTTCACTATCAAAGCAGCGTGCTGGACCTGAGAAGATCAAACCTTCTTTACCGGTGATCTTCGCAACTGCTCCCTCGGGTGCCAGATTCCCAAACAGAATCTGGATATGGCCAGTGGCCTTGATCGGGTCCTTCACGGGACGAACGATTGATTGCCCAACTTTCAAACCTGGCAAGTCCGCTACGTTTTCGGCAAGAGTCTTACCTGTGACTGTCAAGCAATCTCCCTTTAGGTACCCTTCTTCGAGCAAATACTTCATCACGGCTGGAGTTCCTCCAATCGAGTGCAAGTCTTCCTGTACGAACTTGCCCGAGGGTTTCAGGTCTGCCAGATACGGGACGCGATTGCTCGTGTTTTGAAAGTCTGCGAGAGTTAGTGGAACATCGACAGATCTTGCCATGGCCAACAGGTGAAGAACGGCGTTGGTGCTTCCACCTAACGCGACGACGATCGTCATTGCATTCTCAAACGCTTCACGTGTCATGATATCCCGTGGCTTGATGTCTCGCTCTAGCAACAATCGGATCGCTGCGGCAGCACGATCGCATTCCTCTTTTTTTGCGGGGTCTTCTGCGGGAATGGAGGCTGAATAGGGCAAAGCCATTCCTAAGGCTTCGATGGCTGATGCCATGGTATTGGCGGTGTACATACCACCGCAAGCCCCTGCACCTGGGCATGAGTTGCGAACGATGTTCTCGCGTGTCTCATCGTCAATCTGCCCCGCGATGTATTGTCCATAACACTGGAAGGCCGAAACGATATCGAGCGAATGACCATTCCATTTCCCTGCGCGAATCGTTCCGCCATAGATCATCAAAGCAGGACGGTTCAAACGTCCCATGGCGATCAAACATCCGGGCATGTTCTTGTCACATCCAGGGATAGCGATCAATCCGTCGTACCATTGCCCTCCCATAATCGTTTCGATGGAGTCGGCGATCAAATCTCGGGACTGCAACGAATAGGACATACCATCGGTGCCCATACTGATCCCGTCGCTGACACCGACGGTATTAAATCGCATCCCGACAAGTCCTTGCGCCTGCACGGACTTCTTTGCGGCGGCACCAAGATCGAGCAAGTGCATATTGCAAGGATTCCCTTCGAACCAAACACTTGCGATCCCAACCTGAGCTTTGCTCATATCCTCCGGCTTTAGCCCTGTCGCGTACAACATGGCTTGCGATGCCCCTTGGCTCTTCGGTTGGGTGATCCTGGATGAATACTTGTTCAAGTTCGTTGTCATGGGTTTAGCTCGATTGCGAACAATGCGGAAGGAGGGAAAGGTGGAAAGTGGCAAGCTTTGTGCGATCGACTCCTCGAGAGGGGCGAATTGTGTGCACGACCGCGATCTATTTTGACCGGAGTTTTGAAAACATCCTACCGCACTTGCTTCTCACCAAAGAAAAAATCGGCCCGTTTGAATGAGGGATTCCATAGAAAACGGGGGTAGCAAAAGGGTTGCTAATGATCCTATGGGGCAAACCCTCGTAAGAAGTGGATCAGTGGTCGGCTCGCAAAGCATTGAGAAGTGGTTCTCGCATGGCGAGGTAAGCCGCACCGATACAGAAAAAGAGTCCGAGGCCAATGACCCAAGCGAGCATGGACAGGGGGCCTAGGATTCCGGCAAGACTCTGTTTTTGCATCAGTACAGGTAGCGAGGCAGCCAGAGCACAGAGCATGCCAATACCAACTCCACGCATGAGTTGCCAACCGTTTTCTAGGAACAGGGCCCCAGATGAGTCTGGACTTTGAAAATCCCATCGCCCGCATGGCACCCAGTTCACTTTTGCGTTCCATAGCACTGCGTAGCTGAGTGACCCCAAGTCCCAGCGTACCGAGTAAAAGCCCGAGGGCTCCTAACATTTGAAAAGCACTAAGGTAGGTGTTTTGAACGGCGAGCAGTTTCTGAAGAATTTCTTCGCTTGCAGCGCAGCTAAGTCCTTCATCGGACCATCCGTCTTGCAAAGCATCTCGCACTTTTATTTTATCTACTGCGACATCGTTTTTGGGTTTGACCAAAAACATGCGATATCCACCGACATCCGGGAAGATCGTTTGGAAGTTTTTCTCGCCGATCCAGAGGCTACCTTGCAGTATGGTGTTTTGCAGTACACCTACGGTTTTGAAGTGTACTTCTTTGCCCCCAAAATTGTATTTGAATCGTTCACCGACATAGCCCCCCAAATGCAGAGCCCAGAGCGCGGTGTTTTGGTCGAGAATTACAGGAACTGGGTTTGCCGAAGATCCGTCGCTATCTGTATCCAATGCTTCCCAAGGTGAGTTCGAAAGATTGGTACCGAACCAAGCGAACTCGCTTTGTCCTTTGGCATCGCGATCGATGGATGCCATATTCGCTGCGATGCCCATGACTTGCGGTTCGTTGGCTTGGTACAAGTTATTGCAACTCGCGTCGTCGCCACCTCGCATACGGACTTGGACAATGTCACATTTTTGCAGTTCGTCTGCTTTGTCTCCGAGGACTTGGCGTTGTTGCTTGGCATCGCCGATATTCACGTGGATGCTCTGTGAGCTTTTTCCTAACCAATCGAAACCGCCGGTTCCGCGTCGATCTGGTTCACTTTGAAATAGGCTCATGGAAAGGATGAGGAAACTTGCCATTGCCATCAGAGCGACAGTCAGCAAGCTACGGATAGGAGATCTCTGAGCGCTGGATCTTGCCAAGTCAGAGATACCAAGTGCTGACGAGCTTTGTTTTGCAAACGAAGGAGTTTCTGCATGTTGGAAGCGTCGATAAAGCCACAGCACACCGGCTGTCATCCAGCACATTCCGCTTGCGACAAATGCTCCTGCTTGTGCTTGACCTTGGGCCCATTGCCCAGCGAGCATTGCGATGATTCCGAGGATTGTCATTCCCCAGAACGTCCAACTGACCCACTTCCCAACATTTTCAAATGGTCCTTGTTCTTCCAGTTTACCTTTGATCAATCTAGCGATTTGCGAGCTGCGTAATTGCCGGGTGACGAACCAGGTTGCGAGCAAGGACACTAGCAAACCGGCAAGCCATCCGATCCATAGACTCAGTGGGCGAATATGGAATTCTAAGAATGACACCGAGATCGCGCCGACCCACCAAGTCTTTAGGGCAGCGAGGATTCCGTACGCATAGAGTACACCGAGAGCAACACCGACTGCCGATCCGATCCCAGCAACGATGAAAGCTTCGATCAACAACAGACGCCGTACTTTCCCACGCGTCCAACCGGAGGCCATAAGGAGCCCCCAATGGTCAGCTCGTTTTTCGATAGTTAATCGGAACAGCAATGCGACAAGGATCAGGGCTGCGGCAATCACGAAGAAGCTCAAAGACAAGAACAGTGCGTCAAAGGGGGTCGTACCGTTCGCAGCGCGTAATTGTTGATCGCGCAAAGGAATCTCTCGCCATCCAAGAGACTCCGACTTTTCTCGTGCGATTGTTGCGAGTCTTTCACCGACCTTGCTGCGGTCTTGTTCGCTTAGCCCATCGAAACGTAAGCTTGTTTGGGATCCAAAGCGCGATCCGAAAAGTTTTTTTGCGAGGGCTTCGGAGACAAAAAGCTTTGGTGTTAGGCGATGAGAATTCCAGTACTCATCATCGATTTTTTCGATCTTGCGATTCAGTGCGAAGGGTGTTTCCCAGTTTGAAATCGACTCTTGGTCAGTGATCCCAGGAACAACGGGGGTCCAATCAGGATCATTGAAGGGCGTTGGCGGACTCGAGAATCTTGCGGGTGTCTTTCTGCGGTATGGCGCAGTCGGTTCTGTCAGGGGAGCGATGGCATGTAGCTTGACCTCCCACTGATTATCCACTTCGGTACCTTCTACGGTCTCCGGAAGAAAATAGTCGACACGGAGTCGATCTCCCGCTTGGGCTTGAAGTTCTTTTGCCATCCAAGAGTGAATAACCACCCAATTCTCATCTAACGGTGCAGGAACGTTAACTCCAGATGTTTTTAGCATCGCTTCGAGAACGTTCCAGTTGACACCGCTTATGATGGAGTAGGGGACGGGGCGACCTGAGGTGGATCGTCCCACGACTTCTGTGTTGTTTGCCAAGTAGCTCAAAACGCGGTGGGCTTCGATGGGTTCCCCACTAGTGGATTTCAGATCCAACTCGGATTCGATTGCGTTTGCCAAGGGATCTTGGATCATCATTTGTTCGCTGGTGAGTTGATCGTAGCGATAGACCTCTTTTGGTTCGACTAGAAGATTGTTGTCCGCAGGAGTGTTTCCGGTGTTTGTAGCTGGATCGCCAGAGCTGGATTCGTTTCGCTTGGAATCCGGGAAGGGGCGTTCGATTTTTTCCCAGCGCAGACCGAGGTCATCGAGTGTTAGTTCGAGAGCCGAAAGTAGAGTCGGTGTTGAGGAAGCGACCGGTGTTGAGGAAGCGACCGGTGTTGAGGAAGTGATCGGTGAAGAGGAGGGCGATGCAGATCCGGTGGGTTTCGAGGTCACCGATGAGTAGCTCGTGACAACCGTGTTGATTTTTTCTTGGATTTCAAGGGCTGACTGAAGTGCGGATTTATCTGCGAAAACATTCTGCACTGGCCGTTGATCACTTCGAAGTGAAAACCTGGCGAGACTCTTATCGGGCAGGATATCGACGACTTCCCAGCGCGAGAGCGCGACAACTTCGTTTTCGCGTTTACCCAGTGCGCTATCTGCTGGTACGACGGCATCGCGGGAGACTTTGAGAGTTACCCGATCGCCGATTTTTGCGTTGAGTCGTTCAGCAAGGGAAGTGTTGAGAACGAGTTGGTTACCGGAAGGGAGTTGTTTGGGTCGGACGGTTCCGAGGGACCAAAACGATTCATCGACGCCAAAGAGTGTCAATTCGGTTGAGCGTTTGGTGGTGATGCTGCCTTGGGGTTCCGGCGAGCGATCTTGAAGTTCTGCCACGACGGAGGAGAGCAAAATCAATCCGTGGAGGTCTTGATGTCCGTCATCGCTGGCTTGCAGATTGGATTTAGCGCGATCGAGGGCTTTTGCGTTGAACCATCGAGGGGCGATGACGATCGAATCGATCGAACCGATACGATCCATCGCGATTTCTTTGAGGGAGCCTCGCATGCTATCGCCGACCAGCAGAGCACCGACGATCACGGCGCTGGAAACCGCTACGCCAAGAGCGACGGGGAGAAGCAATCGGTAGTAATGCAGAATTGTTCGCAGTACCAGAGCCAACATAGGAGGTACCTTTGCCTTAGTGAGGATCGAACTCTGGGATGTTGGTGATGGAGTTTGGTGATGGACTATTGAGCAGAATTTGCGGATCGGATTAACGGATCCGGATGGGCTTAAACGAGTTTTGTCGATCTGCCAAGGCATTCGAGGAGGAACTCGAGGATTTCGATATGCCGGATAGCTTCAGCGATGTCTTTGCCCCAGGTGTACATTCCGTGTCGTCTGATGAGGTAACCCCAGCATTTTTCGTTGGGGTTTGCTGCGAGGTATTCTTCGACCTTGACCACGAGGGACGGGATGTCTTGGGTATTATCAAAAATGGGGATCCACACGCTCGCTTCGTGGGTTGTGATACCTTCGAGTCCTTTCAGCATTTCGAATCCGCTGACACGAATTCCACCGAGGGGCGCGAAATGTTCTGATAGGAGGGTGCACCACACGCTGTGGGTATGTAGTACAGAACCGGCACCTTGTTTGGCAGCGAGGCAGTGAAGTAGGGTTTCCGCGCTGCTTTTCGGCTGGCCGGCGAAAGTTGGTTTGCCTTGATCATCGACGATTACAAAGTCATTGACGCCGAGGTGTCCTTTGTCTTTGCCGCTTGCGGTAATCAGCAATTGGAGCGGGGAGCGATTGATTACCGCAGAATAGTTGCTTGAAGTCCCCAGAGACCATCCGCGGGTCCAGAATTGTTGTCCGGCTTTCCGCAGTCCATCGATGGATTGTGCGTAGGGAGCGAACTCAGGTTTGATGGTCTCGTGGTCGTTTTTCGTTGCGGCTTGGGAGGAGTCTGTCATAGATTCATCAAACGATCGAGAAGCCCTCGGGCGGTACAATGTGGGGCTAGGCTCGTGTGGCTAAGGTGGATATTCGGTAAACAAATTAGGATTGACGCGAAGAGACGGCGCTGAGGTGCGTCGTTGTTCGCGGAGAAGTTAGGTTACCATGAAGCTGAACAAACTCAAAGTCTCTCGCCTAGCGATAGCAGATGGGTGGTTGGATCGGTTATGATGCTACTGTCGCTCGTTTCCACCTTCCTCCCCATGAAATTGTCATGACATTGTTGCGGAATTCATTTCTTTCCTCGGTAAGCCAAAACGACTTTACTCGATTGGCGATATGGTTATTCCTGTTGATCCTTTCGCCGTATACGGTTGTTTTGGGCCAGCAAGCGGATAAACCTCAGACAAGCATCTACGACAGCCAAGAAGAAACCGTTCCGAAGATGAAGCCGCAGGAAGTGGTCGAGACGGTGCGGCTACCGGATGGGTTTCAGTTGCAAGTCGCAGCAAGCGAACCGGACGTACAGCAACCGATCGCGATGGCTTGGGATGCCAGAGGCAAGTTGTGGATTGCCGAAAACTATACGTACGCCGAATCGAGCAAGCGCGTCGACATGAATTTGTCGGACCGAGTGATTGTTCTCGAAGACAAAGACGACGATGGTGTCTTCGAGACACGCAAAGTCTTTGCGGAGGGATTGAAGGGATTAACGAGTGTGGAGGTCGGGCCGTTGAATGGCATTCATGGAGTTTGGGCGTTGGCACCACCCCGACTATTGTTTTTCCCGGATGCGAATGGAGACGATGTTGCTGACGGTCCACCGGAAGTGGTACTTGAAGGATTCAATGATACGATTCGGCACAATTTTGCGAATGGGTTGAGATTTGGCCCTGACGGTTGGCTGTATGGCCGGCACGGGATATTGGGGCAGAGTCTGGTGTATCCCCCGATGAACAAATCGGAAAATCCCACGCAAATTTTTGGTAGCGCGTACAGCTCAGTGTTGCCTCAGAAAACCATGTTGACATGTGGAATATGGCGATTTCATCCAAAGAGCAAACGTGTGGAAATGGTTTGTGAAGGCACAACGAATCCTTGGGGGATGGACTGGGACAAACACGGTAATTTATTTTTCATCAACACCGTGATTGGGCATTTGTGGCATGCGATCCCCAATGCTCATTTGCAGCGCATGTACGGCGAGGACTCGGATCCTCATACCTATGAGTTATTGCCGCAGATCGCGGACCATGTTCACTGGGATGACACCAAAGAAGACTGGCGAGAGACTCGTAAGGGCCCGCCTAGTTCTGGCACGGATGCGGCTGGAGGTGGACATGCTCATAGCGGGTTGATGATTTACCAAGCGGATCAGTGGCCAGAGGAATATCGGGGAGATGTCTTTGCGATCAACTTGCACGGTCGAAGGATCAATCGGGATCATCTCGAGCGTTCTGGGACGGGATTTACCGCGAAGCATGGACAGGACATGGCTTTTTGGCAAGACGTTTGGTTTCGAGGTTTGGATCTTGCGCAGAGCCCGGACGGTAGCGTCGTGATTATAGACTGGTCTGACATTGGTGAGTGCCATGACGACGACGGGGTACACCGAACGAGCGGTCGAGTGTATCGCCTCAAATACGTTGGTGGCGAGCAAGAAGCATTTGAGAAGCCACAGGGCATATTGAAGAACCTCTTTGAGGGTGTTCAAGGTCGCTCGGGCAACATTTCGTCGGACGATATTCTTTCCGTAATTTCGCACCCTAACGTGTGGTATACGAATCAATTGCTCAAGCTATTACAGGTTCGAGCGGTCGCGATCACGAATCCGAAAGGGCTGCTTGCCGTGGCGACTACCAAACCGAAGGACATAAGCGAGTCACAGGGAGTGAATGCGATCACTAAGCAATTGCGAGCGATCTGGGCAGCTCACGCGGCGGGGGTTCTTCAACGCGAGACGATGTTGCAGATGATGCGTTCCGAGCAAAGCGAAGTCGTTCATACGTTTGTTGCGAAGTTATTGGTAGACGCACTACCGTTGCCAACGGAGGTTCTCAGCGACTCGGATATTAGCGGTGAACAGGAAGAGTGGATTGCAGAATTAGAAGCCGAATTGCTGGATACATTGTTCGCAAACGCCAAGCCATCGAAGTATCTCGATTACAGCTTGGCGATGGCTTCTGCGTTACCGAGATTTCGAAGTGAATTCGAATCGATGTTGGCCAAACTCTTAGCGCGTGACGAGCTAGCGGAGGACCTCACGTACAATTTGGTGCTTTGGTATGGGATGAAAAACTTTGTCGCAAAAGATCCGAATCGTGTTTCACGATTGTTGCTTGAGACGCGATTGTTGAAGATTCGCGAACTGGCAGTGCGTCGATTGGCGACGATGGTTGTGGGGAATGAGCCAGACGGGAACTTAGCGAAGGAAGCTTTGGAGTATTACTTGGCCGATGTCTTACGTCGAGACAATCCTGAATTACAAGCTTCAGCGATCAAAGGGTTGTGGGGTGCTTATCAGGGGCGTAGTCAGGGAACCAAGGTTCCGTATTGGAAAGAACTGATGCAGTTAGGGGATCGACATCCAGATCCAGTGATTCAGCGACTTGCGACCCTCCTGAGCGGGCTTTTAGATGCCGATACGCCACTTGAGAAGTTGGTGAAAATTGTCGAAGAAAAGACCGCGACTTTGGTTGAGCGGAGGAATGCGGTGGAAGCGATCGGTGGCAAGGATAGCGATGCGGCCCGAGAAGTCTTGATGGGGTATCTCACGGATGGAGATTTGGGGAACGCGGCGGGATTTGCAATGCGCAGAACATTGGATCCCAAGAGAGCAGAAGGGTTGCTCGAGCGATTCGCAGGTGCGGCTGCGCCAGCTAAGTCTGGGATTTTGGCAGCATTAGCCAGTCGTCCGGAGACTCTGGATGTTCTGCTGAACGGATTGGAGAAGGGCGAGATCGGCAAGGACAGCATCGACGCGAACACATGGCGTCAGTTTGTATTGTTTGCAGACTGGAAGCTCTTGGAGAGGGCGAGAAAATTTAATCCGAATCTCGGCTTGCCCGAAGATACTCAAAAGATGATCGAACTGAAGTTGGCGGTATTTACACCCGAGAAAATCGCTCAGGGGAATCGTGATCGAGGAAGGGCGATATGGGTACAGAAGTGTGGAAACTGCCACAAGCTCTTCGGTGCAGGTGGAGAGATTGGGCCCGAGTTGACTGGTGCCCAGCGCTCGAACTTGCGGTACTGGCTCGAGAATATTCTTGCTCCAAGCAACGTCGTTGCCGCAAATTACCGAGTGACACTCTTTCGCACATTCAACGGTGAAATCATCACTGGGGTTCCTGTTTCCGAGACCGAGACGGAAGTAACCGTACAGACCAGTCAAACGCGTATGGTGATCCCTGTCGTGGAAATTGAAAATCGCAAGAAGTCAGAATTGTCCTTAATGCCTGAAGGCTTGCTCGATCCGTTGTCAACGGAGGAACGAATGGACTTGTTCCATTACTTGATGTCCGATCCACAGTAATAAGATTGACGGGAATCCGGTTGACCGGAAAACAAGTTTACAAGGATGAACAAATAAGGATGAACAAACAAGAGAGAGCAGCGATCGTCCATCAAAGACTCGATGAACTCTATCCACAAACACCGATTCCTTTGGATCATGTGGATCCTTATACGCTGCTGGTGGCGGTTGTGCTCAGTGCGCAGTGTACGGACAAGATGGTCAATCGGGTGACTCCATCGTTGTGGAAGCTAGCAAAGACACCTGAGGCGATGAGTCGTCAGAAGGTTGAGGATATCCAGAAGATCATTCAGCCTTGCGGATTGAGTCCGCAGAAGGCGAAAGCAATTTCGGGGTTGTCCAGAATTCTGGTAGAGCAACACGGAGGAAAGGTTCCCAAAGATTTTCTAGCGTTGGAGGAGTTGCCTGGGGTTGGGCACAAGACGGCTTCGGTGGTGATGGCGCAGGCATTTGGTGTTCCTGCTTTTCCCATCGATACCCACATCCACCGACTGGCGCAACGTTGGGGGTTGAGCAATGGCAGGAGCGTTGTACAAACGGAACGGGACTTGAAGAAACTGTTTCCGGAGGAGAGCTGGAACCAACTCCATTTGCAGATCATTTTCTATGGACGCGAGCATTGTACGGCCAGGGGTTGTGATGGCACGGTATGTGGTTTGTGCAGAGAGTTGTACCCGAGACGGCGCAAGCCAGTGGTAACGAAAAAGTAAGTGCGAGGGAAAATGCGGTGTCGAAGAATACAATTGCTAAGAAGCTCATTGAGGCAGCAGACACCTTATCTGAGAGGTTGGGAGAGGTTGCGTTCCAATTGCCCGTTCACACCGTTTACAATCCCTTTGTTTATGCAAGAGAGGCGTATTGCGAGTATCTGCGTCGCTATGCAACTACTAAGAAACGAGTGTTTTATTTGGGGATGAATCCGGGGCCTTGGGGTATGGCCCAAACCGGGATACCCTTTGGCGAAGTTGCCGCGGTCCGAAACTATTTGGGAATCTCCGCCAGGATCGGCAAACCGCTCAACGAACATCCCAAGCGTCCAATTGAGGGCATGGAATGCGGAAGGTCGGAAGTCTCTGGACGTCGCTTATGGGGGTTGTTCTCGAAGAAGTACCAGACACCAGAGGCATTCTTTGAGGACCAGTTCGTAGCTAATTACTGTCCTCTAGTTTTTATGGATGAGGGGGCTCGAAATGTTACGCCGGACAAACTGCCAGCGAAAGAATTTGCACAGCTGGCCAAGAGTTGCGACTTGCATTTGGCAGAAATGCTAGCGGTGCTCAAACCGGATTATGTAGTTGGAATTGGTCAATTCGCCGAGGTTTGTTTGGGGCGAGTGGCAGCGGCGGAAGGGCTGGAGGTGGTGCCGGCGGAGGGAGCGAGGCCGAGTTTCCCAAAGGTGGGGATCTTGCGGATTTTGCACCCGAGCCCGGCTTCGCCCGCCGCGAATCGAGATTGGGCAGGAGTTGTGGAAAAAACGCTACTTTCGTCCGGAGTCTGGCAAAAAAAGGGGTAGAAAAGTCGACGATTTCCCGGAGATTCCGTTTCTCCCGGGCGGTTCCATCGATATTCTACGAGAAGCCGACGGAACTTTTCCCCCTCCGAGGTTCTCCGAGTGTTACCTAACGAATGGTACCCCTCAATCATGATGCCTCCAGAACCTGAAAAACTAGAAGAATTGCTCAGTGGTATGCTCGACGGAGTCCTTTCTGAGGACGAGCAACGTCAGTTGGATGCTGCTATGAAGAGCGATCCGGCGATCGCCGAGCGATTAGAAGCCCTTACAAACATGCGGCGGTCCTTGCTCCGTGGTCGGAGTGTCGGACGGTTGGGGCCTGATTTTTCGAAACGAATTCTACAAGCGGCTAAAGAGAGGGCGGAGTCGTTAGAGGCTCCCCCTGCATGGATTCTTCCCAATCATCCAAATGCAGTTCCCGCGTCGGGAAGTGAATCTGGTTTGGATTCAGACTTCGAGGAATTGGAAGAAGTATCACGAGCCACGGTCAAGCGAACGAGGAATTCTCGTCCAGTGGTAGCCCAAGCGATGCTCAGCACTTACGAGACGCGTTCAGCGACATTGCGGGAGCGAATTCTAAAGGTTTGGGGCCCTAGCCTATTGGCGGTCGCTGCCTTGGGAGCCTTGATCTTGGCTTTGCCAAAAATTTCCCCGGTCGATCCGAATGGGCCTCCGGTAGCAGTACAGGACAATCCCGTGTTGGCCGATCCAGATCCCGTACAAACCGATCCTGCTCTTGTTTCTCCTTCCGAGAAATTGTCACCCAGTGAGATTTCTTCGATCGCTTCTTCAGAGCAAGGTAACTCGAAAGCAAACGACGTAGTGCCGGAGAAGCCGAGTTCCGATGTCGGTAAGAGCGGTTCGAACGATGCCTTGGCTGAGACAAAGCCGATGGTGAATGATCCAGGGGCGAATAAGGTAGCCCAAGGCGATAAGCCCAAGGACGTAAACGGCGGCAACCCTGCTGTTGCGCCCCCGAAGGAATGGTATACCATGATTGCCGAGATCCAGCCGGATGCACGTGCTGCCGAGGACGACATTCTAAACGGTCTTCTCGAGCGATTTGAGATTATCGTTTCGAAAGACCTGAGCTTGGACAAAGCCCAGACGGACACTCTGATTGCAAGCAAGGTAATCGGTGGCGTACAAGCTACGGGCGGGAACGAAAAGACGACGGTGTATTTCTTGAAGGCCAAGGGAATGCAAATCGATGGTTTCCTTGCTGCTATTCAAGAACAGTACCAAGATTTCCCGACGTACCGATTGAACTTGAGTACCGACTCGAATGTTCGAAAGCTTGTGGATCAGTTGGGGATTGTGAGCGATTCTGCAAAGGACTCCGCAGCGATGCACCGCTTGTTGTTGGGCATGGCGGACGGGCAAGATCCAGCTAAACAAGGAGTGGCTTCGAAGGAACAAGGACCAGTGGTGGACTTGGACCGCCGCAAGGCAGGGAAGAGAGCTCTTGGGGGACTAGGGGTGAAGAACGACGAAAACTCGTGGTCTTATCTCCTCTTGTTGGTCCGACAGCCTGAGAACTGAGCCAACTCAACTGAGCCCCTCCAATTCTCAGCTTTGCAGACTACGCGATAATCTTTGCTAGAACTACACCAAGCACGTGTCGAAAAAGAATAGAGCATTGCCGCCTCGAGTGAAGCGTTTGAAACGTCCGCAAAGACTCCAGTCGGCTAAGACTTGGATTACGACTTTCACGGGTAAGAATTTGCTTCGTGGTTATTGTAGGCGTTTTGCAGTCGATTGGCGGTGTGCTGCAATCGAACTAAAACTTCTTGGCATTTCTATCGACTCAGCCTATTTAGCAAAGAGAGAACGCTCGGAGGCAGAGATAAAAAGCCACCGGCAGGCAAGAAAAGAAGAGGACAAGCCTCATCTAGACCAACACTGGCATCCGTTCACCGATACCTTTTCCGCATTCTTGGCGGGCGATTTCGAAGCATTACATGAATTGGAGATGCGACAGGCGGATGGGGAAGAATATGAAAACGATTTGGATTTCTAAGCGATCAAAATCACGCCTTCCCGGTCCAGCGGGGACCAAGATCATAGCCTATGTCAGAGCGAAATACGGCCTCGTGTTTCCTGTCGAATGATACGAAAGCACTAGGCTTCGAAGAATGGCTAACCTTTCTGGTTTGGGCAACGGAAGCGTCCGATTTCGAAACCACGTTTCGCTACGTGTTTTGTTTTTCTGCCCGCGGTGCGAGCTCTCCAACATCGAAAAGAACTTGGGCTAAGTTCTTTCCGCATGAGATGGATCACTTGGCCTGGTACGATTCCGAATTGCTTTTCAATGGCATCAAAGGTTGTTCGATCCTCCCAAGCCATTTCGATGATGCGGTCAATTTGTGCCGGGGTTAGATGTGACATGGGAATTCGAATTCAGGATGCGGAAAGGAGTTGTAAAGAAAGCAATGATCTGTATCTGACACGAAAAAGCAGTGCTGAGTTAACTGTGACTTAGACGAAAGTGATTAATTTCTTTCCGTTTTATGCTAACGACCGTACGCGGAAGCAAACGCGAAACGCGTATCTATATCTTACTAGACTCACTTTGCGCACTTGCGGAAACGGGCTTTCGCGTCTATTTCCTGATGAACGGCCTAGGTCTTGATTTGCTGAGAGGGCTTGGTCTTTTACAAACCAGCCAGACGGTCTAAAATTCTTACTATGGCATCGGCTAGCAATCTTGAGCATCCTTGCTCGTCCATGTCGCGGCTCCTTGTTAGTGTGTGGTCGTAAGAGAGCCTAACACTAGCAGGAGTCGCGACTTATGAAAATATTGAACGGTATTGCTGCTAAACGAAAAAAGACGCCCTTTGCGGTGTACCGATCGATCGTCTACCCGTAGCCACCGCTCGCCAGACGGTGGATATTGGATATTTACGTTGGCTATTATCGTGGCGTCTATTCCGCGATGCTCTACTGGGGCTCACGCAAAGAAACAAAGACGCAAAGAAAACTGCAGAGCATTAAATCGGACAGTGTGTTCAATACGGTACGCCTTCGGCTGACTGCTAAACGAAATGGTACACGTAAGCGGCTCACGGTGAAGCGAGGTGGATTTACGGTGTCCCAAGTCCGGCGGCTTCGGTGAACCGATCAAACGCCGCACGGAACGCGGCATAGTGGATCGTCTGAGTCACCGCCCTGGGGCCGGCAAGCTGCACAGCAATCTCCACTTGGCGATCCGTCAGAACAATGGGTGATGCCGCAAGGTTCTTGGCGACCAGTAATAAGGCTTGCTCACGCGTGGCTGCAGTTGGATTTTCCAGGTTCAAATCTGCAAGCGTAAGGTTCTCTCCCAAACCTTCAATATCTTGCATCGACATCCCCGCTGCTTTCATCTGATTCAATGCCAGAGAAGCCGCGTACCATGCACGGTCCTGACGAGCTACCACCCAGTCGATCTTGGTCTGTAGATCAAACGGAATGGAGTCCAGTTCTTTGGCAAGGATGAATCCTGATGCAAATCGTTTACCGGCGATTGGGAAGTTCGCCAACAGCCGATGCCATTGCTCAATAGGTTTACCAGCTACCAACTCACCGAGTACTTCTTTAGCCGTCGCTTCATCGGCAAGTGGCAAGCGTGATGTACGTTCCTTCACCGACAAAAGTTTGGCCTGCAGTTCGGCACCTTTTTCAAACGCAGGACGTTGGAATTTAGTCGGAGTACTTTGGCGAAGCGACACATCGCCAGCAGCGTCTGCCGCATTGTTTGTTACTGATACGACTTTAGAGGTTCGCTTTGCAAATTTCTCGGAAGTGTCGGTCAAGTAAGAGTGTGCTTCTGTTGTAGCGCCGCCAAAGTTTCCGCCATTTCCGGATTGCGGGATACCTGCTCCTTCTTTCCAACGGTTGATCGCGTTGTTACCTGAAATGGAACCTAGCATTTCGATGATCTGAAGGTCTGTATAGAACTTGCGACATGCATCGATATCGCTAGCGGATATCAAATGGGGTTCGAGGGTTAGTTTGCGAGCAAGTTCAAAAGCAACTTGTTCGTTCTCGGGAAAAACGTTCCATTCACTATCAAGAGCAGCGATTTGATCTTCGGACATCCCGGCAGCGAGGAGTTTGGATTCCTGGTGTCCCAAGCAATATTGGCAATTGTTGCCACGAGCTGCAATCCAGAACAATCGGACTTTAAAGGCGTAATCCAAACTCATCTTCGGATCGACAGGGCCCGATCGACTCAAGGATTGCGGCGTGGCGTTCTTGGACACGCCACCGAATGGAAGATAGTTGCTGACCGACGTTTCATTCAAGTAGGTACGGCGCAAGCGACCTTCGTAGCCGTAGGTTCGAGGGTCTTCAATGGCGAGCTTTTGTTCCTCCGGAGTAGCTTCCGGTAGTGGAATCCTTGGTGTTCGATTCTTTAGATCTTCAAGATACTGCTTCATGGCATCCCGGGTTACCGGGGTTGCTCTTGGTTCGTCCGCTTTGTTTGGAACGACTGCTTTTAGTTGCTTCGATGTGTCAGAGACGACTTTCGCCAGTTGCGAGTCTTGCGCGACTGCTGCGTTGTCCAAGCAAGTTGGGATAGCGACAAGACTGGAGAGAATCAGTGAGCGAATGATGGTTTTGTAGGTCACGGTAAGATTCCTCGAGAGGAGAAGATTTCAGTTCGGAAGCTACGCAAGCTTGTCCGGATGGGTCGGGACAAGCTTGGCAAAATTCAAGAGATCATGGCCTAATCGGTTTCTTCCACACGACAAGGTCGGTCTATTCAGTGATATTCGAAGCACCGAATGTTTCGCCACCGTTGCGTGTGCCGATGGCTCGCCATACAACCAAATCCACGGAAGCGGGAACAGTGTGGGTTGAACCGTCAACAAAGACCATATTCACCGCGTTGCCGTGTTGGGAGTTTGCAGTGGTCATGATCCGTCCTGGAGGGAACATGCAAGAGCGACCTTGAGGAGGTGCGATGTGGTAGTAGGTCGAAGTCGAGTGGTAGCTACGGATCCAAGGAGCACCTACATCGGAAAAGCCTTGTCGGCTGACATCTTGTAGATTCGTTGCGTAACAATCATTGAAGGCTTGATCTGCCGTCATTGGCTGAGTACCAGTTTGGAACGTATCGGTTCTTGGCGAAACACGAGCTTGATTAAAGTCACCCGTCAATCGTTCGGAGAAGCCGGCGGTATTTGTCATTCCATCGGTGATCGAGGCGAGCTTGAGGAACGAGTCCCGGTAGAAGACGCCGTCGTTTGCAGGAATTTGTGGCAATGGGTTTGCAGCATTTCGACTCCAGAGTGGAATGGTTCCAGAATTGACGTAATAGTTGTTCGGTCCGCCGAGGGTTGCAGGGATATCGGTGGCTGGATCCGATGGGCATCGGAAGGTTGCCACGTTGGTCATCCGTGCGGCGGTGTTGGATGGGTCCAAGTAGTCTGCGCCGAAGTTAATTAGGTTGTAGATCTGGGTTTGTTCGAGGTGTGGCAACAATCTTGCGTGGACCGAGAGGGAACTTACGGGGCCCCAAGGATCCGCAGTACGGGAAACGCTCGAGGCTGGTAGCCGCTTGTAAGTGGACTCGTAATTTAGCGTCGCGAGCATCATCTGCCGCATGTTGTTCGAGCAGCTCATCCGGCGGGCAGCTTCGCGGGCAGCTTGGACCGCCGGCAGGAGCAATCCGACGAGCACGCCGATGATGGCGATGACGACGAGGAGTTCAACGAGAGTGAAAGCACTTCTATGGAAGGAACGATTTTTCATGATTCGTAGATGTTTTCTAATAATAACGAATGTGTTTGGAAGCTTGCTGCGATAACGCTGCTAGTGGAAGGGAGTCTTCAGACTCACCAAACGGCGCACAAGGTGTCGCTTGGGGGAATTTGTTCGCTCACCGGACGACTTATGCCGTACCGATCCATCATTCGATGGGTGTAGAGCCGCTGACGAGACTGGTGGTCAGCGATCGAGCCGAGAATTAGGCCAGAATTGGGGGGCGTTCCAAAACCCCCAAGTCGCGTCCGAAGAAGGACGCATCTGAAGTTCCAAACAATTCAGAACCACCTTGTTCGCGAAGCCGAGTACGTATTTCGTGGGCTTCTTGAAGCATATAGGTCGGTGTTTTGGTAATGTTGAGATCCGTCTTGAGCGGAACGCTGTCGTTATCGCGGTGGCGGCAACGGGTGCAACGTTCGTAACCGTGATCTTCCATAGCGGAAGCCATCAATGCATCTAACGCTGCATCGCTTCGAGAATCGTAAAGAACGGAGGCTTCGAGAACTGCCGAAAACGACGTCAATGAGTCTCGTTTCCAATCAAAAACGCGTCCCGAGGCGGCACCGCAACCTGCGTAGCCGAAATTCGCCCATGACATTGAAACTAACATTGCAACCATCCAAATCCAAGCGGTTGACTTGGGCAACGCACTGCTCAAGCTCCTTGGTTTCTGGATGTTTACAAGCTGATTTGCCATAGGGAAATCAATCGTTCGCCGCAGTTATGTAGGCGTCCGAAGTTTTTTGGGTGACAAGGTTGGGACAAGCTTGGGGAGCAAACGCCCCTCAAGGAATTCGAACACGAAAGTGTACGGACTGTAGCGATTTCGGTTCAATCAATCAACATTACCGGCAAACGGACTAGATTCAACACAGTAAAATCAAGAAACAGCGGATTTTTCCGAAATCTGGCACTGCGTACGGTTTAGGTCTCGTACGCCGTGCCTCGCACCCCCCCTGGGGGTGTCTTGGGGATTCTTTTAACGCGGAATTCGGACCTGTGGAATCTTGGACTGTTATTGACCGTAGCCTTCCCACATCCATACCAAGGTGTCTGCCAGGGTGTGTTCAAAGACGCGGCGATCGCAGTGGCGGGAGTCTTTGGTAAAGACATAGCGGTAATCGTAGCCTTTTGCCGCCAGGGATTTGGCGGTTCGCTCGTTGGCCATGACCCAGTTATGGTAGGTTTCTTCTGCATCATTTGCTCGAAGGTCTTTATCTGCAACGTGGGTGAAGATTCTCAAGGGCTTTTTTTCCGTCGTCTCAAAGAGCTTCATGCTGGAATGGTATTCCCAAGCCCCTAGCGGGTACTTGGATTCTTCCGGTGCATCATCATCTTGTTGATCGACAAAGGTTCCGGAGTAGGTGATGAGTCTTCGGAAGAGGTCTGGACGGAACCAGCCCATGGAAAGAGCGGCAGCGCCACCGGAACTACAACCCATGACGGCACGCCCCCAAGGATCTGATGTTATCGCAAACTTGGGGTATGCGGCTTTGATGTCGGGATGGTTGGTGACTGCTGGCAGGACTTCTTCGCTGACGAAACGAGCGAGTCGATCGGACATCGTATCGTACTCGAGGCCGCGTTGACTACCTTTGCCATCGTTTCCCCCGTTCTCGATACTAACGACGATGAAGGGTGGAAGTTTTCGTTTTGGGTCTTTGGAAATGGTCAAGTTATCGAGGGCATTTTTCACGAGATCCAGGTTGCTTGGCCCGTCGTGCATCACGAGTAACGGTGCTGCCGTTCCGTCTTGGTAAGCTGCGGGAACGTAAACGAAAATCTTCCTTTCTTTGCGAACTTCCTTTTTCGCATCGAGGGTGCTATCGGTACCTGGGAAGATTTTACTTTGTGCAAGAGGCATTCGGAATTCGAACTGCTTCCCCTTTGGATTTCCTTGATCTTTCAAGTCCGGGTCGACGCGGTAGTCGGGGCCAACGATGAAATCGCCGTTGCCTGGACCATAGTTCTGTTTCGGTGCGATCGTGACCGGACCGGCTTCTTGAGCATCGGTCATGTCGCCAAGTAAACCGAAGCTTGCAGGTAGGCATAGGGAGAGGTGCAGCAGCGTTCGCAACAAAGTAGTTTTTACGGATTGGGATTGGTGAGTTGGGAGGAAAGGATTCTGCATTTTCTAACTGTTCCTGAGGCAATTCGGACTGCTTGAAGGGAAACGGCGATCTCGCCGTTAAGTACAATTCAAGGGTATCGTAACACGAACCGAGCGAGGATGCGCATGAAAGACAAGCAAAAGAAGTTAGAGATCAACGAGCAAAACCGAGACCAATCCCTGAAGCTGTCGCGTCGCGAGACTTTGGCGTTAGGGGTTGGTGCTTCGGTCGTAGGATGCTTGGCTTTCGGTGAAGGTGTGTACGGACAAACTCGTCTTCAATCCAATAAAGAGATCCCTACCGATTTAGAAATCATCGACTGCCACACCCACTTCTATGATCCAACGCGAGCCCAAGGGGTTCCTTGGCCGCCGAAGGACTCGACGCTTTACCGGAAAGTAATGCCGGAGAACATGCGTGAACTCCCTCAGTATCGTCGGGTTACCGGTACTGTGATTGTCGAAGCCAGTGAGTGGATTGAAGATAACCAGTGGTTGTTGGACTTGGCCAAGAACGATCCTTGGATTGTCGGTATTGTTGGACGGCTCGATCCGATGGCAGGGCCATTCGGTGAGCAATTGAAGCGGTTTGCTACAAATCCGCTTTATCGAGGCATAAGGATTTGGGAAGATCGACTGCGTCCACTATTGGAAAAGAATGATATTCGCTCGTTCGCCCAAATGGCGGATTTGGGAATTGCAGCTGACATCAACGGTAGTTCTGAAGTACTAGACTTGGCAGCAGATTTAGCCAAGCGTTTGCCCAAGCTCACCATTGTGTTGAACCATATCGGCAACGTGGCGATCACTCAGGATCCCCCACCTGTGCGTTGGGCCAAGTCGATTGCGATTGCAGCAGCAAAGCCGAATGTCTACTGCAAGATATCCGCTTTGGCGGAGGGTGCAGGGCGTGATGGTCGAAAAGCGCCAAGCGACCTGGACTTCTATCGCCCGACGCTCGATACGGTCTGGAATGCGTTCGGAGAGGATCGCGTCATTTACGGAAGCAACTGGCCTGTGTGCGAGTTGGCTGCAGACTACAAGACAGTTCAACAACTCTCAACCGATTATATCGCCGAGAAGGGCGAGGCAGCATTGCGCAAGTTCTGCTCTGAGAATGCTGCCAAGGCGTATGGATGGAAGAAACGCTAGTTAAGACGCAGGAGCAATGCGAACGACTGGATTGCCGAACGTGCTACCTCCACCAAGATCGGTCAGTCGTTCGCTCGTAAGGTCATTGAGACTCTTTTTGTCAGGGCTCAGTTTAGGCCACCATTGTCCAACGGAGATAACCACGCCTTGCTTTGCGTCATCAGTGACAACGGCTTTGCGACAGATCTCTCCGTAGCGGCTTGTAATGCGGGTAGGTTGTGCATCAGTGATACCATAGCGTTCCGCATCGAGTGGATGGATGAGAATAGTTGGTTCTCCGCCAGCGATTTTTAGGATGCTCGGAACGTTACCCATGGTGGTGTTGACGACAACTGCGCCTGGAGGGGAAATCAGTCGCAGAGGGAATTGTTCGCAAGGCTCTTCTTCGAATTGAAGTTGTTGTGGGGGGGGCGAGAACCGAATCTTCTTGTCTTCGAAGTTACTGCCATCGGCGTAGGGCAGGAAGGGTTGAGGCAGACGCAGTTTGATGGACTTCTCTTTCGTTAGATTGGCTCGTGAGATCCCTTGGAGCCATGGATTTTTGGAGTCTAGCAATTTGTCGATTAAAAGATCTTCGTCCCAATGCAATTCGGGTACGTCAAGTCCTAGTCGCACCGCGAGTTGTTGGAAGATCCATCGATTGGTTTTCGCTTGTCCTCTCGCGGGGACGACCGGGTCTGCGTATTGCAAGTAATAATGGCCATAGGAGGTATAGATATCAGCGTGTTCGAGGAACGTAGTGGCGGGGAGCAAGTAATCCGCATAGTCTGCGGTATCGGTTTGAAAGTGCTCTAGTACAACAGTGAATAGATCGTCTCTGCAAAGGCCTTGCCGTACCCGTGCCGAATCGGGTGCGACAGCAGCGGGATTGCTATTGTAGACAATCAAACTTCTCACGGACTGATTTGGGTCTAGCAATTCGCTTGCCAAACAATTCATATTAACGTGCCGAGCGCTGGAGTTGAGTCGATTACCGCCGGTGATTTCGTGGCGGTTGAGTTGAAAAGCTCCACTTGTGGATAGTGCAGCCCCTCCACCGAGATGTTGCCAGGCTCCGATGAGTGCAGGCAAAAGTGTTACGGCTCGCAGTGCGTTTCCGCCCCCTTCGTTGCGTGTCATCCCGTATCCGACCTTGATGAAACTTGGGGTGGATTTGGCGTAATCGTGTACGAAACACTTGAGCGAGGCAAGGTTCACATCGCAGTATTCCGCAGCTCGTTCGAGAGTCCAGGGTTCGCAGGCTTGTCTGTATTCATCCAACCCGATCGCATGAGCTTGGATATAGTTTTTGTCTTCCCAGCCTTGGGCTAGGATCTCGCGTCCGATTGCAAGTGCGAGAGCAGCATCGGTTCCAACGCGGATTTGCCAATGTTCGTCAGCGAAGCGAGAGGTTTCATTTCGATAGGGGTCGATATGAAGGATCTTTGCTCCGCGTTTGCGAGCTACTTTGAGGATAGGTGCAAGATGAGAGTTGCTGCGAAGGACGTTAATACCCCACAAGACAATCGTTTTTGCATGGACTAGATCTTCAGGGTCCGTACTTATTTTGTTCGGCCCGTAGTTCGCTTCCCAAGCGACCCCGCCGGTGGTAGCACAGATGGTTTGGTCGAGTTCTAATGCACCGATGGCTCGAAAGAAGGTCTTGGGTGTATCACCTTGGATAACACCCATGGTGCCGGCATAGTTGTAGGGCAGAACAGCTTGTCCAGAGTAGTTCTTTAAAATGATTCTGAGTTTGTCTGCGATCTCATCGAGAGCGACGTCCCAGGTAATCGGTTCGAACTTGCCTTCTCCCTTTTTTCCTACACGACGCATCGGCACGAGCAATCGATCTGATTGTTCTTGCCTTTCGGGATAACGAGCGGTTTTTACGCAAGCGAAGCCTTGGGTGATCGGATGTTGAGGATCACCGGTAAGTCCGACAACACGATCTCCGTCGATTTGGATGTGCAGCGCGCAAGCATCGGGGCAGTCGAGAGCGCAGACGGAGGGAAGTACTTTAAGTTTCGATGGCGATTGGCTCGTTGCAGGTGACGCGGTCGACATTGTTAGCTCCATCGAGAGGCCCAGGCTTGGATGATATCCACGATCATGGGGATGTCTCGTTCACTGTTGGTGAGCAAGTGGTTACTACCGGGAAGACTGATGAGAGATCGAGATTGGGAATGGGGTTTTAATTGTGAAATTTCTGTTGGGTGTGTTGCTGTGAGCTGTAGAGCGTGGCGGAAAGCAACCGTTTCGTCTTCTGGTGAATGAAATACCAGAAGAGGTTTGTTCAATGATTGGACAGTCGAGGGAAGGTCATGGCTCAGGAAATCGTCGATCATTTGTTCATCGATGCGAAGGGTTTGTCCCCCAATGGTTACTTGGCCTGTTCCGCTGGAGCGGATCGATGGATCCATGCGTACAAGCAGGTCGGCGAGATGATGTGTGTCGCTGGGTGCGGCAAGCGTTACGACACCGATACAGCTAGGGATTTCGTTGGCCATTGCCAAGCTAGCAGCACCACCGAAGCTATGGCCGATAAGGAATCTTGGTCCATGATAGGTATTTGAAAGGAAGTTCGCCGCAGCTTGTAGGTCTTGGCAGTTGGTGGTGAAGTTTGTTTCGGAGAACACACCTTCGCTATTGCCAAGTCCGCTGAAGTCATAACGAAGAACTCCCCACCGATGGTCGGCGAGTCCTCTTGCGATTCGAACGATTGCTTTGAGGTCTTTGTTGCAGGTAAAGCAGTGCGAGAATAGAAACCAACCGCGAATCTCTTCAGGAGTTTCCAGTGCGGGTATTTCGAGTATTCCGGAGAGTAAACCGCGTGGACCGGGGAATTGGACGCGTTGGCTTTTTCGCATAGGTAGGTTACCTTGAAGTTTATCCCGACGCGTATTCTGATTAACGGACGCGTTGCATCTGGATAGAACCGCTGTCTCCTGCGGCTTGAAATTGTCCGCTCAATGCGTTGCCTTGAACTTGGGTTTGCATTTGGTAGCTTCCCAAGATTGGACCAAGTTTTTTTGAGGAGGTCAAAACCGTTGAGCCATCGGTTCGTTGGACTGGAACGAGCTCAGCGCGGTACGCAAAAGGGATCACAGCTGCGAATCGGCCCGTAAAGCGTGCCTGATAGGTTCCTTTCGAAGAAGGTGTGATCACAACTCGCATGGGACCGCGGTGCCCGGTGGAGTTGCTGCGCCATTCACCTTTCCAAGTACCAGTGGGGTTTTGAGGAATACCCCAGTCATCGGCACGCACAGGCGTAGCAATCGCGGTAGCGAGAAGAATCGATAGGCAAGCGAATCGGTAAGTCAGGCGGTTAAAGCGAGCTGAGATTGGTAGCATAGGAATTGTTCCCAGGTGTTTTTCTGTTACGGATTTATTGAATAATTGAATTCTGTTACGCGGTTTCCGTGGCCCTGTTCGTCATATACTCACCGCGATGAACAACTGAACGGGCCAAGATTCGAATTGGCCAAGTTCGTCGTCTGCTAGTATCATGCTCGAGTGACGGCCCGAACAATGATGCTGTGTCATAGTATACCTTCGCCTTCAAGTTCGTCTTGAGCACTATCGTTGGATCCGCAGGTAAGTCGGGAATTCCCGTTGTCGTTTCTGAGGAGAATGAGGGATAGTCGAGTGGGGGGGCAGCAAGAACATCTCATTGAGCCAACCGGAAATTGGGCGATATTGGCGAAGGCTGGCGAGAACCCGGTGATGCGAAAGCTACGGTGGGGGTTTTTGCGGCAGTATCGCCGCTTGTCATCCGCTCACTTATCGGATCAAAACCGTCGCGAGTTGTCGGAACTGGTAGGGGAAGAACCATGGTTGCCGGAAGATGGATGGCTTTGGCGGATCGATCGGATTGTGCGCGGTGGAGACAATCGGGTTGCTAAATTCCGGTTGGTATCTTCATCGCATGCCGACGCCTGTGAGACGGTTTGGATGCGGACACAACAGGGGCGGGTAACGGTATGTGTTTCGACACAGATTGGATGTGGGGTTGGATGCGGGTTCTGTGCTACTGGACGGATGGGATTTCGCCGTCAGTTAAGCAGTTGGGAGATTTTAGAACAAGTCTTACGTGCGGGCATGTTGGGGCCTAAACATTCTTTATTGGGGGACGACAACGCAATCACTGCAAATTCGAAGAGGCGCATTGATCCCACGATAGTGCCTGTTCGCAATATTGTATTCATGGGAATGGGGGAGCCTCTACACAACTTGCCAGCGGTCACAGAGTCGCTTGAGCGATTGACGGATGAGAACTGGTTTGGCCTTTCACCGCGAACGATTACGGTATCGACTGCTGGGGTACCAAGAGGGATGATCGCATTAGCGCAGCGATTTCCTAGGTTGCGGTTAGCGCTGAGTCTTCACAGTGCAGATCCTAGTAAACGCCGGGAGTTAGTGCCGCATGCTGTCGGGGATTTGGAAAAATTACGATCGACGATAGCGGAAGTAAATCAGCTACAGGAAGGCCCGGTTTGGATTGAGATTGCGTTGCTGGCAGGAGTCAACGACGGATTGGACGATGCTAGAAAGTTAGTCGAGTTCTGTCAGGGTTTGCGAGTCGAAGTAAATGTGATTCCCTACAACGACACATCACATACAGCGCAGGCATTACCGCAGCTTGAGTTGGTCGCAGCGTATCGAACGCCGGAGGTTGCGAGAGTCGATGCTTTTATTGGGGAGTTACGACGAAGTGGTATCTTTACGACGTTTCGCAAAACCCAGGGGCAGAGCATTCAAGCTGCTTGCGGGCAACTGGTCGCGCCTGTGCGTAAAGTCTCTAAATAAGCAGCTAAGATTTTGAAGACGAGGTCGTGAGTCAGGGAGTTCGAGCTGGTTGCAGATAGGTTTTCTTCTTTTGAAATAATGCACGATGATCGGCGAATTCTCGGCGCAAAGCGGTGTCGTCGGTTACTTGAATCGCTTGATTGATTGTATTGATGGCTTTCGGGAAGTCGCCATTGGCAGCGTGTGCCATTGCCAAGACGTGGAGTAAATGAGGATTCACGTAACCGTTGCTTTGATCGATGGCGCGTTGCGCCGTTTGTAGTGCAGACGTTGGGTTGCGATAAAAGTCTTCGGGGCAAGTTGCCATCATCCAAGCGGCATTCTGTAGAGCTCGGACGTACTTCGGATCGGCTTTTATCGCTTTTTGGTAGGCTTCCGCGGCTTCCTTCCAGCGACCGAGCGACTGGCAAGTATCCGCGAACTCTGTTGCAGCTTTGGCGGAGTCCGGAGCGAGTGTCATCGCGGATTGATAATCCGAGAGTGCGGCTTCGGTTTGTCCGAGGGCATAACGAGCGTTCCCGCGACCGGAGAAAAGCGCGGCATCCTTATCGTCGACAGCGATGGCTTTGGTGTAATCCGCAATCGCGGCTTCGTAGTTCCCGAGCCTAAATAAAAGCTCCCCGCGGTTGTAATAGGCTTCTACAAACTGAGGATTGAGTTCGATTGTTTTTGAGAATGCAGCCATAGCGTTGGGGATATCTTCGTTGATCGCGAGTAGGACACCGAGATTATGGTGTGCTCTCCAACGGATAGGGTCGTATTCGATGGCGAGTCGAAAATCATCCATCGCAGCTCGGTCGAGGAGTTCTGCATCTGCGAGTTGTTGGTTTGCAACGAGTTCTCCGGCCGTATCTGAGCGACGCTCTCCTCGACGATTGGCTGCCCACGAGAGAAGTTTCTTTGCGTAGTTGCGCTCTGCAACATTTCGAGTCATGTCGCCGACAACATTACGGGAACGCTCGATGATCGAGTTTAGCTCAAGGATGGATTGGGCGGATTGGGCTTTGTCGAAGAGCGATTGCAAGTCTGCAGCGACTTGGCCGTCGTCAGTTGGTTTGGAGTTCCCAGTAGGTATGTCGGGCTGAGCGTTCTGACCATTTGGAGCGGTGATCGATTGAAGTTCTGGTTGGGGATCTTGAGTTTGAGAGTCCCATGAGGTGCGGGGGATCGCACGTTGATTCTGTGCAAGTGTAGGTATGCTTGGGAGGGTGCAAACCAGGAAAGCCGAAAAAGCGATACGAACGATCGAAGTCTTTTGAGGCATGTTTCGTAGATTCTTGAGTTGGCTGTAAAAAACGGAAGCCGCGAAGGTTCCGGGGGCTTTTGGGGTAAGCATAACAAAAAACGGGGGTAGGGAATCAAGATAAAGTATGGCGTTGTGGGGGACTTCGGTTAGTATTTCCTTTACGATTTCTGGGTCGTGGGGCTTCTTTCATAGGAGCCTGTGCGTCGGTCCCTGATGTGACTTTAGGAAGTGCTTGTATGTCCATTGCTGATAGTACGGTTCGTCGACTCCATGAAATTCTACTTCTGGCGGCAGATATTCGTGGTCAGATTGAGCGGGCACCAAGGCAATTGAAGGCCGCACAGACGGCGTTACAGGCGGCCAAAGATTCGGTACAGGCTTGTAAGGACGAAATCAAGCGGAATCGGATGGAAGCGGATCGCAAGCAGTTGCAGCAGCGGCAGTATGAGACGAAGTTGTACGAATGGCAGGGGAAACTCAATGCGGCGGCAAACAATCGCGAGTATCAGGCGATCAAAGATCAGATTGCGGCGGATACTCAGGCAAACAGCGTTCTGTCCGATGAGATTTTTGAAATCTTGGAGCGGATCGACGGGTTACAGGTCAAGCTAGCGGATCTGGAACGCATCTTAAAGGTCACCGAAGAGGATACTGGGAAAGCGGAATCGAGGATTGCAGAGCGGTTGCTGGTGCTCAAGAAGGAATTGGTACGGGTCGAGGGAGAGCTAAAGGTAGCGGAGGATGAATTACCTGCGGACTTTGCAGCCATCTATCATCCGTTGGTCAAGACGCGTGGGGAGGAGGCATTTGCTCCGCTCGACGAGCGATCATGTGGCGGGTGCAATACAGGGCTGCCTCCGCGCATCATCGACCAGCTTCGAATGGGTAATCCCATTGCTTGTTCGAGTTGTGGGCGTTGGATTTACAGACCGGAGTAGGATGGCCCTGGCGAATAGATGCCGGAGTCTGCTTTGAAAATCGAACCATCGGTGTTACTGGCGTCCTTGCCTGAGCACTTGCGCGAAAGGGCGCGAATCGTCGACGGTGCACCGCGTAGTGGCTGGAGCGATACTAGGTCGAGCCTCGACGTTGCGGATAGATCCCCGGTCGTTTATTGGACTCATCATGCATTGCGGGTCGACGAGAATCCCGCATTAGACGTAGCGCAAGGAATTGCGGTATCGCTGCAGCGCCCTTTGTTGGTTTATCAAGGTCTAGCATCGAGTTATCGGTTTGCTTCGGATCGCCATCATGTCTTTCAGTTGCAGGGAGCAAAAGATCTTGCACGGGCCTATCAAGCAATAGGGATCCGTTATGCGTTGTTTGTTGAGACGCGCGAGAATGGTACGGCTGCTTTGTTGGAATTGTGCAAGCAGACAGACTGGTTGATCACCGAAGACTTTCCGGGTGAGCCTACCGACCGCTGGTTGCAGCGTCTGACACATCTCAAGCACTTGAATGTACTTGCTGTCGATACTGCATGTGTGGTTCCTATGCAGCTCGTGGGTAAGGCTTACGATCGTGCATTCGCCTTTCGAGATGCGACAAGCAAGCTGTACAGGGAGAGGATTGACAAGCAATGGCCAGACGTGAGTGTCTCTGCTGTTGCTTATCGCGGTCGATTGCCGTTCACAGAAGTGGATGTTGCAGCGATGGAACCAATGGAGTTGGTTGCAAAATGTGATATCGATGCGACAGTTGCACCGGTGGGAGACACTCTCGGTGGAAGTCGCGCCGGGTATGCAAGGTGGCAAGGATTTCTCGAAAAAGGAATACGCAAGTATGCTGCGCGACGCAATGACCCTTGTGGGGGTGTATCGAGTCGCATGTCGGCATACTTGCATTACGGCATGGTCTCTCCGATGCGATTGGCGAGAGAAGCAAATGCATTGGGAGCGGAAAAGTATCTCGATGAGCTTCTGATTTGGCGTGAGTTGGCTTATGGATATTGCTTTTATCGCAAGGACTACGATGCGTTTAGTACGTTGCCGACTTGGGCTCAAGAAACATTGCGGCAGCATTCGCGAGATCCTCGCGAAGCAATTTACTCTTGGGAGACCCTAGCAAGGGGCAAGACATCCGATGCACTTTGGAACGCTTGTCAACGGAGTTTGCTCAAGCATGGTGAATTGCACAACAATGTGCGGATGACTTGGGGTAAAGCAGTTGCGATATGGACGCAGACTGGTGAAGAAGCGTTGGGGCTACTGATCGATCTGAATCATCGCTTTGCATTGGATGGTCGCGATCCAGCATCTTACGGAGGAATCTTGTGGTGTTTAGGACAATTTGATCGTCCTTTCTCTCCGGAGCAACCGGTATTGGGAACCGTGCGAGGAAGATCGACCAAGGAGCATTTGCAGCGATTGGATTTGCAGCAGTTCGAAACGCATGTGGATCGCTCGGTGAGTAAACCACCGCGACGTGTTGCAGTTGTAGGTGCTGGTGTCGCGGGGACTCTGTGCGCGAGGACTTTAGCAGATTACGGATGTGATGTAACGGTTTTCGACAAGTCTCGCGGGGTGGGCGGACGAATGGCGACGCGGCGACTTGCTGATGGACAAGTCGTCGATCATGGGCCTGCCTTCATGCAGTGGAATTCGGCGAAGTTCAGGCACTGGCTTAAGTCGTGGGAAGCGGATGAAGTGGTCAAGCGTTGGGATGCAAAGGTCGTTCGATGGGATGGACAGTCGGAATTGGTTCAAGCACCATCGACTCGCGATGCAGGGGTATTTGTTGGCGGTAGAGGAATGAGCGATTTGGCGAAACACTTTGCTCAGGACGCAAGTTTAGTACTGCAGACGCAAGTTCAGTCCTTGCGGCAAAATGGTAGGGAGTGGTATGTACAGTGCGAGAGGGAGAGTCCGAGCGGGAAGACCCATGAGGAGTTGGGGCCCTACGATGCAGTTGTAATCAATGTACCACCGGTTCAGTGCAAAGGAATCTTGGGAGCGACTCGGTGGGAGAAGTTTGCATTGGGTGAGGAAGTTGAAAACTGGATGGAACCGGTATGGGCGATGGTGATCGGATTTCAGGAACGTTGGCAAATTCCAGTCGACGGGGTGTTTTTTGATGGCCATGAAGTTTTGGATTGGATGGGACGAGAGACGAGCAAGCCGGGGCGGTTAGGGGATGGTGGAGGATTGCAGGGCAAGGGTGAGTACTGGGTTGTACATAGTCGGGGGAGTTGGGCGCGGGAACATCTCGAGTGTTCGACGGAAGAGGTTACGCAGAAGTTGCTTGCTACGTTGAAGGGGCTTGGGTGTGCTGGAATGCCGGAGGTGTCGTTTGTGCAGGTACATCGATGGCGTTACGCTAGGGTTGATCGGAACGTATCGAGAGTTCAGCGGTCGGCTGAGCAGTTTTGGTGGGACAAGTCGGTTCGCTTGGGGGTATGTGGTGATTGGCTCAGTTCATCTCCTTACGGGATACAAGGGGCAATAGAGTCTGGCGCTGCGATGGCCGGATGTTTATTGCGCGATTGGATTGGTCAAGAGAGCGGTACAGGCTCGATGCGAACACCGTTGTTGTTTTGAGTTATCCCATTCCCGGAATAGTCTCAAGCAAAGACGCGGAGAGAAGCGATTGCGTTTAGCAGTCAGCCGGAGGCGTACTCGGGCGAAACAAACCGCCATCGATTCAATCAACGCATTGGCCCCGCCTTTTCTATTTTCAACTCTCTCGATTCAACTCTCTCGATTCCACTCTCTCGAGCCGTAGGCTCGCACCGTAGGGTATGTGCAGCAGTCCACATCATACAATCATTTGCCACACGCGATCCACCAAGCATGATCCATTCATTGCGTGCGGTTCAAATAACGGACCGTGGAACATACCATTGCGGGAATGTCTCACGCAAAGACGCAAAGACGCAAAGCAGACCGAAGAGTCCTTGCGCCGGAAATTGCAAGCTAAGGGTTTGCTCCAATAAAAGCGGTGCGGCGCGAGTCGCCCGGTGACGGTAGCTCCACGTTGCATTCCATCGTCAGTTTGAATCAATCCGTTCCTGCAACATTGTGGTTTTTGATGTGTGTAGGCTGGTGAGCTTGACGTAGGTTCTCCAGTTTTGCTATTTATCCCAACTCGTGGATACTCCTGTGTTTTTCGTTCGGTGGACCGAATGGAATCACAGGCGGCTTGGCATCGGTATCAAGTGGAAGTTTTGCCGGTGCGTTAGCCCATTGAAAGGAACAGTCGTGAAATTATCGGTCATCACTCCCGTTTTCAACGAGCGGGAGGCTCTGCCTCACCTTTTTCGTGTACTTCCTAAAGTCTTGCAGAAGTTAGCGGACGAGTATGAAATCGTGGTGGTGAACGATGGAAGTACCGATGGGACTGGCGACTATTTGCGACTATGCGCATTGGAAGACCCTCGGATCAAGCTAGTAAGTTTCACCCGAAATTTTGGACAACAAGCGGCGATGACGGCAGGATTGGATTGCGCGGACGGAGATGTAGTGGTCGTGATGGACTGCGATCTGCAAGATCCCCCTGAGATGCTTGCGAAGATGCTCGCAAAACTTCATGAAGGATTTGATGTTGTTTCTTGTCAGCGGGAGACACGCGCGGGCGAGTCGCTTTTCAAGCGTTGGAGTGCGACTGCTTTTTATCAGTTGATGCAGCGGTGTATTGATCCGAGGATTCCGGCGGAGGTTGGAGACTTTCGGATGTATACGCGACGCGCGGCGGATGCTTTGTGTGGACTGCGCGAACAGCACCGATTCATGCGTGGAATCGTAGCTTGGATGGGGATGAAAGAAGCGATCTTGACGTTTCACCGTCCAGCGCGAGTTGCGGGGGAGACAAAGTATCCTTTGTCGAAGTTGATTCGATTGGCTTGGACTGCGATATCTTCTTCGTCTGCGATTCCGCTCAAGGTAACTTCGTACGTTGGTGCATCGATGCTCTGTTTAGGCACATTAGGATTAGGACTAGGTCTTGTCAGTGCACTAGCAGGTGCAGCATTGACAAGTACAGCATTGTGGATTGGATTTCTCATGCTGCTTAGTGGCTTGCAATTATGCGGTATGGGATTGCTTGGCGATTATATTGGAAGAATCTTCGAGGAATCCAAGCAGCGACCTTTATATGTCGTCGGCGAGGTGTGCAACTTAAAGGTTGTCCCGGCAGCAACCCGCGCAATCTGGCTTGATTCGGGATTGCCCTATGCATCGAATAACGGGGTACGACGGGACGAGTATCAGCGAGAAATCCCTCGCATCTATGGGCCGACTGTGATTCCGATCCCTTCGCGGGATGCAGGATGATCTAGGGCTATGCAAAGACAATGATTGCATCGATCATCGTGATGATCAAGGATACAGTGCAAGGATGTGGAAGAGATACCAAGATATCGTTTTCTTAGTGGGACTGTGTTTGATCATACTATGGATTGGTTTGGGCGGATCACGGCTTTGGGACCAGGATGAGGGTTATTACGCGAGCGTAGCGGGGGAGATGAATTCACGCGGGGATTGGTTAGTCCCCACGTTCAATCAGGAATTGTTTGCGCACAAGCCTCCACTGATGTATTGGGGAATGCTTGCTGGATTCAAACTTTTTGGTGTCAATGAGTTCTCCGCTCGATTTGTATCGGCCTTATTTGGCACCGGAATGGTATTGCTGACCTACTGGTTAGGTCGCATGCTCTTTGGCAGGGTGACGGGATGGATCAGCGCATTGGTGTTACTTTCGAGCGTCATGTTTACGGTTGTTGCCCGCTCTGCTACGGCCGATGCGCACTTGGGGTTCTTTGTCTTGCTCGCTCTTGCACTTTGGGCAGATGAAGCTCGCAAGAGTCAAAGCGAATCTTTACCGATGATAAGTTCATGGCGATGGGCCTTGATCTATTGTGCAATCGCTGGTGGGATTCTTGCAAAGGGACCGATCGGCTTTGCGTTTCCTATCGCGATTTTGGGTGTAATGACCTTGCTCTGGGGTCCATCACGGGATTCGATGTCCGGATCATGGTTGTCGTGGACTGAGCAGTGCTGGCAACGATTTTGGGCATCTTTTTGGTCGATGCGACCTTTCTTGGGTGGAATGATTGTATTGGGGTTAGCGGGACCATGGTTTATGTGGATGCAGTGGACAACGGGTGGAGAGTTCTTGAGTGAGTTTTTTGGTGTACACCACTTTGAGCGATTTTCGCAACCGATGGATAACCATAGTGGGCCGATCTATTACTACGTTGTTTCCTGCTTAGTTGGTTTCTTTCCTTGGACTTCGTTTGCGATACCGATTGGATTGCATTACTTGGATCGTCAACGATGGCAACAGAATCGAATGGCGATGCGGTTACTGACGGTGTGGCTCTGTTTTTACTTCGGCGTGTTTTCGGTCGCGAGTACCAAGCTCCCGAACTACGTAATTCCGGTCTATCCTGCGATTGCGATCAGCATTGCGATTTATGTTTCGCGTTGGGGACAGGAAGTGCTTGGGAACCAAGTGGTAACGCGAACCCCTCTGTTTGGTTACACAACGCGAACTTGGGCACTGGCCGGTTGGTTTTTTATGTTGGGCTCAGGTGTATTGTTATTGGTAGTCCCGATGCTTTTGCAACAAGCGGAGCACTTGCAAAGTTGGTTAACAGAGCAGTTGTCCGTTGATCGAGCGTTGTTTCCCGCCATTGGGACTTTATCGTTAATGGGCGGAGTGTTAGTCCTCGGGGCAATAGCCGGCGTGGTATTGGTCGTTCGTGATGAGTTCAAGCGAATGGTTTGGTTGCTAAGCGGGATCAGTTGTTGTTTTGTATTTGTGCTATGGCAAAGTGTAGTGCCTGCGATCGATCAATTTCAAACGCCGCAGCAGATCGCATTGGAATGTCTCGATAGTGGTGACGAGTCATTATTGGACCGGGAGCATGAACCGGTTGTACTCGGGATGTTTCGTCCAAGTATGGTTTTTTATTCCCGACGGACCTTGGAGTTTAGCTCGAGGGAGAATCTGATCGACGTGCTCAATGCGCGTCAACCTGAAGTGGTTGTATTACAGGATCCGGACGACGATCAAAAGCATGCGTTGGTAACGCATGGCTACCGTGAGAGTCGGCGGTATCGTTCATTTCCCAAAAGGGGTTGGACGTCTGTATATCGTGCGAAAGGTATAGAGCAAGCGAATTTATCGGGGCAAAAAGACTCGGATGAAAAAATAGAGGCTCAGCGGGCATTCGGAGAAGATGCGGCAGGCGAGGGGAATTCGTGATAGACTGGGAGTATTCGGTTTCGAAACAGCTTCGAGGCTGACTGTGAATCCTCTAGCTATGAACTGACCAACTATGAACCAAAAGAAATCGCAAGGTGCGACGGGCGCTGCCCGTCGTGACTTTTTGAAGTACACCGCTGGGGCGGTAGCGACAGGTGTGGCAGGTGGGAGTTCTTTGTTCGCGGGTGGAGCGAGGGGCTTTGTATCTGCGAATGACAAACTGAATTTGGCTTTTGTGGGTGTGGGTGGTCGCGGGGGTGGAAATCTTCAAGAAATGGTTGCAGATCCGGGGGTTCACGTCGCAGCGATTTGCGATGTGAATGAAGGAACACTTGAAGGTGCAGCAGCAACGTACCCGATGGCTCGCAAGTACACCGACTTTCGAAAATTGATGGATAGCTTGGATGGAATCGATGGCGTTGTGGTTTCATCGACGGAACACACACATGCGTTTGCGACGTTACCTGCGTTGCAGCAGAAGAAGCCTGTGTATTGTGAGAAGCCGCTGACGTACAACATACAAGAAGCGCAGCGGATCATGCAGGAGGCAGTGAAGGCGAAGGTGGCCACGCAGATGGGGACGCAGATTCATGCCGGAGCAAATTACAGGCGGGTAGTTGAACTCATTCAGTCCGGAGCGATTGGACCTGTCAGCGAAGCGCATGTGTGGACGTCGCGTGCTTGGGGGTTGCAAAGTGAAGCGGATGCAAAGGCCAATGGAGATATCGTTTGGGTCACGGATCGGCCGAAGGAAGCGATGACACCACCGAAGGGGATTGATTGGGATTTGTGGATTGGACCAGCGCCGATGCGTCCGTTCCATGATGTTTATTTGCCAGGGCCGAAATGGTATCGATGGTGGGATTTTGCGAACGGCACGATGTCGGATTTGGGAAGTCACTTCAACGATTTACCTTTTTGGGCTTTGAAATTGGATTCGCCCAAAACGATCGAGGCATTTGGGCCGCCGCCACACGCAGAGATTGCGCCTGCATCAATGCGTGCGGTCTATGAGTATGGAGCTCGTGGCGATCTGCCGGCTTGTAAGGTCGTCTGGTATCAAGGTTCAGAAAAACCTCAGCCGTGGAAAGAAGGAGCGATTCCGAAGTGGGACAATGGGATCTTGTTTATTGGTCGAGACGGGATGTTGCTAAGTGATTATGGGCGACATGTGTTGCTACCGGAGGAGAAGTTCAAAGGTTTTGAGGGGCCCAAGCCGTTTTTGAGGGAGTCGCCGGGACATCAGCGAGAGTGGCTCGAGGCGGTACGGACAGGTTCACCGACGGGTAGTCCGTTTGATTATGCAGGTTTGCTCACGATCGCGAATCACTTGGGCAACGTCGCTTATCGAGTCGGTAAAAAACTGGAGTGGGATGGTGTGGCACTGCGGGCGACGAATTGCCCGGAGGCTACTCAGTACATTGAGCGTAAGCCGCGAGCGGGTTGGTCATTGACTTAATCCGTTTGGATAGGGATGGAGCATGGAGATTCAGGGTAAAACGTTTTTGGTCAGCGGGGCCAGCTCGGGCTTAGGTGCTGCCAGCGCGCAGCGATTGCTTCGATCCGGTGCGCGTGTGATTGGATTGGACAAAGACGTTTGTGGTTGGAGTTCAGAGAGTGATTGGGATCGCCTTGCACCTGGGCGATATTGGCATGGAGTCTGTGATGTATCGGACGAAGAGAAGCTCGAGGGGGTTATATCGCAAGGGATTGAGCACCTGGGGGAGGTCTCAGGCTTGATCAGTTGTGCAGGAATCCTTCATGGTGAGCGGTTGGTAGGGCGAGAGCGTGTTGCGAATTTGGATTCGTTCCGCAGGGTGATGGAGGTCAATGTTGTCGGGTCATTTTTGTTAGCGAGGATTGCGGCGGCATCGATCTTACGGGGAATGGAAGCGACGGCAAAAGAGGGGCAGGATCAAGGAGTATTGGTCCTGACATCATCGATTGCAGCAACGGAGGGACAGGTGGGGCAGATCGCTTATGCGGGGTCGAAGGGTGCGGTTGCTTCGATGACGTTGCCGATGGCCCGAGAATTAGCACGATTTGGGATACGGGTCGTTGCGATTGCCCCAGGGGTGTTCGAGACACCGATGATGCAAGCGACTTCGTCGAAAGTTCGGGATCCATTGATTGAAAGTTTGGTGTATCCCAAGCGGTTTGGGATGCCGGAGGAATATGCGAGCATGGTTGAGCATGTAATAGAGAATTCAATGCTCAATGGGACTGTTATTCGGCTCGATGGTGGATTGCGGATGTGATTGCAGCGGAAGCGAGACCGTCGGTTTGGTTTTGCGTTGTTTCCAAGCGTAGCGAGCAAACGCGGTTAGACCTGCGAATCGGTACGAGGGATCGATGTAGTGTTCGATCACATAGAAGGCAAAGTAGTAAGCGCGAGCAAAACCCCAGATGGTGATTCCTAGTAGGATTGCGGTCTTCAGAGAGGGGGATTCGAAGAGAAGGAGAGTAGCTGCTAGCAGTCCAGTGGCTAGCATTAAGGCTCCCTTGAAATAAAGAAGTTTTGGGTTTTGGATATCAGCCATGGCGACGGATGTGGGATAGGAACAATTTAGTCGCCTCGAGACGAATCGGTGTTGGTAGGCTGGATAAACTTGGGGATTTCGATCGCTTCATCGGGCAGAAGACAGGGGATGTTGTGCTCGATGGGGTAGAACCAGCGTCCGTCTTGGGAAACTAGACCTTGCGTTGGAACGGCGGAAATAGTACGACCGAGTTTGTTCGTCAGCGGAGAGCGTCCGTGGCGATCGGAAAGTTCACGAAGGATCGTGGGGTTGGCCAGTGATAAAGTACCACCAGAATTGGGACAACGGATGAGGTCCAGGAACCAGTTGGGAAACACGTTTTCTTCTATAACATTGCTTGCGTTCATTGGCTTGATTGTAGTCGAGCCGGAGGCTTCCGTCATTGGCATTCGGGGGGGAGCGAATCGAGCGATGGGGCAATTGCCTGGGTTACCCCCGAGCGGACTGCAACAAGCCCCGAGCGGGGTTCCACAAGGGACTGTAGCTGCGGGCGGGATGCCGCAGGGAGGGGCGAGTGGCTCCGATTTTCAGTCTCAAGCGCCCGTGATGACATTTTTGGATATGTATTCCGGTCAGCCTTGGGGGAGGTATGTGGTATCGGAAACGGTGACGGTACCGAAGTACGAGTATCGACCGGTCAAAGACAAGGTATGGGTACCTGTTTGGGTGCAGGAGCCCAAGCAGATGACGATGACGCAATATGATCCGGTGGTGTCGTATCAACTGCGGCCGCGTTCGGTTCCGGGGATGAATCCGTTTGCACCGCCGCAACAGATTGTCGAGTATGCACCGATCGTTCAGTATCAGCCTCGGAATGTGCAGGTCACGCAGATGGCTTCGTATCAGAAGTATGAGGAGCGTGAGGTATCGCGTATGGTGCCGGTATTGGTCAATGCGAGCGAGCAGAGGGCGAGGTTTGTGGATCGGCCGTTGACGGCGGGTACTGCGAGTACGGGGACAGCGACAGCGGCATCGAGCAATTTGATTCAAGAGTCAGCGATGTTAGCGCAAGCGAATCGAACGACGGCGCGTTATCCGACGCGACCGATCGATTATCCATCGACGCCGACTTATGGGTCGCCGGTGTATGGCTATACGGCTTCGAATGCGACTTGGAATTCCCCGGTGACTTTAGTACCACCGCCAGCGGGTACCGCACCGGTGATGAACATAGCGAATGCGTCTGCACAAGTGCCAACGGCGAATGCTGGAGGTTATAGCACGACTAGTTATGCAGCACCCCAGTACGCGCAGGCACCGCAGTACTCACAGGCACCAATAGTACCGATCGTCAATCCTTATGCGACGCCGGTGGGGGGGCAGAGTTATGCTGGTACGGGGGTACCGATTCCGCCGCCGTCGGGTCCGCCGACGATGCCACCGATTCCTGGAATGGTGCCGCAAGGGTCTTATGCGCAGGGTGGGTATGGGAACGTCCCGTATGGAACGAATCCGAATCCTTATGGTTACGGATATCCTGTGGCGGGTTATCCAACAGCGCCGTATCCGCAGGCAGGCTATCCGCAGGCAGGCTATCCAGCGCCTGGCTACGGCTATCCGGGTCCTTACGGAGCACCGCCTGGTTATGGCCAGAGCACTTGGGCGAACACGATGGCCGCGTACACTCCGAGTTGGCTCTATAGTCAGGGGAGTATGTTCCCGAGCAACATGTTTACTGCGCAGGGTGGTCAATCTTCGATGACTACTGGTGGATATCCTTACAAGGGGTATCCGCCGGGGGCTTATCCGACGCCGAGTGGCGCTTCGATGGGATATGTGCCACCTCCGCGGATGGCTTCTAATCCTGTTGGAGTCTCGTCGAATGCTCCGAATTTTATCGGTAGGAGTTGGTTGCCTTACAATTCCAACGGTTATCCGACGGGGAGTTATTGATTCCTGTCGAGTTCGGCTTGTATCACTTTTGCTTGATATGCATTGTTTTTTTGTTCGGAACGTCTTTGGACTTGTCGGGTTTGCAAGTTCGTGCGGATCGCATTGAATTGGGTGCGACGAATTGTACCCAAAGTGTTTGATGTATTTGACTTTGGGGGAAAAACGGGGTTAAATCAAGTAACGCGGTGAGATTGTTCGACGTGAGCAGTGTTTGGCGCGTTTCCTCTAGTTGCCGAGTGGCAATGCTTCTGACTGGGTCTCAGGATTCGCAGGACTGGAGGAACCCACCCCCTCAACTTAGTGGAGAGCATGTATGAAGAGAGCATTGGTTACTTTGGTTGCCGCCATGAGTGTGGTTTCGTATGCGTCGAACGCGTTGGCCATCAAGGAGTTTGGCGAGACGTGGACGAAGGTTTATGCGGAAAAGAGCACGAACGAAGGCTTTAAGAAGCTTGCGGCGGAAGCCAAGTGCAACGTATGCCACATCGACGGCGAGAACAAGAAGAAGCACAACCCTTATGGCGACACGTTGGAGCATGAAGGGTTGACCAAGAAGAATTTTCCACCGGCGAAGTTCAAGGAGAATCCAGAGGGGGTTCGCAAGCAGGTTGAAGAGTTGATGAAGAAGATTGAAGACAAGAAGGCTGAAGGATCGGACAAGACGTTCGGCGAGCGGATGAAAGAAGGCTTGTTACCTGGCGGAGACGCTAAGGGCAAGTAGTTTGGGGGCGGGCAAGTAGTTTGGGAGCGATCCGAAGCGAAACGACGAAGACACCCTCGGGGGGAGACCTCGGGGGTGTTTTTTGTTGGTTCGGTCGATGGTGGTCTGAAACCCTGACGATGGGGGTAGATTTCAGTTATACTCAGAGGGTTACGCACGTCGGTATTCCTTCCACAATGATTCGAGAAAGGTTGGCGCAAATGGTTCGAAGTTTTATAGGTTTTTTAGCTGTG
>JBEICB010000123.1:0-13910 GCA_040373655.1 Pirellula sp. | reverse complement strand
GTTGCCCATTCTGGAAGGTGATCTTTTTGATTTTCAAGGAATCCTAGAACGACTTTTCGATAACCAGCAAGTGACTCGATGGGTAGCGATCGATCATTGGCAACGCATTGTAGAAAATGGTCTACATATTCGGTGTTCATGGATCTTAGCCCTGCTAAAACCACGAAGTGGGAGCAGTCTTTGGGTTGTTGCTGCCCCCAAGAAAAGGCGGGTAACTGTTCTTTGATCGAAGAATCTTTGACCACGATAAACTTCCAAGGTTGCAGCCCAAAGCTGCTTGGGGTCAAGATCATCGAGGTTTCTATGGCTTGCCAATGTGATTCGCTAATCTGCCGTGTTGCATCAAAACGTTTTACTGCGTACCGCCAAGCCAGTGCGTTGAGTAATGCTGTCGGATCGTTAGACGGCTGAGGTATTTCTGCTGGGATAAATTTTGGTGATGTACGAGAAGAGGAGTGTATCTCTGAAGTTGATTCTTTGATGGAGCGAGATTCGTTCATGGTTTGATTTCCAAATGACTTGGTTCAAGTCTTAGTGAGTAATTTAAGGGGTCAGGCGATTGATTGAGTAATTATATCTATCGCATTGGTGATGTCTTGATCTGTTGTGGAGGCGTACATCCCGATTCGCTGGAGCGATGGCATCGAACGAAACCAGATCTCCTGCCGTCGAACAAATTGACGTGTGTGAATAACGATCTGTTCTTGCATGGTAGTGAAGGGTATTTTTCCGGCGAGGAATTCTATTGGCTCTTTGTAACCTACCGCTTGGCTGGCGGTACGACCGAGGCCACCGAAGCGGTCGATCAATCTTCGCACTTCTTCGACGAGTCCGAGTTGCACCATCGATTCCACTCTGGCGGCTACGCGCTGATGCAACACACTGCGTTCCCAAGCTAGAAGGAATGCTCGGCTTTTCTTTGGGATGGCAAAGCGTTCAAATTGTGTTTGCCAATGGCTCAGAGGTAACCCCGTTAGCTTGACGACTTCCAAAGCTCGCGTCATGCGTCGAATATCGTTGGGCATGATTCGATGAGCGGAAAGCGGGTCGACTTGAGCAAGTCGCTTATGGAGCAGTTCCGACCCTGTCTGCGAGACTTCTTCTTCTATTTCTTTTCTGAAATCCCAATCGGCCTCGGGGCCCTGGAAGAAGCCACATAGTAGGGACTTGAGGTACAGTGGGGTTCCGCCGACGAGCAACACACGCTTCCCGCGTGCACGAACTTCTGAGGCGACGCGGTGCGCATCGTTGAGAAATTCGGCTACGCTGTACTCATCGGTGGGATCTCGGATATCGATCAAGTGATGGGGTACGATTTCGCGTTCGGATGGAGTTGGTTTTGCAGTGCCAATATCCATTCCACGATAGACAGCCATCGAGTCGACCGAGAGGATCTCCGCGTCAATTCGCTGAGCGACTTCGAGGGCAACTTGCGTTTTTCCGGAAGCGGTAGGTCCTGTCAGATAGATAGCGTTATCTAGCGGTGGCAAGAACCATGATTCTGGGATTCTTGCGGTTGGGTTCATACGGATCGAGTTTCAGTTTGAGCTTGGCGGTAGCGAACGAAGTCTTAATAGAAAGGGGCTTCGGAGGGAATAGAATCGGTTTTGTCGTAAGAAAACGTTCAGTTTACCTCCAGGAAGGCGACTTGGAATCGACAAACAAGTTCAAAATGCCTAGGATTGCCGGCAATGAAGGACATGTTGTTAAGAGTCTTTTTCCCACCCACTGCTTTTTAGTATTATGGCTTCTGATACCTCAGGGGGTCGCAATTCCAGCGGCATATCGCCTGCTTCGTCTTCCTCAGACGTGCTTGATCGGCTGATGGCTCAGTTGCATGAGCGAGCCGTAGAGTTGCCGGAGGGTTCGTACACGACCAAGTTGATACGCGGCGGTGTACCTAAGATGGGTAGTAAGCTCTTGGAGGAATCGCTCGAGGTCGTCGAGTCGGCTTGGGAACCCGGGCCGGAGGGGCGCGAGCATATGGTGCGCGAAGCTTGTGATGTGCTTTATCATTTGTGGGTTCTTTTGGCTACCAAAGGGATCGGTGTGGAGGACTTGCGAAGGGAGCTTGAGCGTCGCGAGGGCACATCGGGAATAGTGGAAAAGCAAAATCGAATCTCGGGAGGGTTGGAGTGAGTTCTAGCAGTGCAATGTTGCGTATTGGGGTCCCGAGCAAAGGGCGTCTAAGTGAGTTAGCGACCGAGTTGCTATTGCAGGCTGGTTTGCATTTTCGTCGTCAGGACCGCGCGTTGTTTGCAAGGGTCAGCGGGTTACCGGCTGACATTACGTTCTTGCGAACCGATGACATACCAACTCTTTGCGCAGAAGGTGCAATTGATTTGGGGATTACTGGTAGTGACTTGGTCGAGGAAGCCCAGGCGGAGGTTCAAGTTCGGATGAAGCTTGGGGTGGGCCGATGTCGTTTAGCGATGTGTGTACCTTTGCACGGTGACATTCAATCACCCAAGGACTTGAAGGACAAACGGATTGCAACGAGTTTTCCAAACACAACTAAGCGTTTCTTAGATGGTCATGGGGCTCCAGTACATTTGGTTCAGTTAAACGGATCTGTAGAGGTGATGATTTCGTTGGGAGTGGCCGACGCGATTATCGATTTAGTTGAGACAGGTAGTACTCTCGCTGCGAACCAATTGCGAATCTTGGATGTATTGGGGGAATACGAGACGGTCTTGATACAGAGTCCTAAATGTCGCGATAACGTAACTGCAGATCGGATCGTTAGGCGACTCGAAGGTGTGGTGATCGCTCGGGATTATTCGTTGTTGGAGTATAACGTGCCACGAGCTCAATTAGCGGCAGCAGAAGCGATCACTCCAGGTTTTACTTCCCCCACTGTGAATAGTTTGGAAGATCCCGAGTGGTGTGCTGTACGTGCGATGGTAAAACGAAAAGAAGTCATCGCGATCATGGAGCAACTTGAATCGCTTGGGGCGACGGCTATTCTTGAATTCTCGATCAATAACTGTCGAATCGACGCGGGTGCAGGTCGTTAGTGGTTTGATCCGCAGTCGGTAGAGACTTCCAGAGTAAGCAATCACGTATGGCGTCAAAGTCTCACGCAAAGACGCCAAGATCGCAAAGAAAACCACCGAGCATTTGGCTCGCCGGCTTCTACATTCAACTTTCTCGAATCAACTCTCTCGAGCCGTAGGCTCGCACCGCACCGGTCGTGTCTTACGTTTTCATTCGCTTAGGTCAGGTTTACCGTTTTCGTTTGCATCGATCGCTTTTAAATCGATGTATGTGTAGGGGCGCTGATACGCCTCTTTGCCACCTTTTGCGTAGCTGACCCACAATCGTAATGCGGTAGCATCGTAGACGACGTTTTCCACATTGCCGCCTTTTATTGGGATCTGGTTTGCGAGTGCTACAAGTTTTTCTCCATCGAGTTTTCCACGTTCTTTCTGAAGGGTGGGGAATGCGCCTCGACCTTCATCGTTGTATACGACACAAGAAAGAACATTGGGAGCAAATTCGTCCGTTGGATCAGCATCCTTCCAAATCATCAATTTTTTGTTAGCGGGCTCGGGAGAGTGCGCGCGAACTTTGACGGCTCGCAGTTCCGATTGTCCATCTCCGAAGACGAAGTGGTAACGCTTGGTCGCAGGTTGACCTTTGAAAATTTCGAGCGCTTTCGAGAGGGAATCTCCATCGTAGAGCATCGTGCGAAAATAGACGGTGAAGTGCGGTGCATGGACTTGGTATGGGGCTTCTTTGCCAGAAGCATCACCCATCTCGGAGAGAGCGATCCCTTTTGCGTTGAGCCCTGTGTGTGCTCCGATCATTCCGGCAAAAGATGGAACCAAATGCGGGATGCCTTGGTCTGGGATATACAGAACGATCATTGGAAACTCATGTGCGCCGACTTCCATACTCCAATCGAGATTTCGTGTTTGATATAGGTGTCCATCGACGGTGGCTTCACCCCAAGCTGCGATGCTCGAGCAAGAGTAGGGCATGAGCAATGGGACCGCATGGAGGGCTTGGAGGGTGCTCAACGGAACGCCGGATCCATCTGCAAGTCCAGCGAGTTCTTGTTCAACTCGATCGTCGGCATAAGCAGAGGATCTGGCCCAAACTTCTTGCAGCGTGGCGGTATCGGCTTTGATTTCATGCTGGATACCTTGAAGAGCAGCAGGAACGAAGGTTTGAATTTCTTTTGCGAAGAGTTCGCCGAGCTGAAGCCCCATTTCGTAAGGGGTGCCTCGGACGACGGCCAATGGGAACTTTGAATCTCCCTCACCGACGACGATGCGATGCCCAGGGGAAGTTGGCTTGTCCGGGATGCGATAAGGCCTTGGGGGGCTTTGAGTGGACGAATTCGTCGGTACCCCTTGAATGGTCGCTTCTTTGAGCGGTTGATTGCCACCGTTGTTGAGGGATTGCCCCAACACAAAAGGGGGAAAGAGGGCAAAAACCGAGAGGCTCAGAGGGAGAGGCAACAAGAGTCCGATCGTTTTGGAGAGGTATTTTTGCTTCATAGTGCACGGTTTGGTTAGGAAGAGGGTGCTAGGGGTGGTTCTGACAATTTTTAAAAAATCTTCAGACATAATCAGAAAAAGTGCTATGTCTGCTAGACTCTGCCATTTCGCTATCTTACAGTAATCCCATGGGGTTTTGTTTCCCCTTAGTTTCGTTCTTATGTATCTTTTTCTCACTTTCGGAGGTGGGTAATGAAACGAACTGCTCGACGAACTGGTTTCACGCTGGTCGAGCTGTTGGTGGTAATTGCGATCATCGGAATCTTGGTCGGATTACTGTTACCGGCAGTGCAGGCCGCTCGCGAAGCGGCCCGGAGAATGAGTTGTAGCAACAACATGCGACAGCTTGGTCTGGCTCTCCACAATTTTGAAGGAACGTTCAAGTACGTTCCTACTTGGGCTTCTCAATTTCGTTTGACGGACACCTATGCCGCTCAAGGGAACCCTTTTTTCCCTGCCACTTCTGACGCGCGTCGTCCGTTCGGGGTGCTGGGACAGTTGTTGCCCTACATGGAAGGGAACACGATCTACCAAAACTTCGATTTAAAGAAGCCGTTGATCGACCCACGGAATCTTCCACCTCCCTTCCCAGGTGGTCAAGTTCCCGCATCGGCGACTGTGAATCTACCACTTTTCAATTGTCCATCGACTCCGGAAGGGTTGTCTGACTATGGGCCGTGGATGGCTCAGAACGGGATTCTACCATCGGGTACGATATTCAATTTGCCTCGGACAGACTACGTTGCACTGCGTGGTTTGCACAGTTCTTTGGCTGCTTGCGCGGGTCTACCAGCGACCACGACTCACAATGCGATGTTGGGAGCTAACGATGGTGGTGGCGAAAACGCCGAAATCGTCGTGAACCCACGGCGTAAGTTTGCTGCGGTGACCGATGGTTTGTCGAACACATTGTGTTTCATTGAAATTGCAGGCAAGCAACGGCTGTACTTCCGAGGCATTCCTTACCAAGGAACTTGGACTACTACTCCTGTTCCAGCGTTTACCTTAAATTCGTTCTATGGTGACTGGAACACTGCGCGACATCCTCGTGGGTTGAGCGGTGCGGATCGTACGAACCCATTGGCACCCGGTTGCTCTGTGATGAATATCTTCAATCAGGACAACCCTTATTCCTTCCATGGAAGTGGTGTACAAGCTGTTCGTGGCGACGGTTCGGTGATCTTCTTGCCGGCTGCTATCAGCACGAATGTCTTCGTCGCATTGGTTACCCGAGATGGTGCCGAAACCGTAGATATGCCTGAGTAATTCTTGGCGTATTGAGGACTTAAAAAACTAGGGCGAGCGAACTGCAAGGTTTGCTCGCTTTGTTTTTTGTTACCCTATTTCCGTCGCGATCTCACTCGATGAAATGGGATTCGAACTTTATAAGGAAGTGATTGTACCTGTTGGGGCTACGGAGCCAAAACTTGGACGAGAGGGTCCTGGAATAGGCTTGCGCCTCGAATCGACTCAAGTGTTTCGAGTACGATTACGAGTACAGCTATGCTGAGTACAAGAACTCTGGCTTTTTACTTTCCAAAAATTACTTGAAGAACCTTAATTGTTTTGTTTTCAACTTTCTAAACACTACTGGAGTTGCACATGTCTTTTAGCGCTTCCTTCGATCGCGAGCCCACGTCGTACATCAACTTGTTTCGACCAACCGCGCGCTGCTTGAATTCGTTTTGGTTCGTTGGTTTAGCAATTCTTGGAGTCCTATGCGTGGGTTGTGGTAAGGGTGGACCGTCGTTAGTCCCGGTCACTGGAAGTATTATGGTCGATGGTAAGCCAGCCGAAGGGGCTACGTTGATTTTCTTCCCAAAGGATGCTTCGTTAACATTGATTCCCTCTGCGCAAGCGGATGCGAGTGGAAAGTTCTCGATCATCACGGATGGGAAGAACGGTATTCCAACCGGAGCCTACGACGTTACGGTGACTTGGCCTGATCCATCGGTCAAGCCGACGGAATCTCAACGGATGCAGGGGCTTATAGAGTCCGGTCCTGATTTGCTTGGTGGCAAGTATGGCAAGAAGGGGGCGTCTGGTCTGAAGGTGGATATAAGTGCATCCAGCAAGGAGTTGCCACCGTTTGATTTGAAGACCAAGTAATCATTCGATTCGTCAACGCGTTGTTTGGCGATTGATCCTTGCAGTCCTTTCACCCTTTTCGTATTAGAGACTACGAATCATGAGAACACGATTAAATGTACGGGCCATGTGTGAGCGTTTTCTCCAAGCTGCACCGATTGCGGTGCTGCTCCCAATTCTTTCCCTCGCATCAGTTGTGATGGCTGAGCCTCCGGTAGGGTCCAAATTGACGCCGCTTGATGCATATGTTGCCAAGAAGGACGATTCGTATTCTTGGTCCGTCAAAGAGACCATTGCAACGGGACCTTTAACGACCCATGTGATTCGATTGAATTCTCAGACTTGGAGAACGAAGGACGAGGTTGATCGACCGCTATGGGAGCATTGGTTAGTTGTAACGGTTCCACAGAAGGTCAGTACAGACCGCGTGTTCCTGATGATCGGTGGCGGAAGTCATACCAGTGCGCAGCCCAAGGGTCCTGATGCGATTACGGGAGCGATTGCGGCTGCCACCGGCGGTGTGGTGGCTGAATTGAAGAACATTCCCAATCAGCCGTTGGTTTTTCACAACGACGGAACGCCACGTGTTGAGGATGATTTGATCGGCTATTCTTGGGCGCAATTCCTTGAGACTGGCGATGCAACTTGGTTGCCGCGATTGCCGATGGTCAAGAGTGTTGTGCGAGCCATGGACTGCATCACTGAGTTTTCGGCGAGTGAAGCTGGAGGTAATCGAAAAGTCAATAAATTCATCGTAGGCGGTGGATCCAAGCGGGGCTGGACGACTTGGATGGCAGGTGCAGCGGACAATCGAATCGAAGCGATCGTGCCGATTGTGATCGACGTTGCCAATGCCAAGCTTTCGCTCCAGAACCATGCGGAAGCTTATGGGTTCTGGGCGGAAGCGATCGGTAATTATTACCAGCACAAGATCTTGCAACGATTCGATCATCCTCGCATGCAGCAGCTTTATGAGATTGTTGACCCTTATTACTACCGCGATCGCTTGACTATGCCGAAGTACATCGTCAATGCTAGTGGCGATCAGTTCTTCGTTCCAGACTCCTCACAGTTCTATTACGATGAGCTTCAGGGGGATAAACTTTTGCGTTACGTTCCAAATGCAGATCACGGATTAAAGAATTCTGATGCCGTTCAATCGATTGCGTCTTTTTATACGATGGTGGCATCTGGGAAAAAGTCTCCGCAGTACAGTTGGAAGTTGGGAGACGATGGATCGATCAAAGTGATTCCAAAGACTCAGCCGATTGAAGTGGTGCTCTGGCGTGCGAACAATCCTGATGCCCGAGACTTCAGACTTCAGACCATTGGTCCTGCCTTTGAGAGCACTACGTTGAAGCCTGATGCTGATGGCAACTACTTTGCTCCACCTCCCGGAGCAGAACCCGGTTGGACCGCAAGTTTTGTTGAGTTGACTTACGACGTTGGTGGTCCGTTCCCTTTGAAGGTATCTACGGCTGTGAAGATCACACCGGATGTATTGCCATTTAAGGGTATTGAGCTGACGGAAGTGAAGTACGAGGCCGAGGTAGCTGCCGAGAAAACACAAACAGGCAAGTAGGTTTTTTAAGTGATGCAAACTCTTTCAACTTTCGAAAACCATCTTCCGCGACGTGTTGTCGTCGGACGCGGAAGGGTTTCGGAACTCGCTTCGATTTGCAAAGCGAATGGATGGTTGCGTGTGTTTCTCGTCACGGACGCGGGAGTTACCAACGCCCACTTGGCAGCTCCATTGATTCGTTTACTTGAAGAGTCCAATCTGCTTGTCGGTGTTTATGCAAAGGTTCCACCGGAACCAGAATTGCAGATTGTCGACGAAATTTCCAAGGCTTGTACTGCGGTGCAAGCGGATGTTGTGATCGGTTTAGGTGGTGGGAGCGTGATGGACGCGACCAAGGTTGCTGCGGTGGTTGCTAAATTCGGAGCGAACGCGTCGGCTTATTGCGGTATCGGAAAAGTACCAGGCAGGGGACTTGGCACCGTCTTGGTACCTACGACAGCGGGGACGGGCTCGGAAGCGACCTTTGTGGCCATTTTGACTGATCCAACAAGTGGAAACAAGGTTGGAGTGGTCTCACCGCATTTGCTTGCTGACGTTGCCGTAGTGGATCCTTGCTTAACGGATCGATTGCCAAGTACGATTACGGCGGCTACAGGTATGGACGCGATGGTGCATGCGTTGGAGGCTTTGATTGCAAAAGTTGCGACTCCGATTGCACGAGGGCTCGCATTAGAAGCAGCGAGGTATTTGGGACCTCATCTGGAGCGGGCGGTCGCAAATGGGGGCGATAGCGAGGCGCGAGATGCGATGGCGATCGGGAGTCACCTAGCAGGGATGGCGTTTGCAAACTCTTCGTGTTGCGCCGTGCACGCCCTAGCTTTACCTTTGGGTGGCCGATATCCGATACCTCACGGAGTGATCACGGGGTGTTTTTTTGGTGAGTTGATGCGACACAACGCGAGTGTTTGTGCCGGAGAAATTCTTCGATTCTCGGAGGCTTTGGGTTGGGATTACCAATCGGTTGACGAAGTGTGTGATGCATTCGATGCATTGGCACATCGGGTCGGATTGAATGCGATGATTCGAAGTGTAAAAGTCTCGGCGACGGATTTGGCTGGGATGGCGCAAGCCGCTTGTGGTAATCAAAGGTTGATGGGACCGAATCCGGTAACGTTAACTGAATCACAGGTCGTCGCGATCTACCGAAAGGTTTTAGAGGTTGATGAGCGAACAACGTAAACTCGAGTCATTGTGGTTTGAACCTGCACCTTGGATCAATGGGCAAACGCTCCGGGGTAGCAGTACGGTTAAGATCAGCAATCCGGCAACCGGCAGTAAGCTTGCGGATGTGTATTGGGGTGATGCGCAGTTAGCAACGCAGGCGATCGACGGAGCGGTTCTATCGCAGCGTATGTGGAGTCAAGTATCTGCATACGATCGGGGGAATATCCTGAAGACGATTGCAGGGAAATTGCTGCTACTGCGGGAGCGTTACGCGACGCTGTTGACGGCTGAACAGGGGAAGCCTTACTGGCAAGCACTTGGCGAAGTGGATTACGCGGCGAGTTTCTTTCAGTGGTTCGGAGAGGAAGCTCGTCGATTGAGTGGTCGGATTGCAGCGCATCCGCAAGGGGACCGGGAGTTTTTGATTGAGCATTTACCAATTGGCGTTGCCGGTTGGATTACTCCTTGGAATTTTCCACTAGCTCAAGGAGCGAAGAAGATTGCGGCGGCGTTGGCGGTGGGCTGTACAGGAGTTTGGAAACCTGCAGAGAGTACGCCATTGATTGCATTGGCGATGGCACCGCTGTTTCGTGATGCTGGAGTTCCCGATGGCGTCGTTCAGATTGTCCCGGGTGGAGGCTCTGAAATTGGTACTGTATTCGCAGATCATAGGGAGGTGCGATGCATCAGCGTGACCGGTTCCAAGGCAACGGGTAGCAAGGTGATGGCTGGGGCTGCAACTCAGATCAAACGGGTTTCACTGGAGTTGGGTGGAAATGCACCATTTATCGTCTTGCCGGATGCAGACATCGACGTCACGGTGGACCATCTTGTGCAACTAAAGCTTTTTGTGACTGGGCAAGTATGTGTAACTGCAAATCGCATCTTCGTACCCGCTGAACTTGAACAGCAGTTCTTGGAATGTTTAAGGGCTAGGCTTGCTCAAGCGACGGTTGCGGATGGGTTGCAAGACTCACAAGAGAATCGGGTGGATGCGGGGCCGTTGATTCATCATCAGGCTTGCAAGGGAGTAGCGAGTCTAGTCGATGAAGCTTGTGCTACAGGGGCTCGGATGGTGTATCGACACGACCAGACGCAGACACTTGATGGTTCGTCGGGCCGTTCGGTAGCAGCGAACACAGCAGATGGAAGTTTTTATTCACCGGTTGTGTTGAGTGATGTGAATGACTCGATGCGGTTGGCGCAGAGCGAAATTTTTGGACCTGTATTTCCCGTTTATACATACAAGAGTATCGACGAAGTCGTGAGTCGGGCGAATGGCGTTCCACAGGGCTTAGCCGGTTACGTGTACGGCACAGATTTGTCGCTTTGTCGACGGGTCGCGAGGCATCTTGAAGTAGGTATTGTCGGGGTGAATGAGTGGCGACCTCTAAAGGCTGAGATTCCCTTTGGCGGAATCAAGGAAAGTGGTATCGGGTCCGAGGGAGGCCAGGAAGGTCTTAACGAGTACTTGCGCGTGCGAGTTATTTCTGTACCAAAAGACTGAAAGTAGAATTGTGATGCGTTTTGTATTCGCCTTGTTAGGTACATCTGTGTGTTTTGGTGGGATGTTCATCGACCCGTGTAAATCCCAAGATGGGAGTAAGGGATGGAAGCAACACATGATCAATCCGACGTCCCCATTTGAGGCGGTCGGGGTAGGCGACTTTGATCGTGATGGGAAATTGGATGTATTTAGTGGAGACAGTTGGTATCGAGGTCCAGACTGGGAGCCTCGTCGGATACGGGAAGTCCCAAGGGGGACCAATCCCCACTATCACGAGGATTTCGCAGATGCCGTGATGGACGTCAACGGCGACGGGTGGTCTGATGTTATTACTTGCGCCTATTTTTCCCGCAAGATTACTTGGTTGCAGAACCCTGGAGCGGATGCGAGTGGAACATGGATTGAGCATGCTATCGCAACACCCGGATCGATGGAAACTGGGTATTTGGTGGACTTGTTCGGTAACAATCGTGCAGTGTTCATGCCCAATGTTGGGGGCAAGGTTCTGTATTACGAGAGCGCTGTCGAAGGTGGAAATGTTCGCTGGGCGGAGCGGGAGTTGTCGGCGGTAGGAGCAGGTCATGGATTAGGGCATGGGGATGTCGATGGAGATGGAAGGTTGGACATTATCACGCCGCAAGGTTGGTACAAGCAGCCAAAGGAAGGAGAAGTGGAGTGGGAGTTTCGACCAGAGTTTCAGTTAGGAGCGGCGAGTATTGGGATTCTTGGGCATGATTTTGACGGTGACGGCGACACCGATATTGTTTGGGGGATGGGGCATGATTTTGGGTTGTGGTGGCTTAAGCAATCACGAGTCGATGGAAAGACTGTATGGACCAAGGAATTGATCGATAAGAGTTTCTCGCAGGTACATACTTTACATTTGGCCGATTTTGATGGAGATGGACAGCAAGAGTTCATTACTGGTAAACGCATCTACGCGCATGAGAGTGAGGCGGGAGCGACCGACAAGCCTTGCATTTACATCTTCGATTTTGATCGGTCGCGTTTGCAGTGGCACAAGAGCGTAGTTCATGAGGGGCAAGCGGCGTTAGCGGCGCCGATGGATCCAGAGAAACGAGATGCTTTGAAAGATTTCCGATTGGGGGCTGCCGGGACCGGTCTACAGATGGCAATCGAAGACATGGATCGGGATGGGGATCTCGATATTGTGGCCCCAGGCAAGTCAGGGTTGTATTGGTTTGAGAACCTAGGAGTCCTGTCGAAGAAGGAGCCAGAGTAGTTCAGATTGCAGAGTAAAGACTTAAAGCTCTCTTCTGCAGGGGGGAAAACCACCTCCAGTAAGTACGTATTTCGGGGGGATGTTGTTTTTTCTTGCTTTGGGTCGGGATAATGTGCTTTCAGTGCCTCTAGATCTGTTTTATGTTGGGGTTGGTTGTCCCGGCAATTTAAGGAAGCGTCCTTGTTTTCTCTGAGGTCTCAGGTGCGTTATGACATTTTCTTTTGATTGCCCAAAGTGTGGAAAGACGTTGAAAGCTCCCGATGGAGCGTCAGGAAAGACGGCGGAATGCAAGTTCTGTCATACGAAACTAACGATTCCATTAGTCGGTGTAGATAAAGCCGAAGGGGAAGCAGAGCAACTAGCCTTTGAAATGATTTCTGCTACGGCGAGGACTCAGCGCAAGGATCCGAGAGCAACTCTAGTGGTTGAAAGGCTAAGTCCAGAGTATTTGCGAACACGTAGCCAGTATTCTCCATTGCTCCAGCGAGCGATTTGGGATTACGAGTGTGGTTTATTCGACGACTCACAGAGAGCCTTGATCGATTTTCTTGTGCAGTCTCAAGTTGATTTTCTTGAGAAGTCCGCTGCGATGTATCTATTGGGGCTAATCTGCTTTGAGCAAGGCAAGCTGCCAAACGCGTGCAAGATTTGGGGCACACTGCGGGAGGAATGCCCGGATAGTTATGAGGCAAAGATGGTAGAAGATCGGCTAGGGGAGATGCGTCAGGGGTTGGGGGACGGGTCGGATGAATATGTCGAAGAGTTGCGGGCAACGATGTACTTGAAGAACGGGGATTCTTGGGTGTCGGCGCGCAAGGCGGGCTTTTATGTAGACCCTGCGTACATCAATAACATTGAGGCAGCGGTACATTGGTACGACAAGACCATAGCGGAGTTTCCGGATTCTACTGCGGGGCGACTAGCGCATGAAGCGAAACTCAAGGCGTTAATTGGTTGGAAGGACAAAGAAGATTTTGGAATTGCTTATGGAGCGATGGGAGAATTCAGCGAATACATGCCGAGAGTGCTTGAAGCATATAACGCTTTTGAAAAGAGCTTCTCTGAAGCTCCTTCGTTGCAGCCGATTCGATATCAGATCGCCCAATTGTATTGGATGAACAAAGATTTCATCAACACAGAAGTTTGGTTGAAGAAAGTGATAGATCAAGGGAGCGGCGACGATTCTTACTATGTCGATCTTGCGAATCGGAGGCTCAATAAGCTATCCGCCTCGATTTAGTTTAGGGCTCGACCATGGCGGAATGGCCCTAGTGACGGTGAGATTTGCTTTAATTTCTCCGTTTATTGCGTGCGGAGGCCTTACGGTGATCTCCACGAATTCCTCGTTCGCGTAAAATGCGATCGTTCCGTTGCCGAATATCTTCGCGCCGACGCAACGGTGCGACAAGTGATGTTAGGTTCTTGTGGCGTCTTTACTGAACTATCATTTCCAATCGCGGTGTATGCACGGACTCATTCTTCTACAGTTACAGAAATTTGCGCAGCAAACCGTTGGTGCCGACCGTTGGCGCACGGTCATGACGGAGTCAGGTCTTGATGGATTGACGTTTTCGGCGGGTCATGTCTACGACGACAAACAGGTGATAGAGTTGGTTGTATTGGCTTCCAAATCTCTAGGGTTACCGATTGAAGAAGTGATTGAGTCATTTGGAAAACATCTTTCAACGGAGTTGATCAAGTTATATCAACGAGTGATCAAACCTGAGTGGAAGACGCTGGATATTATCGAGAATACGGAAACATTCATTCATTCTGCGGTACGGGTTGGCAATCCGGGGGCATTGCCGCCTCCCTTAGATG
>JBEICB010000071.1:0-21889 GCA_040373655.1 Pirellula sp. | reverse complement strand
TTCGAGAACATCAGGGTGTCTTTGTTGACGTCTGCGGCCCCAATCTCGAAAAGCGAGCCGAATACCGATTCATTCTCAACATCGGCGCTGATGTCGTTGGAATGTCAACAGTTCCAGAAGTGATCGTTGCCGTTCACTGTGGTATGCGAACTGTTGGCTTCTCTGTCATCACCGATATGTGCTTGCCAGATGCTCTCGAACCAGCTGATGTCCAGAAAATCATCGCTATCGCAAATCAAGCCGCTCCACAACTTGCGACTCTCGTTACTGGCGTTCTAGAAGCCGACGTCAAGCGCGGAAAGTAACCGTCGGTCGCCTATTCGAATACGATTCAAGTCTTCTTCTAATTGGTATTCACTCAATACGGTGTCAAGACAACCTTCAGTCGCATCCGCAATAAAGCCGGAAATGTCCGTGCCCTCATCGATGGGCTTGAAATCCATAGAGTTCATTCGCGCACGTTCCGCTGGATTCCAACCACGAGTTGGTATCGTGCTCGGTAGTGGACTCGGTGATCTCGCTCATCGAATCGCACCCACTCGTATTTTTAAATTCGAAGACATCCCCGAATTCCCAACTCCACGCGTCAGTGGTCACGCCGGGAATCTAATCCTTGGAGAACTTGGTCATACCCCAGTGGTCGCTTTGCAAGGACGCTGCCATCTGTACGAAGGATGGCAAATGGCACAAGCCCTCGTACCAGTGCAAACATTGATCGACCTAGATATCGAACTACTGATTCTGTCGAATGCATCCGGAGGTATCAACCCGAGGTTTCGCTCTGGCCAAGTTGTTTTGATGGACTCTCACATCGACGGAATGTTTCGTGCTCAACCTATTATCTTCCAGTCCAAGCCCAATTACGGCAACCTCTCACGCAACGTAACGCTTTACGATCGCACGTGGATCGAGCGAGCTCAGCAATCAGCGTTGAAACTTGGGTTTGCACTCTCCACGGGAACCTACTGGGCAACCCTCGGTCCAAATTACGAAACTCGCTCCGAATACAGAATGTTTCGAAACCTAGGCGCTGATATGGTCGGCATGAGTACCGTGCCAGAAGCTAAGCTTGCTTTCGAACGCAAAATTCCCGTACTTGCTTTCTCAATCGTCACCAACGTCGCCAACAGTGACAACGCAACAGTTACCGATCATGCAGACGTACTGAACTGGTCATCCCAAGCTCAAGAACAGCTAGTACCACTGATTGAATCACTTCTCTCGGAATACTTTCCACCGAGTTCGGCATCATGAAGAAGAACCAATCCCCCCAAACCGAACCCTCGAAGGAACCTACAGCAACCGGAGAGTTGATTTCCCAGGAAGCATCCGATGCTATCGGATCCGTAGATAACGCCCCTACACTCGGCATACACCACCAAGGTTTAACTATCGATGGTTACTCGCGGGCGGCAGTGCAAAGCTATTGGCGCATCGCTGAACTGAAAATCGGATTTGATCTCGGTGCACAACCCTGGGACTTTATGGCTCTTCCTCGCTACTTCATCTCCCATCCACACCTCGATCATATCGCCGCAATTCCTTCTTACATCGCCAGAAGGCGAATGATGAAGATGGAACCACCAACGATCTACCTACCTGATTATGCAAAAGCCACAGTCGAACAGATGCTCAAGGTGGTCTCTAGGTTAGATCGAGGACGAATGCCTTGCGAGTTGATTCCCGTTCGAGAAAACCAAGATATTGAACTTTCGAGGGAACTAATTGTCTCTACCCACGCTATGAAACATTCCATCCCCGCCCTCGGATTTATTGTTTGGGAACGCCGCAAGAAACTCAAACCGGAATACCAAGATTTCTCAGGCGAACAAATCAGAGACCTCAAACTCAGGGGCACCGAGGTTACGTTTGAAACCAGAATTCCTCTCGTAGCCTATACAGGTGACACCGCACCCGAAGGACTTGACCGTAACCCCGATATGCTGCGCGCGAAGATCTTGATCACGGAAATGACTTTTCTAGCACCTGATCATCGAAAGGATCGCATCCACAAAGATGGCCATATGCACCTCGATGACTTTGTCGAACGCAAAGACCAGTTCAAAAACGATCTGATCATCTGCGGGCATTTCTCTGTCCGCTACAACGCAAAACAGATCCACAGATGGGTCGATCGAGCGCTCCCCGATCGACTTGATGGCCGACTTAAACTGTGGGTCTAACGCAGTTGTTGCATCAAAAACAATGCAAATGCCCCAGAAACCAAAGAGCCCACCAAGTTCGCCACAATCAACGGAAGACGTTGACCAGCCATGACTCCAAAGCGATTCTGCGTCTTCCTGCCCATCATCATCCAAACCAAAAAACTCATGGGAATCACAAGCAGAATCCCTATGCCTAGCACCAACTGACCAGGCAATCGATTCTCAGAGAACTTAATCATGATGATCCCACTCGCAATCCATTGAAATGCAACCCAGGGGATCGCAACCACTGACATCCACCACCCCCAACCATCCTTCATAAGCCAGCCAGTGAGTGCGAGTAGATTGTAAGTACCAAAGATCAAACAAATCGTTGCTCCCAAATTCTGCAGTCTACACTCCCCGGGTAACCAACTACTCATTGAAGCGTTGAATCCCGGAACAAGAATCGTTGCCATAAGCAGTAATCGAATCCCGATCATTAGACTTAGTAACAGCGTCACGATCAGTAGCGTGCGGCGTTCCACACGTCGTCGGAAGCTTCGAGTATTTTCTGTGACATAATTGTCGAGCGAAGTCCCGTTCCTTTCCGTAGCATCAAGCACATCTGACAACTCTCGGTCATCCCCCTCTGCTCCATGTTCCGCGGATTCCTGCATGGCAAAACCCCTGATTCTTCAATTGCTTCCCCGCCGAAAGGGAGCTTTGATTTATAAAATTCCTGATGACGACAAATCTCAATAAGAACCGGCGATCTTACTTCCTGAGACTACTTCACCACAAAATTTACCATACGCCCTGGAACCACAACCGCCTTGACAATTTGCTTGCCCTCAAGCAATTCGGCAAGTCGATCGTGCGAACGAGCGGCTTGTTCAAGTTCCTCTGGACTGCAATCCGCCGAAACCGTCATCTTCGCCCTCAATTTTCCATTGATTTGCAACGGTATCTCCACTGCTGCTGCTTTCAGTTTCTGTGGGTCAAACACAGGCCACGGTTCGTAAGCCAACGTGCTGGAATGTCCTAGTACAGCCCATAACTCCTCGCAAAGATGCGGAGCAAAGGGTGCTAATAAAAGCGTCAATGTCTCCATGGCTTGTACGGGTCGAACCTCTTCCTTCGTGAAATAATTCACGAATTCCATCATTCGAGCAATCGCAGTATTAAACGATAATTGCTCGACGTCACGCGTAACGGCAGCGATTGTCGCATGAATCACTTTCTCCTGCTCCGCTGTCGGTGCAACATCTTGCACACCATCGAGCAACTGATTCTCCTCTGTCCGGGTGTCGACCATCAACCGCCAAACACGATCTAAGAAATTTCTAACTCCATTGACCCCCTGCATGCTCCATGGCTTCGTTGCCTCCAACGGTCCCATAAACATTTCGTACAGCCGAAGCGCATCAGCACCGTACTCTTTTACCACTCCCTCAGGGTCAATCACATTCTTTAAGCTCTTCGACATCTTAGCGACGATACGCTCTAAGACCTCTCCTGTCTCCTTATGCGTCGCACAACCTTGCTCGTCTTCATGGATCGAGTCGCCAGATATCAACGCCCCACGCTTATCTTTATAAGCATAAGACAGAATCATCCCTTGGTTTACCAATCGCTGGAACGGTTCTTTGTGCGTTACATACCCTCGGTCGTACAACACTTTGTGCCAAAACCTTGAATACAAAAGGTGCAACACAGCATGCTCCGCACCCCCGATATACAAATCTACCGGCATCCAAGCCGCCTCTTGTTCCCGATCCACCATGGCGGTGCTAGATCCAGGAGAAATAAAGCGCAAGTAATACCAACACGATCCAGCCCACTGTGGCATGGTATTGGTTTCTCGCCGATAACTCTTTCCATCAAGTTCAACATACAACCAAGAATCATCCGCCTTGGCCAATGGCGGTTCAGGCCTTCCATGAGGCTTGAAATCCTCCAAATGGGGCAAATCCACCGGCAGGCTTTCGACAGGTACTGCACGTTTCCGCCCGTTGGGTTTCCCGTCGGCATCCAATTCATGAAGGATCGGGAAAGGTTCGCCCCAAAAACGCTGCCGACTAAAGAGCCAATCCCGCAACTTGTAATTCACAGCTTGTCGGCCAACGCCTCGCTGGCTCAACCACTGTGTCATCCGCTGCTTCGCTTCCTGCGTCGCCAGTCCTGAAAAATCACCGCTATGGATGGCAATTCCCTCATCCGCAAAACAAATTTCACCTTCGCGAATCGCACGAAGTTCCTCCGCTGTGGCATCCTTCGGCTCAACGACTTGAATAATCTCCAACCCGTACGTTTTTGCAAACTCATAATCCCGCGTGTCGTGAGCGGGAACCGCCATAATCGCGCCAGTACCGTAACTCGCTAGCACATAGTCCGCGATCCATATTGGGATCGGAAGCTCGGTTACCGGATTGATTGCATAGGCGCCAGTGAATACCCCCGTTTTCTTCTTGTCCCCCTCTGTGCGATCTCGATCGCTCTTGAACGATGCCGACTGTACGTAAGCTTCCACGGAAGAACGTAGTTCGGGCGTAGTGATTCGCTGCACGCAAGGATGTTCTGGGGCAACCACCATGTAGGTCGCGCCGTATAGAGTGTCGGGTCGCGTCGTGTACACTCTCAACGTTTGGGAATCAGGCCCAGCCGGGAACCCGGACCGAGAACGTGTCGCTAGCCAATTCCCCCAGTCACCTTGCGGCATGATGGCAAAATCAACCTCCGCTCCCAAGCTACGTCCTATCCAATCCGCTTGCAGTTTCTTGATTCCCGGAGACCAATCTAAAGAATCAAGATCAGCGAGCAAACGATCCGCATAAGCGGTGATTCTGAGCATCCATTGCCTCAGTGGAATACGCTGTACCGGATGGTCTCCTCGCTCACTCCTCCCATCGATCACCTCTTCGTTTGCCAACACCGTCCCTAATGCGGGGCACCAATTCACCAACGCGTCATCTTGGTAGGCGAGCCGATGTTGATCGCGATACTTTTCAACAGCAATTTCCCCTTGGGCCACGATCTCGGCGGGAATCGGCAATTCCGCAATCGCTCGCCCTTTACCCTGTGCATGATCATACCAAGTGTCGAACAGCACCAAACAGATCCACTGCGTCCAACGGAAATACTCCACATCTGTCGTTGCTAAACACCGATCCCAGTCATAGGAAAATCCAAGCATCTTCAACTGGCGAGTGAAGTTGGCAATGTTCGCTTCGGTGCTCTGTCTCGGTGGAGTATTCGTACGAATTGCATACTCCTCAGCCGGCAATCCAAAAGCATCGTATCCCATCGGATGCAAAACCGACTTTCCCTGCATCCTCCAATAACGGCAATAAATGTCCGTAGCGGTGTAACCCTCCGGGTGACCTACGTGCAGTCCCGCACCGCTTGGATAAGGAAACATGTCCAAAACATACAGCTTGCCTCTACCCTTCGGGTCGGGCAGATCAGGACAACGAAACGTCTTGTTCTGTTCCCAGTACTGTTGCCACTTTGGTTCGATGACTGCAGGATTGTAACGAGGCATTGATTGAGTACTTCGAAGAATCGTAGGACAAAGGAAACCGACACTTAGGAATGCTTAGCAACCACAAGGGAGCTACGCGGAATGGATGGCTCTCTGATCGACTGCCAAAGCCGCTTCATGAAGCGTCTCTGAAAGGGTTGGGTGCGCGTGGCAACTCCTTGCGATGTCTTCACTACTCGCTCCGAACTCCATCGCTACTGCAGCTTCTGCGATCAAGTCCCCAGCGCGGGCTCCGAGGATATGCACCCCCAAGACCCTGTCGGTCCTTGCGTCCGCAAGTATCTTCACTCTGCCTTCAGCCTCCCCGAGCGTTCGGGCTCGGCCATTGGCACCGTAAGCTCCAACACCCTTCTTATAAGCAATCCCCGCCTCCTTTAGTTGCTCTTCTGTTTTGCCCACCGTGGCTATTTCCGGGTGCGTATAGACAATCGCGGGAATGCAGTCGTAGTTGAAATGCGAATGAATTCCACTAAATCGCTCGACGACAATGACCCCCTCTTCCATTGCTTTGTGTGCAAGCATCGCACCGCCAATAATATCTCCCACCGCATAAACTCCCGGCACCTTCGTTTGATAGTTGGAGTCGACTGGTACAAATCCGCGTTTGTCGACCTCGATACCCAAGTTCTCCAAACCGATCCCTTGACTTAAAGGAACCCGCCCGGCCGCAAGCAATACGCGATCGCATTCAATCGGCTCCTGTTCCTTGCACTTCACAATGCACTTATCCCCCTGGACTCGTGCAGATTCCACCCATGACTGAAGCCGAAACTCGATTCCCTGACGAGTAAACACCCTTTGCGCCAACTGGCTTAACTCTTGATCCATTCCAGGAAGGATTCGATCCATAGCCTCCAAAACAATTACCTTGCTACCAAGCCGGTTCCAGACACTACCCAACTCTAGTCCAATGTATCCCCCTCCGATCACCGTCAATCGTTCCGGAACCTTGTCAAACGATAACGCAGTCGTCGAGTTACCGATGCGAACACCGTCCTCCTCAACCCCTCGCATCGATGCGGGCTTCGAGCCCGTCGCGATCAATAGCCGCTTTCCGCGTAAAGTCGTCACTTTGCCGTCAATCGTTACATCAATACTAGTGGGGCTGGTGATCACACCCCGCCCGCGGTAACCGACGACTTTGTTTTTCTTGAAAAGCAAATCAATTCCGCCTGTAAGCGTCTGAACAATTTGCTCCTTTCGCTTCATCATCGCCGCCAGATCCAATTGAACCTGACCTACCTGAATCCCGTGCACTCCCAACGATGACTTGGTGTCGTGGTACAAATGGCTCGACTCAAGAAGCGCCTTGCTCGGAATGCATCCGACTCGCAAACACGTCCCGCCAAACTTGTCGTTCTCATCCACGCAAGCCACAGAGAGTCCGAGTTGTGCAGCACGAATCGCCGCCACATAACCTCCAGGACCACCACCGAGAACCACCAGATCGTACTCGCTTCCACTCATCGCTTGGCTCTGTTCTTGTTTTCAAGAAGGATTCAGGTACCCTACCATCTAACGGCGCGATTGATCCGCCCCGTCATTGTTACTTTGATAAAGCTTACCCTTAGGGGGGTAAATTCCAAGGTCCGATCGGTTTCTGCCAGGGAGTTTCCTTGTGTTTGCCCAGCGAATCGACGAAATTGTTCGACGGCTGAAATGGCCGATTGCTACTTTGACGCTGGTGCAGAGTCCCGTTTTCATAGCCGAAACATTGCGATGGATCCTGATAACAGGTGACTACCCAGTATATGCGACCATGTTTTGGCTTGGTTTTGCACTCGTTTATATCCTGTTTCGTTCCCAACGCCCCTCGCACGAGTGGCTTCTGAAATGGATTTCCAGGGAACGTCAACTGTCCCACACAATCGTAAACTTCATCCTTTTTCGAGGGGGAGGGCAAGCCTTTACCCTGCTCAAAAACTGGCTCCTGAACAAATTCAGGCTCAACGGCAAAGAAAATCCGTCCATCAACGACTCTGCTTATCCGCGGGAGAATCTCGGCGGCTCATCGAACGATAACTGGTTAGCTCAGTGCGCACCCTTTTTTCTACCCAGTGCACCGATGCTCTTGTGGCTTGCTAGCGCCCTGATACTCCCGGCTTTCATCCGTTGCCTTGTCTTGGGTGCCGGACTCGCTTATCACCTTCTGTCGGTCTACGTTGAACTCCGCTCAACTTCCGTTTCTCGCCTTCAGCTTGATCGGCGTTTGATCTGGAGCTTCATCCTGCCGATGAATATTGTCGTTTTTGGGATCACTTATGCCTTTGCTCTAAAAGGCTTCACAGGAATCACAAGCTATCTGTTTGCGCTTGGGCAACCGCTCAAAACCCTCGGACAATCGCTCCACCAATTTCGGAGCTTGCTGGGATGGAGCGAAAGTACCTAACGAAAACGTATATACCACTACCTTAGACTACATTGCAGAAAGAAAGACTTTAGAAGACCGATCGCTTCCAGCAAGCTTGACTGGAATTCCTTGGGCTTGCGAATCATAATCGCACTATATTCCGCCCTCGACAGCTTGGACCCTTCAACATGTTCTATTGGATCTACGATATCCCGAGCGCATCCCTTGCGGTGCTTATCACTGGAGCGTTCGTTCTCTTCAGCTGGCTCGGTACCTTCCTGGTACGTCCTGTTTTACGCACCTTCCTAAGAAAGCGATCCGATATCAATGATTTGATCGGCTACATGCTATCCTGCTTCGGTGTCTTTTATGGCTTGCTCCTCGGCCTCCTGGCCGTGGCTGCCTATCAGAATTTTAGTTCTGTAGAAACGATTGTTTCGAAAGAAGCCTCCACGCTTTCAGCTTTGGTTCGCGACGTTTCCGCCTACCCCGAACCAGAGCGAACCAACATGATCTGGACGCTCAGAGACTACACTCGCTACGTCGTGAAGTATGCTTGGCCTGCTCAAAAGAAAGGGCTAGTCCCTGAAGAAGGAAACATACGCATGGTGGCGTTTCATGAGCAGTTGATCGAGTTTGAACCTAAAACCCCCGGGCAACAGATCCTCCACGCAGAGGCTCTAAGACAATTCAATAATTACCTCGAAGCCAGGCGACTGAGATTGTTTTCGGTAACAACTTCGATCCCGGCAGTTATGTGGACCGTTGTTTTAATCGGGGCTTTGATGAATATCGCTTTAGTCTGGATGTTCGATATGAAGATCCTTAATCACCTATATCTCGGCGGCTTCCTCGCTGCATTTATGGGGTTGATGATCTTTCTGATCGCTTCGCTCGACAATCCCTTTCGAGGTGAACTGAGCATCTCCTCCCAACCCTTTGAAGACATCCTCACCCAATTGATGGAAGAGTAGAACAACAACGATGCCTACCGCCGTAAATCATGCCCAAGCTAATCGGTATCCCAAACATTATTCATCACTTAGGCTGATGGCTTGTTTGATCGTTTGTTACCTTTCCTGCGTTGTCGGCTGTGGGTCTGATGAAAGTAAATATTTCGACTGGCTCACCCCCCGCAAGGTGCCCCCAAAAATTAAGCTTGGAATCCTTCACTCCCAAACCGGCACGATGGGAATGAGCGAAATGTCCTTGCGGCACGCTGAAATTCTGGCAATCGAAGAAATCAACGCCAGCGGCGAATTCCCAGATGTCGAATTCGAATCTGTCGTTAAAGACGGACGTTCACGCCAAGATCTTTTTCGTCGCCGTGCACGCGATCTAATCGATCGAGAAAACGTCGATGTCATCTTCGGTTGCTGGACTAGTTCCGATCGTAAAGCCGTCATCGACGAAATCCAAAACCCAACATCGATTTATGTTCTTGGCAATAAAGCCGCCAGCAAACAACCTCTACTCTTCTACCCCCTTCAATACGAAGGCGCTGAATCACACAGAAATGTCTTCTACTTCGGCAGTACACCCAATCAACAAATCCTTCCTGCCATCGATTATTTTCTCGATGAACAAGGTGGCAACAAAAAACGGATATTTCTATTAGGCAGTGATTACCTCTACCCTAAAACAGCAAACTACATCGTAAAGAAGTATCTTCAGCTCAAAGGATTGGAAGCTGTCGGCGAAGCCTATGTACCGCTCGGACACCGAGATTTTGCAGCCACACTCGACGCAATTCGAGCTGCCAAACCCGATCTGCTCCTCAATACCATCAACGGGGATAGCAACATCCATTTCTTCAATGCGTTCAAAGCTAGCTTCCCTGACCCAAACACCCTGCCAATCCTCTCTACGAGCGTAGGGGAAGACGAACTCAGAAGACTACCACCGGACGTTGCTCAAGGACACTATGCAGCCTGGAGCTATTTTCAATCCATCGATACTCCTGCAAATCGCCAATTCGTTTCCAAAGTTAAAAAAGCTTTCGGATACGACCGAGTCACCGACGATCCAATGGAAGCCGCTTATCTACAAGTTCATCTCTGGAAAGAAGCCTACCGCCGCGCTAAATCTTCAGAACCCGACAAAATCCGAGCGGAACTTGAAAAAGGTATTGAATTCGACGCACCTAGCGGAAAGGTCAAAGTAGATCCCAAAACACATCATCTCTACAAACGCTTCCGACTAGGCAAAATACGCCCTGATCGACAATTCGATCTCGTGTACGAATCCAAAGACTGGATCGCTCCTGATCCATTTCCTTCATTCGCGTTTCCCGGATGGACTTGCGATTGGACCCGAGGGGGACTTCAAAAAGGCCCCCCTCCTGCGATAGATTGATGCTAGTTGCAAAGTTGCAACTGAAAGTCCTATTGAATTCTCTTCCAAGCCTTCCGGAATCAGATCTCCCATGAGCGAAACCGCTTCGAACCCTCTAGCGACCGCTGAACCGCAGTGGAAACCTCTCACATCTAAGCAACGCCGAGTCCTCGGTACCCTCATGGAGAAATCCAAAACGACTCCCGACGCTTATCCGATGACCTTTACCGGACTAGTCACTGGATGTAATCAGAAAAGCAATCGACTTCCTATCACCAACTATACCGTCGAACAAGTCGAATCAATTGTCGATGAACTACGTGGCCTCGGTGCCGTAACCATCGTCCAAGGAAACGGACGAACAACGAAAGTCCGCCATTACGCATACAATTGGCTAGGCCTTAGCAAAGTCGAAGCCGCAGTAATGACCGAACTTCTACTGCGAGGAGAACAAACTCTCGGTGAACTTCGTACCCGCGCTTCACGCATGGAACCAATCAACGATATCGATGAACTCAAACGTCTCGTCTCAGAACTTGTACGGAGAAATCTGGTCATTGAACTCTCCCCTCCAGGTCGCGGCCAAATTCTTTCCCATAACCTCTACCCCGAATGGGAACTCGAATCTCTTCAAAAGAGTGTCGCAAGCGGGGTATCTGGTGCGGCGATCGATTCCGCAGAAGATAGTGATGACTCCAGTTCCTCTACTTCAAACAGTTCACCAGCCACGACGCGGCATTCTCCATCAAACGCATCCGTAACCAACTTGCAGCAAGAAGTCGATGCATTGAAGGAATTAGTCGAACATCTCTCGGCACGCGTCACCCACCTCGAACAGGAAATCGGGATCGATCCGACAACCAACTCTTAAATTCTTCGCGTGTCCTAGTATTCAGGATGCTCTCTTTGGTCAATCCAGCTCTTTGAGCCACTTGGACTCCATATCGCATAAGCCCAAACTGGCTTGTAGCGTGTGCATCGGTATTGATCACCAAATTCACACCGTGATCTGCAGCAGCGGCAGCCAATAGATCACTTAAGTCCAACCGCTCTGGGTTCGCATTGATCTCTAGGCATTTGCCATGCTCTGCCGCAGCTTGCATGATCGCTGTCCAGTCCGCCTCATAAGCCTGCCTCCGAGAAAGTAACCTGCCTGTGGGATGCGAAATCGCATGAACATGTGGATGTCGAATTGCGAAAAGAATACGATCCGTTATCTCCTGCCGACTCTGCTTGAGTCCAAAATGGATACTCGCTGTCACCCAATCCGCTTGCGCTAACGTTGAATCCTTTAAGTCCATCGTTCCATCTTCCAAGATATCGCATTCGATACCCTTAAAAACCGATATTTTATCTTCCCATTCTTTTGCAAGGCGATCGACTTCCTTCCACTGCTTGAGAACTTGCTCGTCATCAAGTCCCCTCGCAACACTGACCCGTTTGGAATGATCGGTGATGGCAATATAATGCAGACCTCGCTCGACAGCGCCTTGCAACATCTGCTCGATCGATGCTTCACCGTCGGTGTAGGTCGTATGCATGTGCAAATCGCCGCGAATGTCTTCGACTTGTATTAATCGCTCTAGTCGACTCGTAAAATCGGCTTGAAATTCAAATCTATTCTCTCGAAGCGTTGGCGGAACCCATGGAATTCCAATCGCAGCGTATAATCCAACTTCGTCTTCACCTGCGATCGCAACCTGTTCGTCCGCCTCTGCAAAGACACCATACTCGCTAATTTTTAGCCCTTTCGTTTTAGCAATCGAACGCACGTGGACGTTATGCTCTTTACTCCCAGTGAAGTACTGCAATGCTGCCCCCCAGCAATGCCCTTCGACAACCCTTAAATCTACCTGAAACGCATTTGACAACCGGACACTCATCTTCGTCTCGCCACGCGCAATCTGTTCCTGAACTCCCGGGAACGTAGCAAACCGATCCATCACTTGGTCCGGTTCATCGCTTACCACCAGAATATCCAAATCACCCACTGTTTCCTTGCGTCGACGATAGCTCCCAGCAAAATCAATTTTCTCCAGCGATGGACACCCATGAAAGTGTAATCGCAGACGCTCCACCAACTCTTCTGCCTGATCGAGTCGCAGACGCATCGCTGCTTGCATGACAATTTCCAAGTTCTGAAGAATGTTGTCCTGCGTCTTCTTCCCAAACCCCTTAAGCCCTTCGACTCGACCAGAAACACAAGCCGCCTTCAGCGTACTCAAATCGACAACGCCTAATTCCTGATGCAGCTTTATCGCTTTCTTTGCACCCAACCCAGGGACCCGCATCACGTCTCGTAAACTCGGAGGCACAGACTCCCTTAATTTCTCAAGTTGTGGAAGACGGCCAGATTGTACAACAACATTGGATTTCTCCGCTAAAGTTCCCCCGATACCATCGATCGTTGTTAAATCAAATCCACTGGCGATCAATTCAGCGACAGGTTGCGATAACCCTGCGATCGCCGCCGCCCCGCTGCGATAAGCTCTCACGCGAAAAGCATTTTCGCCGGATAGCTCAAGAAGATCAGCCATCTCCTCGAAGATCTCTGCAAGTTGAGAATTCGATACGAGTATTGGTTGCGCAGTTTTCTCTGTACTCATCCGTTCCGCCTTGCAACTCGCTCGAAGAGTTGCGATAGAGTTTCAATCCAGTGGCCTAACCCATGATATCGACGTGTATAGCTCTCGGCTTGATCCACCACTCCCAACCATCCTTCAGGATTCTGAAATCGATCCGCCATAGCCGTAGCCATCGCACTTGGATCTTTCACTGGAACCAACCTGCCAAAAGGATGCTCCCTTAGGAATTCACCAGCACCTTGTTTCGTATCCGTCGCCAATACGGGACATCGCAGCACCATCGATTCCAACATCACGTTCGGAAGTCCCTCGTAGTGCGAGGGTAGAACATGCAAGTCCGCCCGATGCATCAACGGGTAGGGATTTGACAAATGGCCATGAAAAAAAACGAAAGGTCTTACTCCATCTCGACTCGCTTTTTCTCGCAAACTTTCCATCAATGGGCCATCCCCCACCACGTGCAATCGGTAATCCACGCCACCCTTCTCGACCAATTGTCGTTCAACAAGCTGGCGAAACGCCTCCAACAAGTCGGAGTGACCTTTTTCTTGACTCAAACGCCCTACCGATACGATGTGCTTGAGTCTAGGATCGTTAAGCGCCATTCCTGAGCCAGGCGTTTCGGGAAACGCTGCAAGTTTTTTCTGGTCGATCCCGTCGATATCCAGTGGGCTCGGCACGATCTGAAACTGAGAATACGGAATTTTATAAAACTCACTCGCAGCTCGCGCTGTTCCCGCCGAAACACTCAATAAAGCCCCACTTTGTTGGTAAGCCTTCGACAACTTTCTACGTTTGATCCATTGCCAACGTTCTTCACGCCTCTGAAGATCGTGCTCGGGCGGAGAGACAATCGTCGATACCCGAGGACAATCAGTGGCCTGAGTCGCTGGCCCAGCTACCAGCGTCATATGAAAGAGCCGGTCGTAAGTCACCTCAATTCGCTCTTTCCGGATGACATTGGTTAGATCAGAGATATACTGTCGATGCATCCGCCCGGGCCATTGAAGTTTCGGCCGCGTTCGATTCTTCCAAAATGAATAAATCGGCACGTCCTTCGGAACCGCCTCGAGCAATGCGCCCTCTTCGAAAAACAGATAAAGCAACGGCACAAATCGAGTCCGATCGAGCCCTCGGAGCAAGTAAAGCAACTGACGTTCGCTTCCTCCTCCGTTCATCGACGAAGAACACAGTAAGATTCGGATTCTCGAGTCAGTTGGCATAGGAAAGACAAATCCAATGGAAGTTATCAACAGAGATCATTGTACTCCATTTATCACCAAAGACGGATCGACCATCCGCGAACTCTTGGCACATCGAAATTCGTCAATCCGCAATCAATCGTTAGCTGAGGCCACTGTTCCTCCCGGCGTCAAAACACAGTTGCACATGCATCCGCAAACTGAAGAAATCTATTACATCCTCCGCGGCCAGGGGCTGATGCACCTGAACGGTACCCAACGTACCGTTGGCTCTGGTGACGCCATTGCAATTCCGCCAGGTGTTGCCCACTGTATCGAAAACAATCACAGCGAAGACCTAGTCTTCCTCTGTTGCTGTGCCCCAGGCTACGAACACACCGACACCACCATTCTTCCGTAAAGGCTCCTAAACCATGAATATGACACTTCGCGCCGGCCTGCTTGCTACCGTCAGTGCTCTCTCCAGCTTAGTAACGCCCTTTGCTACCCAAGCACAAGATCCGCAAGGCTGGGAACAGATCTGGAACGACGAATTCAGCGGGAACCAACTCGACTACTCCAAGTGGGAAATCGAAGTCAACGCTTTTGGCGGCGGAAACAACGAATTGCAGATCTATACAGACCGCTCCCAAAACGTACGCGTCGAAAACGGCTTCCTAGTTCTAGAAGCTTGGAAAGAAAAAACCGGTATCGCAGGAACGGAACGTGACTACTCGTCCGGAAGAATTCGAAGCAAACGACGCGGGGATTGGAAATACGGACGATTTGAGTGCCGCGCGAAACTACCAGCAGGACAAGGTCTGTGGCCAGCTTTCTGGATGCTTCCAACCGATGAGAAATACGGTACTTGGGCCGCCAGTGGCGAAATCGACATCTTAGAATTCAAAGGCCAAGAGACGGATACGCTGTGGGGGACCCTCCACTTTGGAGGCGCTTGGCCTCGAAACACCTTCAAAGGCAAAACTCAAAAGTTCGAAAGCATCGATTTCTCCGAAGACTTCCATGTCTACGGAATCGAATGGGAGGAAGGAGAAGTTCGCTGGCTCCTCGATGGTAAAGTTTGGAACGTGCAAAAGGAGTGGACTAGCGAAAACGGGAACTATCCCGCCCCATTTGATCAACCTTTTCACATCGTATTGAATCTCGCCGTCGGGGGGGGATTCGTGGGAGATGTCTCTCCTCAAACCAACTTCCCTGCTCAATTCCTGATCGACTGGGTTCGCGTTTACAAAAAGAATTAAAACAATACCCAATCGATCCGCTCAAATCAAAAAACACTGCTAGACAGCAAGGCTACTTTGGCAGGTTGAGCAAAGCATACGTGCCACTCTTACCTGCAACAGCAATATCAACACGCCCATCTCCATTGATATCGCCAGTAGCGATCTGCAAGCCAACCCCTACGTGCCCCTGTTCAATGACGGACTTGGTGAATTGCCCATCAACGTAGGAATACGCATGAATCTCAGGCATATCCTGTCCACCTGGGTCCCCACCATTGTGTGCATAGTATCGCTTGCCGGTGATGATCTCCTGCTTGCCATCCCCATCCAAGTCAGCCATGGCAATCGCGTGAGGTTGCGAGAACCCATTGTCGATCAACTTGCGTTCTAAATCGATCGAACCGTCGGCCTTCACTCCCACCTGCCGCCACCAATACAATCCGTAGTCGTGCCCCTGACCAACAATAATGTCGTTCTTTCCATCTTTATCCAAATCGACGACAATCATCGGAATGCTTCCTTGGATATTCCAATCGGCATGAAATTTCCATTCGCCATCCCAAGGCTTCTCGGGTTGTTCATACCAACCATGTCCCAATAAGACATCATCTCGACCGTCGCCATTGATATCCCCAACTCCCATTCCGTGCTGATTTCCAGATCGGCCAATCACTTTTTGCTCAATGTTGTAGCTAGAAGCCTTGCCATCGCGATTGCCATTATCGACCAAACGCCAAATCGTCATGGGATTCTTGGCATTCCAACTGTTTACCACCCAATCCAAGATCCCGTCTTTATCGATATCATGCATCAACTGGGCTTCATTCTCTGAGGCTTTCGTATCCACCCATAAATGACGCGTCCAAGTCCGCCCGAGTCGCAGACCTTCCGCACCTGGATTTTCGTACCAAGCCAACTCTGTTGGAACAAACGAGCCAGCAATGACGTCCGTGCGACCGTCTCGATTAACGTCCAGAAGGAAATCGCCATTACTCTGGACATACCCATTCCAGTCTTCGATTGTTCGCAGCGGGCGCGGCGTAAGCGATGGACTTGGATACCAATTGCGCCCCGCAACAATGTCTTGCTTGCCATCCCCGTCAATATCTCCAATGGCACACCCTTCGTTTGCGTCGAGCGCAAGCGGTTCAATTTGCCAACTCACTGCCAACTCTTTGGGCTTGCAAAGCGGATCTTCACCCCTGGCATCGCTCAGCGGCAGACCGACGCTCGCAATGGTTCCTGCACAGAGAGCAAGCCTTAGTAGGTCTTTTTGACACGTAAACTGCTTTTTTTGTCGAACGTTTGGATGCATAGTCAATTCTATTGGGTTGAAGGAACAGGTTCAGAGAGCCGAAAACTTCGCAGCCGGAAAGTCGTTGATTACGTTTGCATCAACTCGATAGAGAGTCCTTGCCGCTGAGGCTCACCAAGTCGTATCGAACGGCGTGATAACAATGCGTCTACTTTGCAATCGGAGCAACTTGATTGTCTTTAAGCCACTGCGTAATTTTTGCTTCTCCATCTCGAACAAATTGCTCCATCTGCTCGACTTCCACGGCATTGTTACCCTGCTCGTGCTTTCGAAATAGAAACAAATAAGTTTCATTTTGGGGGCGGTATCGATGGAAAAACCACTCGTTTTTCGAAGCCACAGCAGTCCGCAGCTCTTCGAGCAACTCTGGCTTGTTCACGCCAACGCGATCCAATTTAGGGCTGGCGAAGCCCAATTGCCTCATCATCTCCTTAGCGCTAGCTCGGTACCCTTTGTCGTTCCAAGCAATTCCTTCTTCAGTGAACCGTTGGTCCGGTGCGAACTTCTCCAGATCAATCAGCGCCGCTCCGGTCTCTTTTGCCAACGCGCGAATCCCATTTGCCACCTGTGCGAGGTTGCTGTTGTAGTAAGCTGGGTTCGGAAACTCAGGACCAGCATCTTCACGTTGCCGGGGAATTACCAAAACAATCCGACTCCCTTTGGCCTTTAAATCATCAACGAGTTTGCGGTAACCACTCAAAAACTCCGCACGCTCCTTCTCATTGAGAAACGCCTCGTTTTCTCCGTAACACAAAATCGCTAGATTCGGAGCCGCAATCTCCGAGTCCTTAATCAACCGCTGATAACCGTCAGGTCGCGATCCGAACACAGCCCGAGCATCGCCGTGAACGGTGTCTCCGCTCCATCCCATGTTGCGAAACGTCACGCCTGGAACTTCCATCGAAAGCATCATCTCAAACCAAGGATGCCGATGCATGCGTTCAACCCAACCACTACCGATCAATGCGATACGATCCCCAGGCTGAATTACCCCAGCAGCATTGCTTGTCCCAGCCGCTGCTTCTTGAGTAACAGTTTCCGTCGCGTTGAGATTCTTTCCATCCAAAATTGCCCCGAGCAATACGCAACCCAGGATCCCCATCGCAAACCAATACGAGCCCCCGTTACCTCTACTGGAACAAAATTGGCGATGAGAAGAAATAAGAGACGCGTGAATTGAAGGCTCAACGGACATTGAACCAAAAAAACATCGGGAGAAATTACTGCGTAGCATAAAGGCTTTGACGATAGAAAATTCGAGGTAGGAAAAACGAGGTTGGGAGGTCGGGCTTCTTGATTGTAACCCAAATCGGACCGAAAATGGTACAGTATCGAATCCAGTTTTGATGGGTAGAATCCCCGCAAACGAAAGCAGAGGAGTTTATTCTACCTTTATTGTAATGGATTCCCCCGTATTGCTTACCTGCGAAATCGGCTCGCTCGGAGCATCCCCGTTGATCCCCTATCCGAAAGTGACTGACCTCATGCACTTGAAACTCTTTTCCGTCTGTTCCAAAACATCCGAGATAGTACGACAAACTTGGTTGAATGCAACGCTTGCTACCTTCGGGTTTGTCGCATTTGCCCAACTAGGTTCGGGCCAAGAATATCTCAACGGGATCGAATGGAAACAACCACCTCTCGTCACTCCCGGTAAGACCAATGACGCTCCACCTTCCGATGCTGTAGTTCTGTTCAACGGAACCGATAAGTCTCACTGGAAGAATGCCGAAAACTGGAAAATCGAAGGAGATGCATTGGTCGCGGGACGCGGTTCAATCACTAGCGTCGATGAATTTGGTGATTGTCAAGTTCATATTGAATGGTCTGCCGCCACCCCCGCTAAGGGTTCGGGACAAGGCCGTAGCAACAGCGGGGTATTCCTGATGGGGATCTACGAATTACAAGTGCTCGACTCTTTCGAAAATCCTACCTACTTCGATGGCCAAGCAGGCGCGATCTATAAGCAGACTCCGCCGATGGCAAATGTTATGCGTAGACCAGGTGAATGGAACACTTACGATATTTTCTGGACAGCCCCCCGTTTTGAAACAGACGGAAAACTCAAGTCTCCAGCTTATATCACCGCAATGCACAATGGCGTTCTGATTTTGAACCACTTCGAACTCAAGGGTGACACACCATTTAACCGCCCTCCGAAGTACACAAAACACGCAGACAAGGGCCCCATTTCATTGCAAGACCACGGTGATCCCGTTCGCTTCCGCAATATCTGGGTGCGACCACTCGTCCCGGTAGAAGGCAAACAAGCCCGCAAACCGTTCCTTCGCAACGGCGACAAAGAATCGCCGATCGAGTAAAAGCCGATCGAGTAAAAGCCGATCGAGTAAAAGCCGATCGAGTAAAAGCCGATCGAGTAAAAATCGAGTAAAACTCGAGTAGCACAACTGGCCCATCGAAAGCCTAGCCGGCCCACTGAGAATTGCTCACCCAAAAGTACCGCTCAGCGACAATAGCGAACAATCCAATCCTCGCGTTGTTCGCTGAGCACCTGATCACTGGGGATTAGCCCGTGCTTCTGTTTTGATTCATGAGTTGAAACAAACCCATTGAGCTCATCGAGAATGACACGCTGAGTCTCCGGAGCAACGCGATCGATGAACAGTACTCCGTCAAGATGATCGATCTCGTGCTGGATGATTCGAGCTAGAAATCCATCTGCATGCAAATCAATCTCTTGCCCCGTAATCGAATAAGCCTTCACATGCACGAACTTGTTTCTTTTCACCGGAGCATGAATTCCAGGAAGCGATAAACAGCCTTCATCCGACTCTGCAGACCCATTCGACTTGCGAATCACAGGATTGAGAAAAACAAGTTCTTCACCTGACTCTTTTTCCCCCGTCGGATTGGCGATGAACATCCTCAACGGTAAATTCACCTGATTCGCAGCGAGTCCTACCCCCCGATTCTCGTACATAATTTCAAACATCTGTTCGACCATCTCACGCAAAGCTGCATCGACCCGCACGATGGGTTGCGAAGCAAACCGTAACGTTGGATGCGGATAGGTAATTAGTTGAAGCATACAAAAACCAAAAGGAAACGGGGAACAGGATGAAACAAAAACCGATTGATTCGACCACAAGGTAAAACAATGACAGGATCGATCTCCCGATCCATCGCGGGGGTAAAAAACGCTATTGTAATATCTCCGACACAGCTAGTAACGAGACTTTGCGAAGTCTTGCAAAAGCAGTTTCGCATTCCATAGCAGTCAGCAACAAACACCATGCAGCGAATACAACCTACGCCTAACACAATGCCGCCTGACGTCGCGTTTCTGAGCAAGAGATCCAGTCGACCTGCCTGGATTGTGCCCGATAGATCGTTCTTCGTAAACTCCAACGCAATACACCGGCCCCCCGGAATGGCCCTTGCAATACTCGTCGCAAGCCTCATCAGCTTCTCGGGCATGCTCAGAAATACGCTCTGCGCTCAAAATCTACCCCCATCCGCAGCCTTGCCACCCACCGAAGAATCGGCTGCTTTTCTACAAGCCAAAGAAAAACTCGGAGCACCAAGTCGCATTGTATGGGGAGAAGCAGGCTCATCGTCCTTGGATCGCTGGCAAGCTAAATCGCTTGTCGAATTCGACGGCGTTATCGTCGCATGGGAACCCGAACAGCTCACCCTTGTGAAACGAAATGGCACCGGCACAACAACACTACCAGGGGATCTAGTCGTCGGAATAACGCCCGGTTGGAAATCCTCAGCCTTTGAAAGCACGCATCAACTTTGGCTGAACAAGGATTTCCCCAAGGTGATCACCAGCGGTCAAATGGCACTTGCAGAACGGGAAATTCCCCGTTGGCAACAACGCTTGCTAGTTACCGAAATGATAGAATCGGCCTTGGCAATCAATCAACCTGCTGTCGCCTGTCGAATTTTCCAAGCAATCGGAGACGATCCAGTCCCGGATCTACTGTTCTCTCGTATACCCCTGCCTTGGTCAACTGAACTTGATAATGTCCCTCCAGCAGTCGCCTCCGAAGCAAGCGTATGGATGAATAAAGAAGCTCCAGCCTTAAAACTTCTAGGTGCCACTTGGTCTCTCACCGGACCGAATCGTCTTGAAGCAGTAGAAAAGCTTAAAGAACTGACCAAACTCAAAGACCAAGCCAAGCCCACCCATCGCTTGATCGCAACCTATGCACAAATCCAATTATGGCGCACTACGCCTGTAGATAATGTCGTCTCAATAGAACTAGAATCCTGGATTCAGCTTCGCGATTCCTTGCAAATCCCGACACAAGCTGGTCCTACTGCGTTGCTTGCCACGAGATTGGAACAAGCAAACCAAATCGAACTAGCACTCGCCGAATGGCTTCGTATCCTATCGCTCCACTCCGATCGCCCCTCCATCGCAAAAACTGCGCAAGCCCGCAGCAATGCACTCGCCAAACAGCTCGCTACACTCGACGCCACGAAACAAACCAGCCCCAATCAATAGACCACTATCCTTTGATCCTTTAGCTTCTACTACAAATACATCCATGAGCAAATCAAGCTGGAATTTTGAATCGCATTTAGCAGCCCCAAGAGTGCGCCCTTTGAGCTTAACGCTCAAGGCAATAGCTTTAGGGTTATCCACATATAACCCAGCTGTCGCACAACCCCCGGTCGCAACTCCAGCACAAAACAATCCCGTCGCCGAAGAAAGCTTGTTCAATATCATCTTCAGCGGCGGGATCCTGGGCGTCGCAATCATGGTGGTTCTGATCGCTCTGTCCCTCATCGCCGTCTACCTGATCTTCGATCAATGGCTAACTCTCCGACGCAAAGACCTAATTCCAACGGACCTTAGCGAGAACGTTCGACAGATGCTCGCGCAAGGTAAACTCAAAGATGCTGATGGAATCTGCAGAAGCCAACCGAGCCCGATGGCATACGTACTTGCAAGCGGCATCGCGGAAATTGAGTTCGGTTGGCCCGCAATCGAAAAATCGCTCGAAGATGCCCTCGCCGAACAAGCCGCTAGGATGTACCGAAAACTCGAATATCTCTCCGTCATCGGGAATCTTGCTCCCATGCTAGGACTACTCGGTACCGTCGCAGGAATGATCATCGCGTTCCGAGAAGTCGCTCTTTCGCAAGGGACCGCCGGTGCCGGACAATTAGCCTCGGGAATCTACTCCGCGCTCGTCACGACCGTCGCTGGTCTCCTAATC
>JBEICB010000048.1:0-26925 GCA_040373655.1 Pirellula sp. | reverse complement strand
GTTCCTGAAATCTGGTGCCGCTTACGTCCGGAAGAACGCGATCCAGTCGGAATGATTCGCGATGGGATGTTAGAAAAACTCGAAGACCGCGAACATCACGGTGTAATGGTGCCAGTTAGCCGACTCGGTTACCGGATCACCTCACGTTTCGTTCGCCGCTATTTCGGCCGTGTATTCGACAACCCTTTGAAAGTCTTCGACGAGAAAATTCTCTGTCCTGAAACGCAGGATCTCGATTCCTTCCTAGACGGTGTGTTGTACATTGCAGAAGCTCAGAGGCGTGTTGCGGAAATCTATTTTGAAGATGGTTCGATCGAAGCTGCAATTCCTCCGCTGCGTGCTTTGCTGGAGATTATGGCCAGTGGGAGTTGGAAGGGAAAATCAACTCATGATCATGAGTTCCGTTCGCTCTTCACCAAAGAGTCACTTCTCGGGAGCGATTGGTACAGGAAGCGACTGGATGCGAAACAACAGGTTGATATTCGGCTAGCCCAAATCAAGCTCAAAGCGCTCGAAGCTTATTGCTCGGAGCCGACCCACGCAGCCGCAATCGATCGACTGAACTTGCGCACCCGATTGGAAGCTGCAAGGAAAGAATTGATTCGTTGCCAAAGTGCGCAATACCTAAGCGACCTTTTGGGCACCATTGGAGTAGATCCCCTACTCGTTTCCAGTTGAGTGTGAGTCCATTTTTGAGATCACTAGCTTGAGATCACTAGCTACTGGCGAGTCGTCGCGGGTGGATTGGCGCCGAATTGTGTCGGGTTCTGCGTTGGATTGGTGACAGGTGCCGCTTGGCTCAAGCGTACCTTCAACGCTCCAACGCGTTGGTATACTTCGGGTTGGGCTGCGTTGAGAGCCAGGCTCTTCTCGTAGTTTTGAATCGCCATCATCAAGTCCCCGGAGGCTTCCCGAGATCGCCCCTTGGCAACCCAAGCCCTCGGATTGTTCGGATCCATCGCTAAAGCTTCGTTGAGATATTGTTCTGCAACCTTGTTCTGGTTGAACTCCTGATGTAATCGAGCCAATTCAATGCGAGGATCAGAAAGGCCTGGATTCTTCACGGCCCAGTCTTTCAGCAACGTGAATGCCTTATCCGACTGTCCTTTGTCGACGAGCAGAATCGAGAGGCCACGATAACAGTCCACATGATTCGGAGACATTTCCAAGCAAGTGTTGTACATTCGCTCGGCGTTATCGATCATCTTTGGATCCTTAGCCGAAACACCCAGTTTATGATAGGTGGAAGCAAGATTGTAGTACGTGTCGGGATTCGCCGGCTCAGCAACTTTCGCTTGTTCGAAATACTGCAGGGCCTCTGCGTATCTTCCTTGTTGAAACATCGCAACGCCGCGGTTGCTGTTGGATTTTGGAACAAATTGACAGCCAGTCATACAGACCAACCAAATCGCGATAAAGCAAAATAGCACTGGAGTATTTCGGTTGCTGGTACAAAACGCGACCCAAGTTCTGGATAGAGATGGTTTCGACCAGTTCTCCGCTAGAGTCCGTTCGGATACTTCGTTGAGTGCGGCGTGCTTATGTGCTATTGGTGATTGTCTTTCGTAGGCCATCGCTAACCGTTCCTTGTACTGCGGATCCGCTCTGATTTACGTCTGGTCTGTTCAAGTCATGGACTGTTCACGTCCTGATCTGTTCACGTCCTGATCTGTTCAGGCCTTTACTTACTCACCCTTGCATGTTTGCCGAAATAAAGGCTTTTTTGGAAAACATCCACTATCGAAAATTCCGCGTTCCAAGAGAGCTTGGTTTTTGGGACTTCTCAAAGACATGAATTACAGGTTTTGGCTTGGTTGTAGCAAGATAGGTTTCGTTGCAATCGGTATTGACGCACGAGAATTCCGTCAGCTATTGAACCCGTTCGTATGTTCCCTCGAGGGCGGAATCCAGGTTGCAGTTCGCTTCGCGTTCCTGCTCGTTTCCTAGGGGGAACTTCCACGGTATGCCAAACAAAAACTTCACATGATGGATTTCTCGAGCATGAAAAAGCACTTGTTGTTCGCATCTCTGGCCGCAGCGTTACTCGCTAACGTCGGATGCAACTCTGGAAAAAAAGAGGAAGTCGCACAAAACGGAGCAGGTTCCACGGGCGTTGCGGGAACTCTAGCTTCCGGGTCGGGCAAGCAAGGAGTAAGTCCACTTGCCGGAAATCCTCAAAACAACGCAAAAGCTCCGATGCCTTCGGCTGACGGGATGGTTCCTCTCGCTTCGCTGGATCTTTCCAATCCGACGCGACCAGAAGAAATCGTTGGTGCTTTCTTGGAAGGCATGCGTTCTGGAAATGCAAAGGTGATCGAGTCGATGCTTTCTTCCCGAGCTCGCCAAGAAATTCAGGCCAAAGGCTTGGAAATCGCTCCGATTGGCTCGCCGCAAGCTGCATTTGAAATCGGCCGTGCAGAACAAGTCGACCCTAAAGACCCCAACGTCATGCTCGTGACCAGCAATTGGCTTGAACCCGGCACCAGTGGCGACGCAACGGAATATGAAGTCGTCTGGGCCCTTGTCCGAGAGACCGAAGGCTGGCGAATCTGTGAAATGGCCGTCGACACCCACGTCGAGGGGGAAGAAATCCAGGTCGTCAACTTCGAGAACCTTGCAGAAGTTGCACCGGGAACGGAACCGGCGCCTGTCGGCGAACGAACCGCAACGCTTCCAAACGCTCCCGGAGCCGTCCCTCCACCGCCACCAGCAAACTCACCCGCTCTCCCCCCAACCAACGGTGGACTGCCGAGTTTGCCACCCACTGGAGCACCACTTCCTCCGCTTCCTCCCGCCGGTCTTCCACCCGTCGGCTTAAATGGACAGCAGTAATTTCTCAGGTTCCTTCAGAATTTATACTGGTTTCCACCAGGGATTCCCGCTCCGAGTGCCCTTCATGGCTTGACCGGTTTTGCTAGAATCCTCTATCTTTTGTCACCCGCTAGCCCCCGTTGGTTAGCAGGTTGTAATTGGTCTGATTTTTCAAAGAAAACGTTTTGCTGAGGGGAGCTCCCTGTTATGGCATCAATTGAGGAACGAGTCGTTGATATCGTCGCCGAACAACTCGGTGTCGAAAAAGACAAAATCACTCGTGATACCCACTTCGTCAATGACTTAGGTGCCGACTCGTTGGACACCGTCGAATTGGTCATGGAATTGGAAGAAGAATTCGACATCAGTATCCCCGAAGATGCTGCTGAGAAGATCCAACGTGTAGGAGAGGCGATCGACTACATCGAGAAGCAACAAGCATAGTTTGTTTGTCGCGTCCTATTTACAGGCTAGCTGAGAGAGAAGGATCTTTCCTTCGCGCATTTCCGCCCCTCTGAGGGAACGCATCAGCTAGCCTGCTCGCCTAATTCCATTAGGTAGATGTCCGATCCGCATCCACCTAGATCGCTAGCCACTAGTTCGAGTTGCATCCATCGCATGAAACGTCGCGTAGTCGTCACAGGCCTAGGTTGTGTCACGCCAATGGCTCTCGATATTCCAACTCTTTGGAACGGGATTCTCGAGGGGAAAAGTGGAATTCACCCACTGACCATTCTCGATACCGCGTTGCACAAAGTGCGATTCGGTGGGGATGTGGCTAATTTCGATCCAGGTCCCACCTGCGATGCGAAAGAAGCAAAACGGCTTGATCGCTTCTCGTTATTTGCGATCTGGGCTGCTTTTCACGCGATCAAAGATAGTGGAATTGAATTCTCGAAGGAAGATCCAGCCCGTTGCGGAGCGATCATTGGCTCGGGCATCGGTGGACTGAACGAAATCGAGGAGCAGATTCTCAAACTGCACACCAAAGGCCCTGACCGCGTTAGCCCATTTACCATCCCGAAGATGATGCTCAACGCTGCGGGCGGAAACTTGGCTATCCAGTATGGGCTGAAAGGCCCGAACTTTGCTGTCGCTACGGCATGTGCTTCGAGCAACAATGCCATGGGTGATGCACTTAAAGCCATCCAGTACGGTGAAGCCGACGTGATGATTTCTGGTGGCACCGAAGCTGCGATCACTCACATGGGGGTCGCAGGTTTCTCCAACATGAAAGCACTTTCTACTCGCAACGATGCCCCTGAAAAGGCCAGTCGCCCATTTGATCTGGACCGGGATGGTTTTGTCCTGAGCGAGGGAGCAGGTATTCTCGTATTCGAAGAATTAGAGCACGCAAAGGCTCGTGGCGCGAGAATTTATGCCGAAGTCCTAGGATACGGTAGCTCGTGCGATGCCGGCCATATTACCGCTCCTGATGAGCAAGGTCGTGGCGCCTCTCAAGCCATGCGCAACGCGCTCAGCGACGCACATTTGAACCCATCGGATATCGACTATATCAATGCCCACGGCACCAGCACTCCTTTGGGTGATAAAGCCGAAACCGTTGCTGTCAAAGCCGTCTTTGGAGAATCTGTAAGAACGGTTTCAATCTCCAGCACTAAGGGACATCTCGGACACGCTCTTGGGGCAAGTGGAGGTATCGAAATGATCCTTTCGATCCTGAGTTGCTACCACAATATCGTTCCACCAACCATCAATCTAGACACCCCTGATCCAGCTTGTGATCTTGATTACACCCCCCATACGCCACGCCAACGCAATGTTCGATATGCGATGAACAATTCCTTTGGTTTCGGTGGGCATAACGCTACGATGATTTGCGCAAAACTCGACCGCTAACATCTTGTTGTGCGGGCCAATGGCGCCCGGACAGCTCTGCCCCTTCTGCGGCTTGCTCGACGACTCGGTGCTATACAGCTTCGCTGTTTTCCTTCACAATGAAGGATGCATTGATTTCCCATCGATCCCTCCATCCCTTCGAGCGAGGCCCATTCCATGCCACTACGCAACGGTTCTTGCATTTCGCTTCCAACATTCATTTGGACCGACTTTGCGAGTAGGACTTCGCTTCTCCTGTCTCTAGCTTTCATCTTTTCGCTGATACTCCCGTCTCGCAATCGGCTAATTGCAGACGAAGGAATGTTCCCGATCAGTGAGTTGGAATTCATTCAGCTAAATCAACGTGGGATCCGGCTTACGCCAGAACAGATCTTCAATCCGAATAGTACAAGCCTCGTAGACGGCATCTGCCGAGTGAACGGATGTACAGGCTCTTTTGTATCCTCAAAAGGACTTATCATAACCAATCATCATTGCGCATTTGACGCGATCCAAAAGGCAAGTACACCTGAACGAGATCTCCTTGCGAACGGTTTCATCGCAAACTCACTTGCTGACGAAGTTCCTGCTCCGAACTATACCGTCCGAATCACCGAAGCATACAAAGACGTCAGCGAGGCTGTTCTTGCCGCAGTGACCACAGACATGTCGTTTACCGAACGTACCAAAGCGATCGAGCGTCGCCGCAAGGAACTTGAGTTGCAAGCAGAGCAAGAGACACCTGGGCTGCGTGCGGAGGTTGCAGAAATGTTTGTTGGGAAGACATACGTTTTATTCCTGTATACCTACCTCAAAGATGTTCGCCTCGTCTTCGCTCCTCCCATTTCAATCGGTGCATTCGGTGGCGAACTAGATAACTGGGAATGGCCACGCCATACTGGCGACTACTCGCTGATGCGGGCTTATGTCGGCCCAGACGGAAAGCCTGCAGAATATTCTCCTGAAAATATCCCCTACCAACCCAAACGTCATTTAAAAGTCCACGCTGCGGGAATCGACGAGGGGGACACTGTATTCCTTCTAGGGTACCCTGGCCGAACCGTGCGAAACCGCACAGCAAGTTTCTTGCAGTATGAAAAAGAAGTTCGTCTTCCTGCAATAGTCGAGCTCTACAGTTGGCAAATCGAAGAAATGGAAAAAGCCGGCGCAACGGATCGTTCGGTGGCCATCAAACACGCTACCCGGACCAAGTCGCTAGCGAATGTTGAGAAACGTTCGCGTGGGCAATTGATCGGAATGCAGCGAGCAAAAATTATCGAACAACGACTTGGTCGTGAAACCAAGTGGCGCGAGTATCTAAAGACTCGTGAGAAAAGTAGTGAACCGAATGTTCTTGATGAGATCGCGAGCGTCTATGCAGAGATGACCAAACGTGGTCCTCTTGAAATCCATTTGCGCGAACTGAGAACCGCACCACGGGCCTTGGCAATCGCCTTCACACTTTATGACGCTGCTGTAGAACGTGCTAAACCGGACCTTGAGCGTGAAACACCCTACATGGATCGCAACTTTGCTCAAACAACCCAACAGCTCAAGCTCGATGTAGGCGATTGGCATCGAGAGACAGATATTCGCATGCTGCAGGGAATGTTGGAACGACTCAAGAAGATCCCTGGATATCAGGATGTCGAACCGGTCGATCGTATTTTGAAATCCTCCGAGTCCCTTGAGAAACTAGCTCGTAGCGTGATGGAGTCGACAAAACTTGGCGATCCAGACTTTGTCAATGATTGTCTTCAGAAGTCCCCACAGGAACTCAAAGCACTTGGAGACCCAGCATTGCAGTGGATCATTGATCTGTATCCGACGTACGTAAAGCTTCGCGATAAAGACAAAGAACGTGAAGGAAAGCTCGGTGCCCTTTACGGCTCTTTGATGGACATCCAAAAAGCTGCGGAAGCAGCTGGCTTTATTCCCGATGCAAACGCAACCCTTCGTTTGACGGTCGGACGGGTTGAGTCTTATTCCCCCGTCGATGCGATCGTTAAAACACCCATATCCACCCTTAACGGGCTCCTAGAGAAAACAACGCAAGTCGAACCGTACATCACACCTCTTGCGGTGATCCAAGCGGCCCGAGAATCGCGGTTTGGAAATCTTAAACATCCAAAGCTTGGAACCGTACCTGTCGCTTTTAGTTACAGCACAGATACCACCGGGGGGAACTCCGGAAGTCCTGTTCTCAACGCGAACGGGGAATTGGTGGGAGTAAACTTCGATCGAACGTTCGAAGCTACCATCAATGATTTTGCGTGGAATCAACGTTACTCGCGATCGATCGGCGTGGATATTCGCTACGTCCTTTGGATCACCGGAGAGGTCTTCGGTGCGAAGCACCTTACATCCGAAATGCTCTCGGCCCAATAGCCAGTTTTGGGCTGAGGTGTTTGCCGATTTCTTCGCGTCTTGGCTTCTTTACGAGAAACAGAGGTTTCAATGCGGCACGCCTCCGGCTGACCGCTAAGTGAAATAGTTGGCTGTAACGACTGTTTCTTTGCGTGAGACACCGGAAGAATCAAGCGACGCGTCGTTGTTGAGTGTTGTTTGAAGATTGCGAGAGAACAGTCCGCAGGCGTTCAAATTCTTCGATGCTGGTGAAGTGAACGGTGATACGCCCACGACCGCGGCTGGTCTGGCTGATGTCGACTTGGGTTCCCAGAGCGAGTTTCAGTTCACGTTCTAGAGCTGCAATTTGATCGGGTTTCGAGGCGCGGCGGCGAGGCATTGCGCGTAGGATTCCTTCTTCATTTTCAGCGGCCGCTGCTACGGCTTCCGCAACGCGGGCTTCGGTTTCTCGAACGCTCCATCCTTCTTGGCGAATGCGCTGTGCGAAGGCTGATTGTTCCTTTTCGCTACCGAGGCTAAGAAGTGCTTTAGCGTGACCCGCGGTGATTTCATCGCGTTGGATGAATTCGGTGATGGCCTCTGGGAGTTCGAGTAGGCGCATCATATTGGCAATGGTGCTACGGTCAATTTTGAGACGTTTAGCGAGGTCTTCTTGAGTACAGCGGTGTTCCGTGAGGTAACGTTTGAACGATAAAGCTTTTTCTATAGCATTGAGATCTTTGCGTTGAAGATTTTCGATGATTGCAAGTTCAGCAACCATGCGGTCGTCAGCTTCACGGACTTCCGCACGAATCGTTTTCATTCCCGCGCGGATTGTCGCACGTAGTCTTCGTTCTCCGCTGATCAGTTGATAGCGATCGCCGCTTTTGCGGACGAGAATCGGTTGAAGTTGCTGATGGGATTTGATGCTCTCGGCGAGTGAGTCGAGTTCTTCGTCATTGAAGTGTCTGCGCGGTTGGAATGGGTTAGGGTCGATAGTGTCGACATGGATTTCCCCTGCGCGAACCGTGGGCGTTGTGGCTGCGTCCTGGGGGGCCGTGGAACGATGCAGTGGAACAGATTGAACGGCCGGATCGTTCAAGCTCGTTGCAGACGTACTGAAATGTGCTTGGCTAGGATTCTCAGTCGTGTTGCCACCTACCGTTGAGGTAACTTCATCGACTGGGGTGCCAAGAAGTGCGGCAAGGCCGCGTCCGAGTCTACGGTCTTTAGTCACGATCAAGTACCTCCATGCATAGTTCGATATACGCGCGAGCGCCTCGCGACCGCGGGGCGTAGGTCAGGACGGATTGTCCATGACTTGGTGATTCGCTGAAAACGATGTCCCGAGGGATCCTTGTAGCAAAAACGATCTCCCCAAAGAAATCCCGAACTTCCCGTTCTACTTCATGGGTAAGTTGAAATTTCGGGTCAAACATTGTCAGAAGGATCCCGCCGAAGGTGAGCCGTCCTGGATGTGCCTGCATTACTCCACGAATCACTTGGATCATTTGGCTCAGGCCTTCCATCGCATAGTACTCGCATTGGATTGGCATGATCACTTCGGTGCTACAGGCTAGAGCGGCTTGGGTCACTTCGCCGAGGGAGGGTGGGGAGTCGATGAAGATGGCATCGAAGCAGGAGCAATCCAGGTCGAGATGTTGACGCAGGATTTCTCGGCGTGACGGAGATCCTTTTTCTAGGACTTCAACATCTTGGAAGTTCCGGCAACCGGGAAGAACGCTTAGGTTTGGAAACGCAGTGCTGTGGAGGTGTTCTTGGAGTGGGTGGTCTTGGAGTAAGGGGTGATTTTCCAGTGGGGGGATTCCGAGACCGGAGGTGGCATTGCATTGGGGATCGAGGTCGATCAGCAGGGACTTTTTACCTGCTAGGGCGAAGCTTGCGGCAAGGTGCACCGCTGTGGTGGTTTTGCCGACGCCACCTTTTTGGTTTGCGATACAGAAGATTCGCGGCATAGATCGGCGGATCTGTTTTTGACCCAGTCTCCAGCTACCGTCGTACTCAGGGATATCGGAGGGAGTTTCATCGCGACTGGTCTCGCGATCGATTGCTTTGCTCCGAAGGATGGCGAGCTTTTCAGCTAGCCGTTTGCAGGTCAGTAGCAAAGAAGGAGTTTGAGGGAAATACCAGTTCCACGATTCACGGGAATTTTTTGGGAAAAACCAGATTTTCGCGGTGACTTTTGATCAAGCCGCACTGTGCTACAATAGGGTTTTCGAACGCAGCATTGTCGATTGGGAGTTGCTTTAACCCTTGAGACTGTTTCGTTTCCTAGTCTTTGTGCCCCCCGTCAAGAAATTGAATGATGAAAACCAATCGGAAACCTATGCCAAAGCTCGCGATTGCCACACGGTTGCTACAACTTTCGTTGAGTGTACCACTTTCTATCGGAGTTGCTTTTTCGGTCGGCGGAAGCTTTGGGCTTGCTCAAGAGGCAGGCAAAGTCCGAGCGACCGATTGGCCTTTATGGCGAGGGCCGCAGCAAAACGGTCAATCGATTGAGAAGGGGCTTCCCGCGACCTTCTCGGTCGAAGGGGAGAATTTGCTTTGGAGGAAAGAAGAGTATGCAACCCGTTCGACGCCGGTGGTGATGAATGGCCGGGCATACATTGTGTGTCGTCATGAACCAGACACCAACAAGGAAGCCGAGAAGACGGTTTGTTTGAATGCGGAGACGGGGGAGTTGATTTGGGAGAGTATTCACAACATTTTCTTGTCGGATTCTCCTTCGGAACGAGTCGGGTGGGCCAGCGTGGTGGCGGATCCTGAGACCGATCGAGTGTTTGTTTTGGGTCTGGGTTGCACGTTTCAGTGTTTGGACGGAAAGACCGGAAAGATCGTTTGGGAGCACTCGATGCTCGAAGAATACGGGATGTTGTCGACTTATGGAGGTCGAACGAATTTCCCGGTGGTGTATGAAGACATGTTGATCATCAGTGGAGTGACCACTGGGTGGGACGAGACGGCGGTTCCGACCCATCGGTTCATCGCGATGGACAAGAGCACCGGGGCGGCGATTTGGACATTATCGACGCGTCCTCGTCCGGAGGATACGACTTACAGTACGCCGGTGTTTACGGTTTTGAATGGCCAAGCTGCAATGGTTTTTGCGGCGGCCGACGGGGCCATTTACGCTGTGCAGCCTCGCACTGGGAAGGTGATTTGGAAGTACCAGGCTTCGCCACGGGGTATGAATGTCGCTCCGCTGATTGACAATGGCATCATCTACATGGGGCATGGTGAGCAAAACGAAACCGACCGGACGGTGCTCGGGGCCGTCTTTGCCTTTGACGGTAATACGAGCGGTGAGATTACGGAAGACAAACTCCTATGGAAGATCCCCAAGAGAACGGTCTCCCGGTCTTCGCCGGTAAGAATTGGCGAGCGGATTTACTTCATCGAAGATGGAGCGGCATTGTTCGGTGTAAACGCAAAGACCGGGCAAATCGAGGTCGAGAAAAAGCTTGGTCGGATCATGTTTGGTTCTCCGGTAGTAGCGGAGGGCAAGATGTACGTCGCGGAGAACACCGGGCGAATCTGGTGTCTAGAACCGACTGATACCGAGTTGAAGGTTGTAGGTCAAACGCGTTTGAACGATGGCAGTGAGATATTTGGATCGTTCGCAATATCGAACGGTCGGTTGTACTTGCCGACTAATAAAGCTCTGTACTGCATCGGGGTTCCTAAAGCAGAATCTACAGAAGGGGCAACGTTGCCACCGGTTCCGGCTGAGCCTGCAATCACCGATACTCAGATTGCGCATATCCAAGTGTGCCCCGTGGAAATGTTGCTGCAACCTGGGCAGAAAGCCAAGCTTCAAGTACGAGGATATAATGCACTAGGGCAATACATTCGATTGGTGCCTGAGGCGGCTATCCAAGTGACAGGACCGGGAGCGGTAAGCGAAGATCAAATCTACACTGCTGGCGAAAGCGCCACCGGTGCAGGGGTGAAATTGGAAGCGAGCTTAGGCGAACTCAAGAGCACGGCTCGCGCGAGGTTGATTCCACCGTTTCCATGGAATTTTGACTTTGAAGACAAAAAAGTTCCGCAGCACTGGATCGGAATGGCCTACCGTCATCAACCGATCGAATTGCCTGAGGGTGGAAATGGGTTAGTCAAGATTAGCACAATTCCAAAGGGTACGCGAAGTCAAGGATTCATTGGATTGCCGAAGTCCACGGGATACACAGTTCAAGGTGAGTTCTATGCGTTGGACACCAAGAATAAGGTAGCAACCAACAAGTTACCCGACATGGGCGTTGTTGCACAACGCTATACCCTTGCACTCGAGGGTGCTCAACGTCTACAACTTCGTTCTTGGGTCTCTCTCCTTGAGCAACGTTTTGCTATTACCGTTCCCTTCGAATGGCAAGCGAAGACTTGGTACGTGATCAAGCTTCAAGCCCAAGCTGTGGATGGTAAGACGGTTTTACGTGGAAAAGTTTGGAAAAAGGGTGAGCCTGAGCCTGAGGCTTGGTCCATCGAAGGAGAGGACTTGACCCCCAACGTCCAAGGCAGTCCGGGGCTGTTTGGCAACTCGACGGACGCCGAGTTTTATGTCGACAACGTGTCGGTGACTTCGAACGAAGCAAAGTAATTGCGGTGAGTAATGACGCAGAGTAATGAGAATCCAATGGATGGCGGAAGTCCCGCGGGCACTAAGCATCTGTATATCGAGACCGTCGGTTGTCAAATGAACGTTCTCGATAGCGAGATGGTTGTCGCTGCGCTGCGCAAGCAAGGGTATGCATTAACGCAGGACCCTTCAGAGGCGGATGCGATTCTCTTCAATACCTGTTCCGTGCGAGAGCATGCCGAGGAAAAGGCATATAACAACCTGCTCCGGCTCAAGCAGTTGAAGTTAGCGAATCCAGAGCGCGTTATTGGCGTGATGGGATGTATGGCACAGAAGGATCAAGAGAAGGTTTTCGATCGAGTTCCTTTTGTTGATTTGGTGGTCGGCCCGGGGCAATTGCATCGGATTCCTGAACTCATTGAAAATGCGAGACAGGGGGAAAGACATCAGTTAGCCGTGAGCTTATCGCGGCGTGACGGATCGGCTGATGAGATCAAGCGATCGCATGAGACCTACGATCCTCTACGCGATCCAGAAATGCGACCGACGCCCTTTCAAGCCTATTTACGGATACAGATTGGCTGCGATAAGTTTTGCACATACTGTATTGTTCCGATGACTCGGGGGCCGGAGCAGGGGCGATCACCAGAGAGGATTGTCGAGGAGGCAAAGATTCTTGCAGCTCAGGGGGCGAAAGAGATCACGCTTTTGGGTCAGACAGTCAATTCATACCGTTGGGTTTCCGGGGACAAGACGACTCGGTTGGCGGATCTTTTGGAGATGCTGCACCCGATTGAGGGGATTGAACGTATCAAGTTCGTCACGAATTATCCGAAGGACATGACTCGTGAGTTGTTGACGACGGTGCGAGATCTACCGAAGTGCATGCCGTACCTTCACGTCCCGGCGCAGAGCGGAAGCGATGTGATACTCAAGCGTATGAAGCGTGGGTATACGGTGGCTGACTATTACAGCATGATGGATCGGATCGGAGAGATTTTGCCTGGGGCCGCGGTATCGAGTGACTTCATCGTCGGATTCTGTGGAGAGACCGAGGATGAGTTCCAGGAGACGGTCGAGATGGTTCGGCGCTGCAGATTTAAAAACAGTTTCATTTTCCAGTACAGTGTGCGTCCTGGGACGAAGGGTGCGGAGTTGTTGGCGGATGACATTCCAGAGGAAGTTAAGCACCGAAGGAATCTCGATTTGCTTGAGGTTCAAAACAAGATTTCGCTTGAAGACAACTTGAAGTTCTTGGGGACGACGGTTCCGATTTTGGTCGAGGGTCCGAGCAAGTGGTCGGTTCGTAAGGGGCAGACGGGTGAGTTACGTCAGATGACGGGTAGAACACCTTGCGATAGGATTGTTGTTTGGGATGGCAACATGCGTCAAACAGGTGAGATCTTGCCGGTTCGCATTACGGATGTATTTGCGTTCACGATGTTGGGTAAAGTAGAGACCAGTGAGAGTGTTGGAGCGAAAACAGAGGTTTGCGAACCGGACTTAGTGAGTTTGTCGAAGCCTTAGGTTTCGAATGTTATTTCTGCGGCGGGTGAGTGATTCTGAATGTTTTGGGGGGCCGCGCGGTTATCGTGGTTTCAGGTGCCGTGCTTAAGGTGTAAGGGAATTGTCTTGCCTAATCGTTGCAATCGTTACTTACGTCAAAGCCTTTGTTTTGAAACCTCTAAAACGCTTCAAATTACCTGACCTGCCTATTTTTTCTGTTCCATGTTTCTTGACCAGTCGATCTACATCGCCTGTTGGGAAAAGGTTTCCTAGTGCGCCGAGTCGGACAGCGACGCTGCAATGGCGTTTGCTCCGGTCTCGTCAAGTACGCTCTTTGAGGGTGTGTTGAGTCAGCCGCAACTGACTTGGCATACAGGCTCCGAGAGCGTCCAGGGACGAGACCCCTGCCTGAGCAAGCTTGTTGGCGTCAACGCGCTGCCGCTTGAAGGCTTCGGGTGCTTGGGAACCAACTCATCGCAACAACGGAGTGACGAATTAGCAGAGCGTCGCCTCGTTTGATACTAGTGTCCTGCGTGGTACTGCAAACGTTCTAGGGAGAATGGAACTATGAAGAAGCAATTTGCACTGCCAGCCTTGATGGGTCTTGCGACCGCATTGAGTGCTGGGGCTGCACACGCTGCTTACGGCGGCGCGATCAGCTACGAGAATTGCGGATGTAATGTTGTGGATCCTTGTGGTCCGTCGACGTACACCGTGATGAAGACTGTTAAGAAAGTCGTATACGAGCCAGAAACGGTTACCGGAACAAAGACGGTAAACCAAATCGTTTACGAGGACAAGCAAGTCCAACGCGTTCGTTACGAGCGCGAAACCCATCAGCGAGAAGTTTCCTACACGGTTAATGTACCTGTACGTGAGACTCACACTGGGGTTCGAAACTACACGGTTCGCCGACCTGTGTATGAAACCCGTACCAAGCAAGTGACGTACAACGTCTCTCGCCCAGTGTACGAGACGCACAGCAAGGTGGTTAACTACACCGTTATGGTTCCAGTTCGTGAGACCCACGAAAAGGTAATCAACTACACGGTTCGTCGACCTGTAACCGAAACCCGTACCAAGACCATCAACTACACAGTGATGACACCAGTTCGTGAAACACACGAAAAGGTTGTTAACTACACCGTGATGAACAAGGTCATGGAAACCCGTGAGCAAGTGATCAACTACACAGTCATGGTTCCAGTGACCGAGACTCGTGAACGAACGGTCAACTACACGGTTACCAAGCCTGTCAACTACACCAAGACGATTACCGTTCGTGGTGGAAGCTGGCAAACGGTTGAGGAAGAAGTTGCCGGTCCTGTGATTCGCCGAACAGTTCGCGAACCAGGCACTTGGACCTTCGATCCTGCGACCTGCAAGAACGTATACTGCCCAGGTGAGTGCCGCGTAGAGTGCGTGCAATGCCCACCGAAGAAGGTATGCAAGAAGGTTTGGGTTCCGACCTGTGAAGAAAAGACAATCGATTGTGTCCGTTATGAGAAGGAATGCTTGACCAAGGTTGTTCCATACACCGTGACCAAGTGTGTTCCTGAGTGCCGCCAAAAGACGGTCACTTACAACGTCTGCAAGTTGGTTCCAGAGTGCCGTCAAAAGACCGTCACCTACACCACCTGCAAGATGGTTCCAGAGTGCCGCACCAAGGACGTCACCTACACGGTATGCAATTGGGTCTGCGAGCCACGAAGCAAGGTCTGCACCTACACGACCTGCCGATTGGTTCCAGAGTGCCGTCAAAAGACTGTGAACTACACCACTTGCCGCACGGTTTGCGAGCAACGCGTCAAGGACGTTTGCTACACCGTTTGCAACTGGGTTTGTGAACAGAAGAGTGTTCCGTACACCTACACCACTTGCAAGATTGTCAAGGAATGCCGCACGAAGGTTGTTCCTTACACCGTCTGCAAGCCAGTGACCTACTGCGATACCATCAAGGTAGCGAAGTGCGTCAAGACTTGTGTTCCTTACACCTACACCCGCTGCGTTCCAAAGGTTGTCTGCGAAGAAGTTCCAGTGACCGTAAGCTGCGATCCTTGTGCAGGTGTTGGAGCCGGTAACGGCAACGGTAACGGTATCCTTGGTGGAAACGGCCTGTTCAACGGTCGCCTCCGCAACCTTCTCCGTGGTTTGCACTGCCACGGTGGTTGCCGAATTTTCGGTAACGGTTGTGGTTTGGGCGCCGGACACGGCAGCGATTGCGGAGCCGGAAGCTGTGATGCAGCTCCAGCTTGCGGTTGCTAATCACCAAAACCACTAGTTTCCTCGTTCGACTATCTACCTCTGTCTGGTAGGTAACCGGCGGGCAAAATGAAAATACTGAAACGGCTGGCGAGAGATCGCCGGCCGTTTTCTTTTTGTAGGCTACGGAAACAACCAGGCGGGCTAAGGGAAAGTACCTTGACCAAATTCGTTTTGCCAAGAACGTAGACCGTATTTCTACCTAACTGGCGCGGCGAACTATAGGAATTTCGCGGATCCCGTGCTACAAGTGAATCGGAAGTGTTGTTTCGGTTCACGTACTAAAAGGGATCTATACATGTTCATTACCCGAGGGCGGTTATTGACCGCAATCATGGCCATGTGCGCTGGCATCGTCGCTTGTGTGACAACAGGTGCTCAGGCGCAAGAAAAGAAGCCTAACATCCTCGTCATTTGGGGCGACGATATTGGAACTTGGAACGTGAGTTTCAATAATCGCGGGATGATGGGGTATCGTACTCCGAATATTGATCGGGTCGCTCGCGAGGGGCTTTCCTTTACCGACTACTACGGTCAGCAAAGCTGTACAGCAGGGCGAGCTGCGTTTCTTGGTGGAAACGTTCCAGTTCGTACCGGGATGACCAAGGTCGGGATGCCTGGTGCTGAGCAAGGCTGGCAGAAGAGTGACGTCACGATTGCTACCGTATTGAAGTCGCAAGGGTACACGACCGGTCAGTTCGGCAAGAACCATCAAGGGGACCGTGACGACCACTTGCCCACGATGCACGGGTTCGATGAGTTCTTTGGGAACCTCTATCACCTCAACGCGGAGGAGGAGCCAGAGAATTTAGACTATCCAAAGAATCCAGAGTTCCGCAAGCGATTTGGTCCTCGAGGTATTTTGCACTGCAAAGCGGATGGGAAGGGTGGCCAAACGATTAAGGACACTGGGCCTTTGACCAAAAAGCGGATGGAGACTGTCGATGAAGAGACCTTGGCAATGGCAAAGGACTTCATCAAGCGTCAACAATCTTCCGGTAAGCCGTTTTTCTGTTGGTGGAATGCAACACGAATGCACTTCCGTACCCACGTGAAGGCCGAAAACCGTGGAATCTCTGGACAAGACGAGTACAGCGATGGGATGGTTGAACACGACCGTCACGTCGGTGAGTTGCTCAAGCTTGTAGATGACTTAGGGCTCGCCGAAGACACCATCGTTTTGTATTCGACCGACAATGGTCCTCACTACAACACTTGGCCAGATGCTGGAACCACGCCATTCCATGGCGAGAAGAATTCGAACTGGGAAGGTGCTTTCCGCGTTCCATGTTTCGTACGTTGGCCAGGCAAGTTCCCAGCGGGTGTAACTCTCAATGGCATCGTTTCCCACGAAGACTGGTTGCCAACTCTCGCTGCTGCTGCAGGTGCAACGGACGTTAAAGAAAAGTTGCTTGCGGGCGTTGAGCTGAACGGACGCAAGTACAAGAACTACATCGACGGTCATAACATGCTCGATTACTTCATGGGTAAGCAAGAGGCATCGCCGCGCAATGAGTTTTGGTACTGTGGAGACGAGGGGCAAGTCATGGCAGCTCGTTACCAAGATTGGAAGGTTGTGTTCCTTGAGAACCGTGCAGATCGGCTACAGATTTGGAAGGAGCCTTTTGTCGAGTTGCGGGCACCAGATCTGTACAATCTTCGGCGAGACCCATTCGAAAAAGCAAAGATTGGTTCAAACACCTATGAAGATTGGTATATCGATCGCGCGTTTATCGTTATTCCAATCCAGGGATTGGCGACCAAGTTCTTGAAGACCATGGAAGAATTTCCACCTAGCCAAAAGCCAGGCTCGTGGAACTTGAGCAAGATCGAAGAGAGTCTTCGTTCGCAAACCGGCAGTCGATAAGTTCGATCAAGCGCTGGTAAGTTCGATTGAGCTTTGGGAATCCTTCCCCAATAAATGCAAAAAGGCAAGATCCGACGGATCTTGCCTTTTTGCATTCTGTTTCCGGAGTCGCAAGTTGCACATGCGACGCAACGTGGATGACCTGAATATACCAGCTTTCTCACGGGTTGTTAGTTGTGACACTAGCGTTGAAGCCAGGGCAACATGGTTTTTGTGACAAGGTCAGCAGCATCGTGTTGCACGAAGTGCCCTGCATCGGGAACAGTGACTAGAGTAAGGTCTTTGTCGAGCCAGTCCCAAGTGCCGTTCAGTCCACTCGATAATAGTGCTTTGTCCTTTAGCCCATGAAACATCAGAACTGAGCATTGCACCCGTGGACTCGGTTGCTTTGGTTGCGTGTACGGTTCGCGTGGATAATTTGCTTTGTAGAAGTTAAGCATACCTTCCATCGACGATCTCTTCATTGCTTCTAAGTGTTTTTCGCGAGCGACGGCGTCCTTGACCCATGTCGAGAGTGACTCAAGTTTAATCGAGGATGCTGCCTCTTCTGTTTGGAATAAGCGAGCGTAAGCGCTGGACTTTTGTTGTTCAGGATTGGTTGCCAATTCCCGAATCAATCCATCTGGATGGGGCAGGTTCAGGATCACGAGTTTGTCTGTCATCTGAGGGTATCGCATCGCGAACTGCCAAGCGACCATGCCTCCCCAATCGTGTCCGACGACAATCGCTCGCTCTTGCTTGAAGTGCTCGACAACGCTGCGGACATCGTTGACAAGTTTGTCCATGGTGTATTGTTCTACGCCCTGAGGTTTGTCGCTCAAATTGTAGCCTCGCTGGTCAATTGCGACGACCTGAAAAGACTTGGCGAGTGCGGGCATCTGATTTCGCCATGTATACCAGTAGTCGGGAAACCCATGGATCATGACTACCAAGGGACCGGTTCCTTGAGTTACATAGTGGATCTTAACATCCCCAGATGTCGCATATCCATCGGTACCGAGTTCTGTTTCTTGCGCTGTCGTGCACGATGGTGAAGCGTTGAAAACGGAAAGAATTGCAAATAACCAAACAGCACACCATTTAACGCGATAGATAGACATTTCGATGGTCTCGCTCTTTAGAAGAGAATTTCAGCTAGATAGACACTTGTTATTCCTTCATTATACGAACTGACGAAGGCGTCGTTATAGTTGGCCGAAGCCTGTTTTCGCGATTACCTTGGAGATCCGGACGCGTTCGTTGCTGGAGGGTTTGGTTGCCATGGAATCATTCCGCCTCGTTGAATGTTCCAGCGTAAGGCCTCTGAGAGTTCAAGTAACTTTTTTGGATTGGATTGAGCGAGGTTGTTTTGTTCCGAGGGATCGGAGGGGAGATGATAAAGCTCGGAAGGGCTGTAGGGGTCGTTTTGCAAAAGCTTCCAGTCTCCTCGAATGATTGCTTCGTAACTTTTTCCACCGTAACGTGCGCCACCTTCTCTTCGAACGAAATACAGGTCTCTAGCTTGCAGCTCTTTTTCCGGCGGATGCTGGTTCATGTCAGGCATTGGCGAGAATGTTGAACGCAGGCTTCGTGCATCCAGGTCGGATGGCAATGACACATCCGCGAGATCTAGAAAAGTAGGAAAAAGATCGAAGACGAGTCCTTGGTAATGCGATTCCGTGCCAGCTTGAATTATCCGTGGCCAGCGGATCAAGAAAGGAACCCTCAGTCCGCCGTCATAATGACTTTGTTTGCCATCACGCCAAGGGAAGTTGCTTTGTCCATGCGGTAGTGATCCACCATTGTCTGCGGTGACTGCGACCAACGTATTTTGTTCTAGTCCTGTTTCTTTTAAGGCTTCCATAACTCGGCCTATGCACGCATCGAGGTGTTCGACAAATGCGATGTTTGCGATTCGTTTTGGATCTAGGGTCGGATGTTTGCGCTGTGCCTTCTCTAGAGCATCCTTCGGCGGTTCAATGGGGAAATGAGGAGCATTGAAGGCAAGATACAAAAAGAACGGTTGTTCAGGAGTCTTGGATCGCTCCCGTACATAGTTACACGCCCAGTCGGCAAATAATTCTGTCGCGTGACCTTCAGGTGTAATCGTTTCATGGTTGAGTCGCATGTAGTTTTTGTCGTGGCGTTGATGGGTAAGGTAGTTATCCATCATGTCCCCGAGAAATCCGTGGAAGTAGCTAAAACCTCGCTCGTTAGGAAGGTTTGGTGACTCGAGCCCAAGGTGCCACTTGCCTACGATGCCCGTGTGGTAACCGGCTTGAGCGAGATAGTCCGGCAGGGTTTTTGTATTGGGTGTTAAGTGACCCCAGGAGTCATTGGTATGTGTTCGGATGACGCCAGGAACTCCGACGCGATCGGGGTATTTGCCTGTGAGCAATGCAGCCCTAGTCGGAGAGCATACGGTGGCATTCGCTCGCATGTTCCAAAAGACGATCCCCTCCTTACCGATTTGGTCGATGTTGGGTGTATCGATGTCTATGGGTGCCAAAGTCCCTGTGCGGCGCTGGGAGTGTTCTTGGTAGCAAGAAACATCGCCGAATCCATGGTCATCGGTGAGGATCAGGAGAAAGTTTGGGCGGCAAGACGAGGTCCTGTCGTTGCGAGCAACTTGGGGCGATGCTGCAGAACTGGTTTCGCATGGGGCTGGAGGAGATGTGGAATCCCCCGAGTCATTCGCTACTCCGAGAGGGACTGCCGAAAGACAGATGGCAATCCCTAATGCTTTGCGTTTTGTCCGCCTGAAAACGTGGCGAATAGCATTCAGGAACATTAGCTGATCGAGAGGACGCCATTCGAATCGCCAAAGTCTCCTTGGTCTGCACCGACGGTATCGAGCATCATGCGGAACAAATTGTTCAGTGGAGTGTACTGAGGGAATTCGAGTACGTTCCCAGTTCCGAAACCTTTACCGCCACGTCCCGCTAACAAGATCGGTAGATCATGGTGGTCGTGTCGGTTACCATCGTTAATCGCTCCACCGTAAACGATCAGTGAGTTATCGAGTAGCGATCCTTCCCCGTCTGCGGTCTCACGCATTCGCTTTAGGAAGTAGCCGAATTGTTCGCAGTAATAACGATCGATCTTGGCGATCTTATCGATGTGGTCTTGTTTGTTTTCGTGGTGTGAAAGTTGATGGTGTCCATCTTTGACTTCGATCATAGGAAAGGCGCGATTGCTCCCTTCATTGGCGAGCATGAAACTTGCGATCCGGGTTGTGTCTGTTTGGAACGCTAACACCATCAAGTCATACATGAGGCGAATGTGCTCGGTTGCATCACTCGGTTTATCGGTTGGAGCTTGGGTCCCCTCAGGCAATTGAACAGGGGTAGCAAAACGAGTAATTCGTTGTTCGATTTCGCGAACACTCGTGAAGTATTCGTCGAGCTTGCGATTGTCCTCAGAACCAACTTGGCTAATCAAATGTTTGCGTTGATCGGCGACGAAATCGAGGATGCTAGATTTCATTCCTTGCTCTTTGGAGTCACCACCACCAGCGACACCGAAGAGTCTATCGAAGGCGTTCTTGGGTTGAATTTCTTTACCAGTGGGAAGAGATTCGCTGCGCCAGGAGATGTTGTTCGAGTAAGCGCACGAGTAGCCTGAATCGCAAGCTCCTGCATCTCTGCCTTCTTCGGTACCCAGCTCGATGGATGCTAAGCGTGTGCTACGTCCGTAAACATCAGCTGCGATTTGGTCCGCACTACGGCCCACCTTGATCTTGGATCCGGCGGTTTTGAATGGGTGAGCACCCGTTAGAAAAGCGGCGGCACTGCGAGCGTGATCACCGGGGCCATCACCAAGTGACTGCGCGTTGACTTGGGCAAGTCCGCGAATCACGTTGAATTCGTTTCTGTATTCCGCGAGGGGTTCAAGTGCATGTGACAATTCCCAATCCTTCCCAGTCCCCTTGGGCATCCATCGATCTGCATTGGTACCGTTGGGGAAGAAAACCCAGGCTAGACGCACTGGTGCAGTGGCACCGGCCGGGACTGCCAACGCTGGTTTCATGGCATTGAGCGTTGGGAGGGTCAGCGAGACTCCGAGGCCTTTGAGAACGGTCCTGCGATTTAGTCTCATTGAACCTTGGTAACGACCGGCGGGAAGAATGTGACCTGTGAGCTTGGAATGATCGTTTTGCATTTCAGTTCCGACTCGCTTGTTTGGGTAGGTGGGACGGGGTGGGGGTGCGTTGCAGGAAAGCGTCGCTCAGCACGATCCCTTCGATCAACGCACGAATTGTATATCGATTGGCTTTCGATTTCTGCAATATTGTATCGACATCGCAACGGTCGGCGCGTTGTAATCCTCGGCCGAGGGCGTAAGTAAACAGTCGTTCCGTGAAGTTTTTAGCGACGCTATCGGTTTTTTGTGACAGAATCGCAATCAAATCCTTCGGTCCTGAGAACTTGGTTCCGTCGACGAGCTCCCCTTCGGCGAGAATTGGTAGCTCCCTTTCTTTGTCTCTCCAGCGACCGATTGCGTCGAAGTTCTCCAGACCTAACCCTATGGGATCCATGATCTTATGGCATCCGGCGCAGCTTGGGTTTGAGCGATGGATTTCCAATCGCTCACGCAGTGAGGCGTTGTCCGCCGCTTTGGTTTGCTCGAGGGAAGGCACATTGGGTGGGGCGGAGGGAGGTGGATCACCTAGAACGGTTTCCAGTACCCATTTTCCGCGTTTTACTGCAGAACTGCGGGTTGGATTTGAGGTTAGTGCCAGCGAGGCAGCTTGGGTGAGTATTCCGCGACGATTTTCAGGTAAGGTAACTTTGATCCATTCGTCTTCTCGTTGATAGAGCCCCTGTCGCCTGGGGTTTCCGTCGTTGGATCCTGGCCGTCTGCGGTAAAGTTCTGATGGATCTTGCCCGTCGAACTGGACTCCATAGAACTCGGCCATTCGTGGGTTCACAAAAGTGAAATCAGCGAGCAACAGATCTTCGATGGTACCATCCTTCATTACGGTTTTGCAGAACATTTCTGTTTCCCGAATCATTGCGGCCTTTAGCCGATCTGACCAGAACGGGAATTTTTCTCGGTCGATATCGATTTTTTGTATGTTTCGAAGTCCCAGCCACTGAGCGAAGAAGCCTTTTAGGAGCGAATCTGCGTTTGGATGTTCGAGCATTCGAGTGACTTGAGCTTGAAGGACATCTGATTCATGGAGTCGTCCTTCGGCTGCGAGTTGAAGTAGTTCGGCATCGGGCATAGAAGCCCAAAGGAAGTACGACAAACGAGAGGCGATTCCATAATCGTCTAAACGGGTACCTTGTGCATTCTCGACCCATCGCTCGGTGCGGAACAGGAACTGCGGTGACACCAACGCGGCTTGTAAGCCATATCGTAACGACTGCTCATAGGCGTACCCGGCATCAGAGGCTTTTTGACAGACCTTCACGACGGCTTGGATCTCATCGTCGGTTACCGCACGTCGGTAGATGCGGGGCAAAAGTGCTTGAAACACACGACGGGAAGCTTCTTGGAAACCGATCGCGTTTCCCCCCGCTTGGTCGATTGTTTCTGGATAAGCAACAACGATACGCTCGTGAATTCTTGGAAATGCAGGTTCACCTTGTTCAGGTCCTACCAGTCGAAGGGAGTGAACAATAAGCCGTCGATTCGGTGTGTTTCGTGTTTCGGGATTAGCGTCATCGGCGTATTCAATACGCAACATGTGCTCCCCGCCGGTGACCTCGAAATCCACTTTCGTTGTTTCATCTTTGGGTAGGACTTCCCATTCATGGATCATTTGTTCTCCAAGATAGAGCTTTGCTTTGCAGTTGTCGGATTGGCCTTCGCCGAATCGAGTTCTAATGCTCAGGGTGTATTTACCAGTGGCGATGTAGATGGGGGTTTTGAGCGATTCTTGAAACGACAAAGTCTCTCCTTCGAAACTCTGTTTGCGGAAGCTCTCGCGATCCGTTGCGATGACTTTCTCGGAAATCACCGCCGCTGCTTGTAAGTACTTCTCCATCGCAATTGGGGGCAGCGACAATACTTCCCCTTGGTTATCAAAACCATTACCGACATCGTCGGAAACAAAGCCAATCTCCTTGCTGGGCTTGAAATCGTTTCCCAACAATTCGCGACCAAAAAGATCTGCAATGGTATTGTCGTATTCGAATTGATTCAGGCGGCGTACGGTGACTTTTGGAAGTTCGGGACGGCATCCGCAATCGACCTCATGCAATGCTCTTTCAATCCATCTCGTGATTACCTGGCGTTCTTCCACCGTCATGGTTGAGGATTCAGGGGGCGGCATCGCTTCGGCTCGCACCACTCCTCGGATTTGTTCCCAAGTGCTTTCGTGAGCCCGGATTTTTTCTAGAGTTTCATAGTCGCCTAGATTTACGCCAGCTTCATTTGCACCGCGTAGATGGCATTCACCACAGTGCTTATCGAGGATCGGAAGAATCGTTCCTGTCCATTCTTGAGACAACTCTGAATCGAGTTTGTCGATCGGGGGTGCCGCAGTTTCTGTCACTTGCGTGGCTTGATCGTCCGTCGGTGCTTGAGCATGGGCTGAGTCCAAGCCGAGTGACCCAAGAATGATAGCAAAGCAACAGCAGATGTCGACCATCTGAGCCGTGGATATCACGAAAGCTCGGTTGGCATGACGTTTAGTTGCATTCGTCGGATGAATCTGACGCAACGGGGGAATCCAAGAACGTCCAAAGATCTGCATCATAAGAATTGCAAGCAAAGAGGCGGGAACGGGCAATTGGAGGGTGGGAGTGATCACTCGCAAAAGTATAGCTTAGCCGGCTAGTTTTTGCACCGCTGCACTTTTGCCCGGCTTCATGATGGGACTCGCGGTTGCTAATGGGTGGACCGTGTTTTGGTCTTCCGGTGGCCACAGGGATTTTGCTATGACCCCAGCAGCGTACTGGTTTGGCTTTCTGAATTTCCCACCGTGATGGGTTTTTGGGGGCTTACACATTTTGGTTTGTGGTGAAGGTTGGCGACTATGTCCCGATTTGCATTTATCGCGGCAGCAACTCTGTTTACAGGGTTGTTAATCGTATTGACGATGGCGATCGCACAGCGAGATGCCCGCGGTAGTCGCACAATCGTTGATGTTTCTGGGGATGCCTACGAGGATTTGAGGGCGGAACCTATTCTGGTTGCTTCGAAAGCCATCGGGCCTGATGGTGGAATTGCGTCAAAGCCGGATATTGCGACAGCAGATCCTGCATTGGCTGATCAGCCTTGGGTAAAGAACTCCGATTGGCCTCAGCCCCCGATTGTGCGAGGAAATGACTCTACTATCCCTCAATCACGCGAGCTACCACCCTTACCAACTGCAACGTTGGAACAAGATTTGGAGTCGATTCCTAGTGTTGCGAGTTTACCACCGTTGCCTTTCGTGTCTGATCAGGAAAATCGATCCGGGTTGGATAACAGTTCGGAAGCAAACAGTAACGGTGATGCGACTGAGGGTCTTGTCACCACCGATGAGCTTGCCACCGATGAGCCTATGGTTGTGTTGGCATCGGGACAGAACCCTGTGGCTCCACCGCCGCCGAGTCTTCCAACGAATTCCCCACCAGAACCTGCTCGCTTGAATCCGGCGCGGATTCCTGATGCGGCAATGTCGGCCCTAACTGCGAATTCACCACCTGCCGCAGCACGCTCCTCAGGACCGCCAAGTGTGATTGGCTCCAATCCTTCAGGCCCAGTATCAGGGAATTCGCTTCCCTCTGCAACGTTGTTGAATCCACAATCGCTAGGTCAATCTCCACCATCGGCGATCGGGTTGCCGGATCTTCCGGCACTGTCACCTCCGGCGGGTGGTCTGCCATCTACACCTTCTTTGCCTAGCGTTCCGTCGAATCCATCTCCATCAGGACTTCCAACACCCTCAGGAATTGCTTCGCCATCAGGACTTCCAGCGCCATCAGGATTGCCAAATGTACCTGGAACTCGATCCACCTTGGATGGGCCAGCATCGTTAGGAGTACCATCGGCGGGATTGCCACCTACCGGTACGCCCGCGGGAGGATTACCAGGCAATCTTCCGACGGATCCGCCATCAATCACTGGAACGCTGAGTCCGAATGGTGGTTTAAGTACCAATAGTGCAGCTGGTACGAACGGTGGTCTCGGTGGTGGTGCGGCGATGATGAATCAAAATCGTGCCGGGGCCGCTTGGTCCATGGTTACTCCGATTCCCGGCGCACGTCAATTCGACGGTTCGCAGAATCCAAGTTTAGAGATACACAAGCGTGCACCGAGTGAAGTTCAGGTTGGCATTCCCGCGACATTTACTGCCGTGGTGCGCAACGTCGGGAATTCGACTGCTTTTGAAGTCCAAGTAACCGATGCGATTCCCAAGGGGGCGAGACTGGTTCGCAGCATGCCAGAAGCTCAACGGGTAGGCAATGACGGATTAGTCTGGAATTTGGGAGAGCTAGCAGCTGGACAAGAGGTTGCGATCAGCATGGAGATCGTTCCCGAGACGGAAGGAGAACTTGGGTCTGTTGCGAGTGTGAAGTTTGCAGCGCAGGCATCGGTCAGAACCATCAGTACCCAACCAAAGCTCAGCATTAAGCAAACAGCGGCCCCTGAGGTTCTCGGGGGTGACACAACAACGATAATGATCGACATAACGAACACCGGATCTGGAACGGCAAAAGACGTGCGGCTCGAAGAGGATGTTCCCGGTATCTTTAGGCATTTGACGGGTGCTTCTGCTTTGCAGCAGGATGTTGGAGATTTAGCGCCGGGCGAGACATTAAGATTCGAGATTGAGTTGACCGCTCTTGCAGCTGGCAAGGCGAACAATGTCGTCCGGGCTACATCGGCCAATTCAGCAACGGCTGAGTCTTCGACACCGATCGAGATTCGGGCTCCAAAGCTTCAGATGCAACTTGTAGGTCCGAAACTGCGGCATCTCGAGCGGCCGGCACCGTACGAAGCGGTGATTGAAAATGTTGGGACGGCGTTAGCCCGGGACTTGTACATTACGGCTCGTTTACCTCGCGGAATGAATTTCATCAGTGCGACGAACGAGGGAACTTATCTTCCGGATCAGCATGCGGTGGTATGGAATCTTTTGGAGCTTGCAGCGGGGACAAAAGCGAAAACAGAGGTGACATTGTTACCGGTCGAGGAAGGCAAGTTCACGTTGCTCATGACAACGGAGGCTGAAGGGTTACGCGCCGATCCGGTGGAGCGAGAAGTCCTTGTAGAAGGTCAGAGCGAGCTAGTGTTTGACATTGATGACGATAATGATCCGATCGAGACCAGCGGAGTTACGACTTACTCGGTAAAGATCAACAACATCGGAACACGCCCCGATCAAGAGGTTCGATTAGTCATCGAGATACCCGATGGTGCGGTGGTTGAACAAGTCTATGCACCGATGAAGTATCAAGCGAGTGGTCGCCAAATTGTGTTCGCTTCGATACCTAGCCTTGCGTCGAAAGAGCAAGTTGTCGTGAAGGTTGCCGTCAAGCATGGACGCGAGGGAACTCAAATCCTTCGAGCCGCATTGCAGAGTCAGTTGCGTCCGGTACCAGTGATTCGCGATGAGAGTACACAGGTATATACGGATCGTTAGTCTGATGTCTTGCTAGTTTGACTTCGTTGCTTCTCTTCGATCTGCGCTATTCGTTCTCGCAAGCGATTTAATTCCTCTGCTTCGCGATCTTCAGATGGCGCAGGCACATCGGGTGCGCCAAGCCGCGAAGTAGCT
>JBEICB010000280.1:0-5476 GCA_040373655.1 Pirellula sp. | reverse complement strand
GTGCCCGGCAACGGGCATACCTTACCCAATTACGCGCCCCGTTGGAGCAATGCTTCGAGGAATGGAACGTCATGCCGAATGCTCAGGTGACCGCCAGGCAAAGTGACCTGGCAACGACGAAAGATCATCGTGAGCGTGGCATTGGGTCGTAGTACGTTGCCAAACAGGAACGGCATGCCGGTCTCTGTGATTAAGGTATGAATCGGCAGCGGAACCCGTGAGTACAATGCGACGTCCAACCAATCAGTGCGGCGATCGTTTGGATAATCGAATTGCTCTCGAATCGGAGAAAGCTCGTCGCGTAAGATGTATTCGTAGCCGAAATACTGAAACGCGGCCAAGTAGCCCATTACCAGGATGGCGACGCCGTGCCGGTGAGCAAGCTCGTCGCGTTCGTGCCTGCCATCATCGAGAAATGGGAACATGTGTTGATCGTAGAAATTCCCTTTGAGGCCGTTACACCCTTCAATTGCAACTTCGCCGGTGGACGCACAGGTGCGTGGCGAGCGGCACAGGAAGGTGATCCCACATCGCTGATTTCGTGTCGTTTCGGGCTCGGTGGGTTCGGCATCGCGACGGGCAACAGCCTGAGGTATGATGTGTTCCACGCCCCACTGCATTGCGTCTGCGCGAGTGAATTCGCGCAGACAGATCGGGCATAGTATGACGTCGCGGGCCGAAAATTCGGGACGCACCGCAACGAGGTTGGTTCGGAGCACTTCGTATGCTTGTTCGCGTAGGTCTGGCATTAAATATACTTCGTCTGGTGGTTCGAAAGGAGTCGCATCTGTGCGTAACCGGCAACCATCACCAAGTGGCTGAAAAAAAAGTCACCATCTCAAGCGCCGTCGACCAGCCACTTCGGTACATGGCTTTGGGTACGCCCGTCATGGGCATTGGTTTGTGAGTTTTAAGTCCCCTGTGCGAGATAGGTATCTCTAGGAGATCAGTATACCAAATGAAAATTACAAGAGAACAAGCACGAGGTGAAGGCAACTGCGGAAGGGCGACAGACCCGCAAAAATAAGCGATCCGGCACGGCAAGAGTCGCAAAGGTCCTTGACGCATGGGCCAAGACGATCGCAAGTGGTGTCGGGATGACGAACGATTGGTTAGCTTCGCAGGGTGTCTTGAGTCTGAAACCCCTCTGGGCGGAACTTGCTCATTTTCTTGGAACCGCCTAGTGCGGCCCCGCATGCTAGGTGGTGTGGGGAGGGTGCCCGGTAACGGGCATCCATACCCGATTTCGCCTAATTCGGAAGTACAGGTATTCGAAACCTCATAGGTCATTCCCCAACGAAACGACCATCAGGGGTCATGATGAAAGAATCAGTCGCGTCAGAAGTGTATACCGGCACGAAGCCCAAGACTGGGTTTTGGCGCGAGGTGGTGATGTCACCGCACACACGAACGTCACCGCCACGTTTGCCATCCCAGAAGACATTAAATTCCATCTGATACTCAGTGCCGTCGTCGTATACGCCTTCGATGTGCCGAAGACAGTCGTGTTCTTTTTTGGTTCGATCAATTTCTTCGATGAGAGCTTCGTATGTCCACTTGCGGAATTCATCAAGGTGCTCGGCGAGGAGGATTGTTTTTCGTCGGTATTCATTTCACATCGGCGAACGCTGCCGTTCAGCCAGCGGCGGCAAGTAAAGTTTCCATTAGGACTCGGTCGCCCCGCCGCTTGGCTGCAACGGTTTGTTCGTCGATCGATCATCGGTCCACACCGTCGAGGATTCGATGACTGTACCAGCTAGTATATCCACTGACAGGTGACGAGTTTCAGCAAAACTGGCGAGCTCTTTCGCAATCGGTCCAAATATATCTCGAATTGACTTTGACACGAGGACGAACTCGAAACCTCCTGACATCTGAAGCACAAGTTGCAATTCGCGCCTGCATTTGAGCCCATCGCCATCGGGACCAACAACATCGCAAACTGCATACAGATCATCGAGCTTAAAGTCCATACGGAGACGAGCAACATGAATCAACTTTGAGGCAGTATCTACAACAAGTATCGGCGATTTGACAAGGAAACGGCGGATAATCGGTATGTACAAGGGCCATCCTGCAACAAGTAGCCCCAGAATCGTACAAGGGACATAAGCGATTGGTCCCGGATCCAGCTGCCAACAAAAATAGATAAAGTATGCCCACATTAGGGACAGAAGGAGTACCTTTAGCGACACGCTGATCCAGCTAATGGGCGTGAGGGATAGTTCGATTTTCTGGTCCGAGCAAACAGTCTCAACATCTCGGAATAGGCCATAGCTCCGCCCCAACGTCCGGAACGCTTTTGCATCAAGAGTGGACATGGATCTTCATCGACGAACTTGTTTTTATACGGATCAGCCTAAACTCTGTAGACAGCACAAAGTAGCCTATAACGCAAGCTAGCCTCGATCCGAAGTTGAATGATATCAGGTACTTACGAGCCGAGCAAGAATTTTAAGAAGTGATAGGCTGTTTCGGCCTAATCTCTGGTTGGCCACGATTATTCCACTCGATGCGGGCCAGCCGGCAAACGGAACTGCAACGCGAGTTCCCTCTGCACGTGGTATGCAGTTGGTTAGGCAACTCACCACGCATCGCCCAGCAGAGTTACTTGCTGGTCACCGAAGATGATTTTGCCAAGGCAGCCGGCGTGGCGAAGGTGATGGTGTAGGGGTGAGCGTTAGGTGGCGTGAGGAGGGGGACCGGAGACGGGCATCCTTACCCGATTTCGTTGTTGATTACTTCGTGGTTGGTGTTATCGGTCAACGATATTTCGCTTTCGTTCATTTAAAATCTCAATGCGATTTAGGGAGATCGCTATCCAAGCACATATAAAAATCCCGAGCGGAAGAAACAACAGTACCGATAGAAGAATACCAATGTAAGTAATTCGACGAGATTCAAAACGCATAGTGCATAAACCACACCGCGCTAGTTGAATAGCCAATACAAATGCAATCAGAAATGGAATACCCATTTCAAGAAGATCTCGCCATTCCCCAATTAAAAGAATTACGAGCAGACAAATGAGGTAAACGGCAGCAAGAATCCAACCCTGGATGGCCATCGCAAATCCAGGCTTGCGCATGATGTTCAGCGTTTCAGCATCAACGATGTGCGTCTCGCCAATGCGGGAAGATCTCGCGGAAGATTCGTATGGATTCACGTCAATCGACACTCTGAAGTAGGAAAGCCTGGATTCACCGAGCCGACGGGATAGGGTTACCGTTTGGTTGCGGCCGATCGTCAGCTTCGGTGCAATCCTTTCTTCGGCATATTTCTGCATTCCAAGAATTTAGGCTAAGCTTGGAGACTTTACCGCTATAGGTGACCCAAACAATAATTGGGGAACTATCAAACAATTCGAAGCTTGCATTGTTGGCAACTAAAAAGCGGACTTGCCAAACATTGCATGTCTCGTGTTTTCCTGTATTCAATGTCTTGATCGGGTAGCTAATAAGTTTTTGGTCGTGAAACCTAGTCTTTAACGTAAAGTTCAGTTCCTCGGCCTCTTTACAGAGAGAATCCAATTCCGCCTTTGCCAGGCGAAGTGCTTCCTCGCCGTCGATAGTACTCTTCGTCGAGGAAGAATTCTCAAAGTCGGCAAACGAAAGCACACTATATAGTTTGGTTTCTGGACCAACTCGTTTTTGTCCGAAAAAATATTTAGAGGGAATAATCAAAGCGCCGTCTGCATTCACATACGACAAGTACTTTGGCGGAACACCCGTTGAGCCACCCATGGCAGGAGAGACCGACCGCTCAACCCTCCATATGTATCCTGAGTCCCCGTAGTTTACTGCAGAAACGGACTCCTCCGAAAATTTAGTTCTGTAGTCAAACATTAGGTCGATCAAGGCACGGGTAGAACTGTCTGGCGCACTGTGAATTGCCGCTCGATCAACTGCGATGATCTTTGCTAGGTTTGTCACGGCCTTACCGCTTTCGGGCAGGGATGAGTTACAAAAAATGTGCGCGACGTTACCGATGCAAAATGCATCAAAATAGTCGGAGTCAGAAAGTCCGTCGATTTGCCCTGAATGTAAGCCTTGCGCGAACAAAGCATCTCCGCCAGTGAGGACAATCGCAAATAGCATCAATCCTATAGGAGATTTCACGGCATTGCCTTCTTGTCGGACTTGTTTTTATACGGATCAGCCTAAACTCTGTAGATCGCACCAATGCAGCCCATCACGCAAGCTAGCCTCGATCCGAAACTGAATGATATCAGGCACTTGCGAGCCGCTCAATCATTGGAAGGAGTGCTGGACTGTCCCGTCCTATCCCCGACACACCCACTTTTCAGAACATCACACAATTGGTTCGAATCCTACCGCCTCCACGGGCGTGGATCAGTACCAAATCGAAACATGCAAAACCCCAGTGTGTTGGCGGCCCATCGCGACTCGAAAAACGACTCGAATTTAGGTGCGCGACGCGAAATACAACGCCGCAGGCGCCATGCACCGAGTTGCATGGGCGCTACAGAACTCCAAAGGAACTGGGCAGAAATGCGAAAAACCCTGAGAAAACCAGGGTTTTGCAGCGGAGAGGACAGGAACCGAACTATTCGATGTTTTCCCAATGTTTTAAGAGTGATTGAAATGTGCCGATCTGGGTTAGCTTTAGGCGAACCACCAAGCAGTTGTTGGGGTTGGTTTGACCCAAAGCCTTGACTTTCAAGGATCAGGACGTGACGATACACGGATTGGTAAAGCAGAAGAACGAATGAACCAACTCGTTGCGGACTCAAATTGCGACAGAAGGACGCTTTGCAATGAATGTCGAACAAACCATTCTGGAGATTGCCACGCTTCCGGTAGATGTTCGTTTACGGGTAGTGTCTGCCATTTGGGACACATTACCACAGGATGCTGATCTGTCGCCAAGTGCCCTTCAACAGGCCGAAATCGATCGCAGAATTTCCGAGCATCGCAAGGATCCTGGTTCAGCGATTTCCCATGAGGAGATCATGCGACGTGTGAAGAGTCGCCGGTAATGTGGAGACTTGTTGTGCGCCCGCAGGTCGAAGACGACCTAGTAGAAGCATCTCTTTGGTATGACAAGAAGCAAATCGGCTTGGGAGATCAATTCCTGGCTGAATACGTCGCAGCGATTCATCGTATATTGGAAAACCCATGGCTGTTCTCGATAGCCGCCAATGGTCTCCGCCCCTGCTTGATCAAACGCTTCTCCTACATCATTCATTTTGCGGTAGAAGACGATCAGATCATCGTGATCGCTGTAATGAACGCTGCACGGGACGATGCAAGTTTCATGCATCATCTTCCCTAAACGGGTTCGGACATTCTCAGAAACGCTCTCGCTACATTGGGAAGACATCGACTGGGAAATGAACCGAATCAGTATTCCAGAGCCGAAGGTCGAGCATCACGAAGGTCGTGGCATTCGTAGCTGCCCGATCTTCTCCGAGCTGAGACCGATCCTCGACGAAGCCTTCGAGATCTTCGGTGAT
>JBEICB010000397.1:0-2327 GCA_040373655.1 Pirellula sp. | reverse complement strand
GGCCTCGATGAAGTTCACTGCGTAGTTGTCGTGCTCTTCGATCCCGGTTGCGACCGTCAAAATATTCGGATCGAAGATGATATCTTGAGGAGGAAACTTTACTTGTTCAGTAAGAAGTTTGTAAGCGCGTTTGCAGATACGAGCTTTCTCAGAAGTTTCGGTAGCTTGACCTTGTTCATCAAAGGCCATGACGACAACCGCAGCACCGTATCGGCGTATAATCCCAGCCCGCTTGAGGAACTCTTCTTCACCATCTTTCAAGCTGATACTGTTGACGATCGCTTTTCCTTGAACATTTTGAAGCCCTGCTAAGAGTACTTCCCATTTCGACGAGTCGATCATCACAGGAACTGAAGCGGCGACGCTATCACCTGCAATCAATCTCAGGTATCTCGTCATTGCTTCGACGCCATCTAACAACGCATCATCCATGTTGATATCGATGATGGTTGCCCCGTTTTGTACTTGCTGGCGGGCAACTTCTACGGCTTCTTCGTATTTGTCATTTCGGATGAGATTGGCGAAGGCGCGGGAGCCAGTCACATTGGTTCTTTCTCCGACCATCGTAAATTGTGTCTCAGGTCGTAGCGTTGTTGCTTCTTGGCCACTGAGACGTGTCCAGACAATCGGTTCGACTTCGCCACGAGGTGGAAGAGTTCGAATGCGATCAGCTATAGCCCGGATGTGATTTGGATTCGAGCCGCAACAACCACCAACAATATTCAGCCATCCATTTCTGGCGAAGTCTTCGATATAGTCAGCCATCGCAGAAGGGGTCAGATCATATTCGCCGAAGGAGTTAGGGAGACCTGCGTTCGGGTGGCAAGAAATCGGCGCATCGGAAACTCGCGCAAGTTCCTCCAGATGCGGGCGCATGATATCTGGACCCATCGCGCAATTCATCCCCACGCTGAGCATCGGAAAGTGGCTTACAGAATTCCAAAACGCTTCCACTGTTTGAGCGCTGACGAATGTTCGTCCGCCTTCACCAAAGGTGGCGCTGAGCATCACTGGGATTGAGCGGCCTGTTTCGGCGAAGTATTCGCTGATGGCATACAAACAGGACTTGAGGTTCAATGTGTCGATCGCAGTTTCAGGAAGTAGCAAATCTGCGCCAGCTTCAACCAAGTGCGCTACCTGAACTTTGTAGCTAGCCACCATGGTTAAAAAATCTACGTCACGGTTCGCCGCGTCTTCCACCTTGGTGCTGATTGCGAGCTGTTTGGTGGTCGGACCGATACTTCCTGCAACATATCGAGGGCGAGAAGGATCGATCTTTCGGATGCGATCGACTGCTTTACGTGCACAGTCCACGGCAGCGTAATTAAGTTCCTTAACGAGCTCGAGTGGAAGCTCCATCTCCTCCATCCCGATTGGGGAAGAACCAAACGAATTGGTCTCGACAATGTCAGCACCGGCTTCAAGATATTTATAATGAATATCGCTGATGTCATCTGGGCGGGTGATGCAAAGTAAGTCGCTGAATCGAACGAGATCTTTGTGGTGGTCAACAAATCGTCTCCCACGGACCGCTGCTTCATCAAGCTTCAACTTTTGAATCATCGTTCCCATAGCTCCGTCGAGAATATGAATACGTTCCCGAATGAGGCCAGGTAGATTGCTTTGCATTTTGCTACGTCTTTATGAATCCAAGTTAAATAAAAAAGGCTGGCCTCATCGGCCAGCCTGGAACATGCTTAATTATACGATGAGCGAGTTTTACTCGAAGGATGGCTTCTGAGCTTCTTTCTTGACACGGTCGTTTTTACCGACGAACTCAAGGATAGCTCGGGTTCCAGCATCACCAACTCGAGGCTTGGCCAAACGCATGATGCGGGTGTAGCCACCGGCACGATCCATAAACCGAGGAGCAACTGTGTCGAACAACACCCGCACGGCAGTTTTGTCGCGGAGCATTGCTAAGACACGTCGACGGGCAGTCACCCCTGGAGAGCGTGCATCACACCACTTTTGCCAAGAGTCGCTTTTTCGCCATTGTTTCCAAGCATCCGAACCGCGTTCGGCTGTGGTGGCGAAAGCTTCTGCCGCCTTCTCGGCTGCGAGGCCCTTCTTCGCAATCGTGATACACTTTTCAACGATTGGACGAATTTCTTTTGCCTTCTCAATTGTCGTAATAATTCGTCCTGGCACCTTTGGAGCGTTGGTGTCGAGTTCCGTGTAAGTCTTCTCGGTCAAGAAGATCGCGGAAGCTAGGTTGCTAAAGAGTGCCTTACGGTGCGACGGGCTACGTCCGAGTACTCGACCTTTTCTAAGGTGCCTCATGATTACGTCTCAGGTATTCGCTAAAAATGGTTGTCTATAGTCTG
>JBEICB010000017.1:0-40525 GCA_040373655.1 Pirellula sp. | reverse complement strand
CTCTGCGATCGCTTGGCCAGAACATTTCGACCACCGACGAGCGATTGAATTCGACGCGGGCTCAGGTCAACACCGCGTCTGCACGATGCCGGGAGACCGAAAAGGCTCTTTCCGAACATCGACGTCTGATGAAGGAATCGCAGCGTTAGCTCGTCATCCGAGTTTGCGGACGCTATGGATTGGAGGTACTCAAGTCAGTGATCGTTCCGTGAAAATGCTTTCCACGATCCCGAAGCTTGAACAACTGCATTATGCTGACTCTGCGATCACGCAACAAGGGTTTTCAACGTTAGCTAAATTAAAACCGCAGTTGAAGAAGAAACCCTAGCACGCAATAAGCGTGCTTTGCAGGAGGGAAAGGTCAATTCGATCTCCGCTTACGAAATTCCCAGATCGCTACGTTATTGAAACTCAGAGGATGGGTGGATCCACGAACTCAGGAACAACCAGTTTTTCTATCACACCGGCTTCATAGCCTCGACGCAACAGTTGGCGGACCGCTTCTCGGCCCCTGTCACCGAAGTCGAGGGTCCAGTCGTTGACATACATACCGACGAATGTATCTGCTTTGTCCCGTTCAAGCCCGCGACCCCATCCGAGCGCGTAATCGAGCGCCTTGGCTCGATGATCAAGCCCGTGCTTAATGCTCAGATAGAGATATTTATTTACGTCACGGATAACATCGGGACCGAGATTCTTTCGAATGCCATTTGCGCCTAAAGGCAATGGGAGGCCGGTTTGCTCCATCCACCACTTGCCGAGATCGACCACTAGGTGAAGATTTTGCGATTGATAGGTCAATTGTCCTTCGTGAATGATAAGCCCAGCATCGATGCTTTGGCCTTGGTACGTGCCTTGCTCGACCACGTCAAGGATCTGATCGAAAGGCACAACCACTTCCTTAAATTCCTTGAGCCACATTCGACAGGAGAGATAAGCCGTCGTTAGGGTACCGGGAACGGCGATCGTTTTTCCTCGCAAGTCGTCTCGGGTGCTGGGCGAACGGGTAACTATCATCGGACCGTAGTTGTCTCCCATGCTCGCGCCGCAGGAGCAGATCATGTAACGATCGCTAAGGTAGGCATAAGCGTGCAAGCTGAGAGCAGTAAGTTCTAGTTCGCCCTGAAAGGCACGACGATTGAGAGTTTCAATATCTACTAGCTCGTGCTCGAAACGATACGATTTCGTATCAAAGCAATCTTTCGCTAGGCCATAGAACATAAAGGCGTCGTCGGCATCTGGGCTGTGACCGACGCGGATTAGTATCGATTCCGGGGATGAGCTAGGGGTGTTCATGGGATTCGCGAGGGCATTGATCATGGATATTGGTTTTACTGGAGCAGTTAAGCTTCGCTCAAAAGTCGTGGAAATCGTAGCGGAAAACATCTCTCTTGGGTAGCAACCGTACGGGGTTCATTTGTCGTAACATAAAAACACTTAACGCTGTTCTCGACTTAATCTTCGCCGTTTTTTCCATTTTGAGCTTGCCAAAAGTATCAAAGAATGATACATTGATTCATCATGATAACCATTTCTTTGGATAGTACGATTCCCATCCACGATCAGTTGGTCGGCGAGTTTCGACGGTTGATTGCGGAGGGGAGACTTAAGGTGGGAGATGAGCTTCCACCTGTCCGTCAGTTGGCGGCAGATTTGGGGGTAAACCTCAATACCGTGGCTCGTGCGTATCGTGAGTTAACGGAGGCTGGGTTAATGTCGTCGGGTCGTGGTCGTGGAACGGTTTTGATTTCCACGGTCGAGCGTAAAGGCCAGGCGCAGTTAGAAGCTCGCAAGCGAGTGGAGACTTCGATCGCAAATGCTTTGGCAGATGCCAAGATCGCTGGTTTGTCGTTGGCAATGATTGAAGCAATTGTGGAGAAGCAATTCGAGAAATATTGGAAATCTATGTAGGGGTTCACGCCATGAATGACATTGGGATGTTGGTTTTACCGGTCGGATTAATACTCTTTCCCTTGATTTTTGTTTTGTTGATGAAGGACAGGACGCTGACGCAGGAAGCTGGCGAAATGGTTCAGATTCGTCAACGATTGTTACTGGGTTGGACGTTGGTTTCACTTTGTGTTTGGTTTGCTTTGAGTTGGATTGTTAGACTTGTGGGTGGTGGGGAAGGCTATTTGCCAATTGGAATCGCACAGGCTTGTTTTATGTTGATTTGGTTTTTTGTTGCTATGCCCTTGTTGCGGCTCAAGCAACCGAATTTGGTAGGCCCCTACGAACGAGGAGAGCGACGCGCAGGGCAGGTGAATTCGGTAGCGGTTGACTCCGGGAGTTCAGTCCGGACAGCTTCTCTGGTGAATCGAGAAAAGCAATCACCTATCAAGTCCTGGATGCTGGCCGTCGGAGGCTGTTTGGTCTCGTTACCTTTTCTGTTCGTATTCGCGAGAGGTTTTGCGCAATTTCCTATGAGCAATATGGATGCATCAGCGGAAACGATAGGTAGTGCGGCAATTGCCAATGATGCAATTTCAAGTGCTTCAAAACTGGCGCAACTCGGTCAATCGCAACGTAGCGCGTGGTATACCTCGTTGATCAGTCTTGGGGTAATGCTTCCGATGGTTTTAGCACTTGCATGGATCAGCTCTCGGCGGAGCATGTCCGAGTCGGAACCGATGCCCGGAGCGTGGGATGAAGAGACTGCAATGGCTTACGCGACGGTTCGAAACCAACGAGCGGTGGGACTGTTCTGGGGGCTGATCGGACTAGGGTGTCTCCTGGGTACGGCACAAGCCTTTATTCAATGGTTTCCTAACTCAGGGCCAACGATAGGCATAGTATTCGGGACGATCGGGGGGCTTGTGGGGTTACTTGGCGGTGCGTGGGGAGCTTGGATGTCGTTTCAGCGAGGTAAAATCAACGAGCGGATTGGGCAAAGTCAAGGTCTACGTGTGTGAAGCTGTCCGAGCATTCGTACGGTGCCGCGTAATTGTCGACTTGATATTCTCGGACGCTAAGATCCGTTTACGAGTTTCATTCCTGTGGAGTTTGGTTCGGCTGGTTGACTTGTCGGGTAACTCGCAATTGCTTGCGTGCGCATCGCCAGAGTACACCCGCAGGGAATTGCCATTGAACCGGATGGGTTGTTTTGGTGGCTTGCTGTAGGCGTTCCTTTGAGCGTTGCCAATGTTGGTGTGTGCAATCTTGCAAGGGCCACTGGAGTTGGTGCCATAAACTGACGAAGGCGACTTGTAGGACAGGCCAAGGTGTTTCACTCAGAGCTTCTAACGAGAACTGGAACCCATTGGCAAAAAACGTCGGAGGATTCCTTTCTAGCCATTGGCTTGCCAACGATTCGATCAGTGCGTGTTCTTCGCGGATCAATTGTGTTGCAACGAACAGTCGTTTCTTGAGATGCGGCGTGCCTGCGAAGGATTCCAAGTAGGGGATCAGTTCGTGTCGAACTCGATTGCGAGTGAAGTGCAATAGATCGTTGCTGGAATCCCTGCGGTGCGATTGATTGATCGTTTTCAGATAGTCTAGGACTTGGTCTTTCCAAGTTTCGATCATGGGGTGGATGAGTACGAGTCCGGGTGCGATGGTTCTCTCGAAGCGAACGCCAGCGATGCCTGTTGGTCCGGAGCCACGGAGCAAGTGGTGTAGAGAAGTTTCAATTTGATCGTCGGCCGTAGCGCCGGTGGCGATCCAAGTTGCGTTATGGTCTAGTGCCACTTGGCGAAAAAAGCGATTACGGTCTTTTCGCCATTGGGCTTCGTTTCCTCGATAAGGGGCATTTGTCGACAGGCCTTCGAGTTCCGTAGTTTGGATCGCTGATTCGGAAGGTGAAAGCGGCCTACGGTCCGTGACGCAAGCGACGCCAAGTTGTTTTGCGAGTTCAACGACGAAGGATTCGTCTTTATCGCTTTCTGCTGCACGCAGGCGGTGGTTGAAGTGGGCAACGACAAGTTTGGTGTTATGCGCGACTATTCCGGAAGCGATGTTGAAGTGCATTGCCCTCAAGAGAGCAACGCTATCGGGGCCACCGCTGACGGCGATCACTCCAGTGGTTCCACTCCAGCGAATCGCAGGCCAGAGATTGAGGATTGCCTCAGGAACGTTGGAGTGCATTTACGGTTTAGGTGTTGGGGTAGGTTTGTTGAAGTCTCCGGCGGTGGAGATCACGAGATTGTTGGGGTTTAGAAACTCGGCAAGAGCTTCGTTTACGGATTCAACGGTGAGATTCGAAATTTGTGTTTCTAGTCTTTCGTAATACGTCATATCGCGTCCAGCAAAGAGGTTGTTTGCGAGAAGTCCAGCGAGAGTGGCGTCGCGGGAGCGGTTGAGTTGTTGGCTTTGTAGGAACCCTTGAACGCTGTCTTTAAGTTCTTTTTCAGTTACCCCATCACTTACGATCTTTCGAACTTCTTCGTCGATCGCTGCCACGAGCTTATCTCGGTTGGCGGGGTTTGCGATTGCAGTGATAGTTAGCACGGCAAACTCGTCGATTGGGTTAGCGCGAAGGCTACTGTTTACTCCGTACGAGAGTCCTTCTTTTTGCCGGATACGATCACCGAGACGAGAGGAGAGTGCACCGGCTCCGAGGATATAGTTCCCCATAACTAGGGGGGCGTATTTTGGATCGTCATCCCGCAGGGCGTACTGCTGAGCAGCGTAGTAAACCGAATTGGCTTTGTCTGGTGTTTCGATCGTTTTGATAGGTAGTTTCAAGTCGATGGTCGGCGCGACCGCGACTCGTTGATAAGGGATATCTGATTTCCAGTTACCAAGGATTTCGGATAGTTTGCTTTCGGTTTCCTCGATATCAAAGTCTCCGACGACGGCTACCTCTCCTTGGCTTCCAGAAAGAAAGTCGGCATGGAGGTCGGCGATCTCTTGGAGTTTAATATTTCGAAGGTTTTGCAATTCTTCTTCGATGGTCGGATCGTATCGGATATCGCCGGGTTCGTAAGGATTCAGTGCCCGGTTAACGGATTGTGATGCGAGAACTTGGGGTTCTTGCAATTGGGCTTCGAGTTGCGCGATGAATTGATCTTTGAGGATTTGGAATTCCTTTTCGTCAAAGCTAGGTTCGCGGAGCATTTCGCGAACGACGCTTAGGACTTCTAGCAAGGAACCTCGTTTGCATTCGATGCTGACGTTTACTACTTGCCTGAACGATTGGATGCTGACGTTTGCGTTGAGTTCGTCCAGTCGATCATTGAGTTTTTGAAGTGGCAGGGATTTGGTACCACGTTCCATCATGGGGCCGAGGAATTCGACGGCGAGGGCTTTGCCTCTCAAGGAGTCTTCGTCGCCAAAGCGCAGATTGATGGTGAGGTTGACAGTTTGTCCTCTGGTTTTCTTCGGGAGCATGGCGTAGGGGACTCCCGACTTGAGTTTTCCACGCGTGAGCCGCGACTCGATATTCTTGGGGCTTGGGTCAAATTGTTCACCTTCGCTAACCGCTTCGCGTCCGGTGTAGTTCTCCAGCAATGCGCCGAGATTTGGCCGTTCTGGGATAGAGATTCGCTCGGAAGCGGAGACGGGTTCGAAGATTCCTACGGTTCGGTTGTTTCGAACGAGGTATTGCTGTGCTACACGCTGGCAATCTGCTGCGGTCGTCTTCTCGAGGTTGTCGCGGAAAAGAAAATACAACCGCCAGTCGCCTTGTGCGGCCCAATCGCTGAGGGTAATTGCCAGTGACTGAGTTTTTGCAGCCATCATTTCACGGTCGTTGAGCAATTGTCGTCGGGCGCGTTCGACTTCTTCGTCAGTGATTGGCGCGGATGCAAGTCCTTCAACAGTTTCGATAAGTAACGTCTTGGCTTCTTCGATGCTTTTGTCTTTGGGGACTTGAGCGAGGAAGGTCATTAGACCTGGATCGTGCAGAGGGGAAGCGTCTGCGGCAACGAAAGTAGCCTTTTGGGTTTCTACCATGGACTTGTACAAACGCCCGCTGGGAACGTCAGTCAAGAGGATTGAAAGAAGTTCGATGGCAGGAAAGGCTGGGTCGGAACCGGCCGGAATATGGTAGACGGCACCGACGTATTGAGTATCTCCTACGCGTCGAACGGTGGTGATTCGATCACCGTCTTGAGGTGGTTCGACGGTGTAGGTCTGTGGCAGCGGAGACTTCGGTCGGCTCAATGCGCCGAAGTACTTTTGGATCCACTGCAAGGCTTTGGGTTCATCAAAGTTACCGGCCACGATGAGCATGGCGTTGTCTGGGCGATAGTATTTTCGGTAGAAGGCGCGAAGGGCGTCGATGGGAACGCGTTCGATGTCGCTGCGGTTGCCGATCGTGGATTTGCCGTAGTTATGCCATTGAAATGCCGTGGAACTCATACGTTGTTGTAGGACTCCGATCGGATTGTTTTCTCCGCGTTCAAACTCGCTGCGGACCACAGAGAATTCCGATTGAAGGTCTTCACCGAGGATTTTGCTGTTCACCATGCGGTCGGCTTCTAGGCGAATAGCGAATTCGAGGTTTTCGTCGGTTGCGGGGAGAGTTTCGAAGTAGTTGGTGCGATCGAGCCAAGTGGTTCCATTGAAATCGGCTCCTCGGTCTTTGAGCATCTTTGGGATTTCGGGGTGCAATTCCGTTCCTTTGAAGAGCATGTGTTCGAGCAAGTGAGCCATTCCCGCTTCGCCATATCCCTCGTGGCGTGAGCCGACGAATATGGTGCAGTTCACGGTGACTTTTGGCTGACTGCGGTCTTGGAACAAGAGAACTTTCAGTCCGTTCTCCAGAGCGTATTCGTTGATACCTTCAACCGAGGTGATTTTTTTTGGCATAGGATCGTCAGCAACTGCGGTCGCTGGTAGAGCGTTGAAATAGCCGAAGAGGAACAACAGGAAAAACGGGGAGTTAAGTATGGTGATCCGGATTGGATTTCTTCTATTCTGCATTTCTGTGGTCTCGTCGGTCTTTGCGAGCTTCCTAGGGCACCATTTGCAGTGATTCTGCGGCGCGGGCAAGTGGCAGATTGTAGTCAAAAATCGTTTTTGGTATTACAGTTTTGTGGTAGGGGAAGGCTCTTTGGCGTTTTTTTCGCCATCCTTCATGCATTGCATTCTCCTCCTAACTTGCTTGTGATGAGGATTTCCATGGCTTGGCAGACGGTGGGTGACTCAGGATCGGTGCTTGAGGGAGAAGGAGTCGAGGTACTTTGGGAGGGCAATGTCATCGCCATCTTTCGCCACGAAGGCCAGCTATACGCACTCGACGGGCTTTGCATGCACCAAGGGGGCCCCTTAGCACGGGGCAAGCTAGCGAACGGTACCGTGCAGTGCCCATGGCATGGCTGGATGTATGAACTGAAAAATGGGAACAACGCGGTGACTTGCCAGAGAATGTTACGGACTTACCCAATCCAGGAGTCAGATGGGAAAATTGAGATTGACTTTGATGTTTGATCCTTTTTAGGATCCACGATGAATGTAATTTCCGAGTTCGGGATACTTTTCGTTCAGGATACTTTTCGGTCAGGAGGACCGCGGTGCAAACGATCAAGACAGCAGTGGTTGTAGTATTGTTGCTCTTCGTGCTATACGGAGGGTACATCGCACTGAATCACAATGAGCCGCGTTTCAGTGAAGATATCGAAAACCTGGTTGATCCAGACGTGCTCGCAGCGGATGTGGCAGTTCAGCCAGGCGCGAATTCCCCCCCTCCGTTGCAATTGGCGAATGAGCCAACTATTTCAAACGGAACTCCGGCGAACTCTGGAGCGGATGCGTTTGCGAAATTCGCTTCTGGACCTGCACCAAACTTTGGAGCGGCTTCGAAGGAATCGAACAAGGAAAATCCGGTTGAACTCGGAAACAACATCCCGCCAGTACCTAGCGGCTTGCCACCGGTTGCCCCTCCGAGCCTGCCTGAGATTCCGTCTTTGGAGCTTCCTTCGTCAGGCCCGACCGCGTTGCCCTTAACTGCACCTATGCCAAGCAGCAGTCCTGATTCTGCGAGTATGTTGCCGAAAAATGGAATTCCAATAGGGGCTGTAGGGAAGAAAGAAGATTCGGCGGTTGCTCTGGCGAGTGCCTCCAGTTCGAAAGAACCAGGCTTTGGATTGAGCCTTCCTTCTAACCGAACGTCCCCCTCGAATCTTCCTCCCGTCCCTCCGCTAGATCTTCCTTCGTTGCACGGAGATGCGAAGAGTATTGCGGATGCGACTCAGCCAAAGCTAAGCGATGATCCGTCATCAGCCCCGCGGATGCCGACCTCTTCTTCGGGGAAGTCGTTTGAAAATGCCAAGCGGATGGCGATGGAGCAAGCGGAGGCCGGGAAATTGAAAGAAGCTTTGGCCATGCTTTCCGTTTTTTACAATGCCCAAGATTTACCGCAAGAGCAGCACGATGACCTGGTAGATTTGCTGGATGCTTTAGCAAGAGAAGTGATATACTCGAGAAGGCACTTGCTTGACATGCCTTACGTCGTTGCTCCGGGCGAAACGCTCGAACAAATTGCAAAGGTTTGCAATGTCCCGGTGGATGTTTTGTCCCGAATCAATGGACTTGAGGCTACTGCAACGCCACCAGCTGGAATGAAGATCAAAGTGATTCCCGGACCATTTCGTGCAGAAGTCGATTTGAATACCAGCGAGTTGACGATGTTCCTTGGCGAGCTTTACGCGGGGCGGTACCCTGCGACGTTTGGAAGCGAACCAGAACCGCGTCCGGGTGTGTATCAGGTCGTGGACAAGCAGCGGAATCGCAATTATTACTCTAGTAACGGAATGCAGATTTCAGCGAATGATCCAAGGAATCCCTTTGGTGGCTATTGGCTCGATTTAGATCAAGATCTCTGCATTCACGGATCACCAAATGTGGATACGGGGTCCTCTGAATTGGGGTGTATCAGCCTCTCACCGCTAGATGCCGCGGATGTTTTTGGTATGCTCGGACGCGGGTCTCAAGTGACCATACGCCGGTAAAAGCAAATCCAAATTAGAACCGAGTTGATATGCAATACGACAAAGAATTGCTCAAGGCATTGATCCGTGAGCATGCGTTGCAGTTTGGCAACTTCACTTTAGCAAGTGGCAAGCAAGCATCCTTTTATCTCGACTGCCGCAAGGTCACGTTGCATCCCCAGGGTGCAAATATGATTGGGGCCGGTTTGTTGGATATTATTACGGGAAGTGGATTCACTCAGGTTCCGGATGCAGTTGGCGGATTGGCAATTGGCGCTGACCCAATCACGGCCTCCGTTGTGGTACTTGCCGGCCAGCGAGGGCTTGCTACTCGTGGTTTTATGGTTCGTAAAGAAGCGAAAACGCACGGTACAGGAAAATTGGTTGAGGGACCAGTTGTATCGGGGATGACGTGTGTGATCGTAGAGGATGTGATCACAAGTGGTGGAAGTGCCTTAAAGGCTGCTGAGTCGGCCAAGGATGCGGGGTTGCAAGTCCTAGGAATCCTTGGGGTAATTGATCGCTTAGAGGGTGGTAGAGAAGCGATTGAGCAGGCAGGTTACACGCTGACGACGCTACTTACCATCAACGACTTTCGTTAAGCCTCGTCTCCGCGGGGGCGTATGGAGCAACAGAGCGCGTTCAAGATCGTCGAATCGCAATTCCGACGGGATTGAACATTTCAAAAACGGAGGTACCAAGAGCACTGAAATGTGGTTTCAGGTGCACTGTTACGTTCTGCGGTCCGTTGTTTGAACCGTACGCTTGGAATGGACGGTGTTGGGGCTCAGGCCGCGGCCATCGGTGGGTCGCTCGGTGGCTGTTTCGCGGAAGCATTGGATTTGCGACGAAGTGGGCGGACCACTTCAAGTGCGACACAATAATCCAAGTTGGGGCGGAAGATCGTCAGGATGGCAAATGGGAGAAACCAAGCGAGAAAAAGTCCGCCACCGAATCCATGCCAAAATTGCGATGCGGCCAAGAGTCCCGCCGAGCAACTCATGAGTGTTGCCAAGTTCTTTTGCGCGGGCCAGACAACAAACGACATGCTTAAGATAATATAGACCACAATCACGGGGATTCGAGCAATTGGGTGCCACCCGAGTCCCCAAACGCCGTAGAGGTCCTGCATTTCGACTTGTTTGATTCCAAACATGTATCCGAGATGTTGTAGAAAATTATTTTGATAAAGCACTGCCATGGCGATAACGAGAGACACGATCGAGATGGCAAATCCCATAGCGAAGCGTTGAATACCGCGTTGCCAGTAGAAGCTACACCAGAGTGGTAGCAGGTAGAACGGGTAGTACACTACGCCAGCGGCGCACCCGAGAAAGATCCCTGCAAGCAGTGGTTGGCGATACATCAACAGTGCTAGTAACAGAAGTGCTCCAGGAACCACATGTGCCACATTGCCGGCGGTGTGAGCCGTGTAGGGTAGGAGCAGATACAGAGTTGCCGTTCCTACCCCAGTGTTAAAACTGCCGAAGTGCCAGTATCCGATTCCAACAATGCTTGCGATCAGGATCAAATTCGAAGCGATCGCGAGGATCTTCGGGATCCAAAGATTGCGGCGTACCTCTTTTGCGGAAACGCCTGGCACAGATGCGCCGTTGGACGAGGGAGCCGAGGATAGATCGTTCGAGGCTATATCAGCAACCGCCGCTCCCGAAGTGCTTTTCGGAGTTTCCGCATCTGAAGATTGCGGCGCTTGCATCGTTTCAATACGGGGAATCGATCGCAGTAGGACGTTTCCAGGTCCCAGGCCAGAGGCTCGGTTCGAATCCCCAGGGCTCGGTTGGCTCATCGCGATGTTGATCACAAGAAACAATATCAGCGAAATGCCAATAAAAAGCATCCCACCGCTGTTGAGGTTGGGTTCCAAAAGTGGACGGCGAACGATTGCCGTGTCCCATAACATGCGGATCGTCATTAATCCGCAGCAGACCAGAAGTGATAGAAAACCCCAGTAGAGTTTCGTTTCGGGAGCGGTTCCAGGTAGCCAAGTTCCGGAACCTTGTTGGCCCTCGTAAACCAACATAAACCCGGGAATAAAGGACAAAACAAGCAGGATATCCAAATTCCGCAGAGACCAAAACCGGTGGAAGACGACAAAAAGTCCAATCAGTGAAAAGACGGACAGCACCACCCATGAAGGAGGTTCGGTGAGGGTTACTGCTAGATTGAGAACCGACAATTCATTCATCATTATCGCTTGTTCGACACGTATTCGAATCCCTAATCATACCGCAAGATTACTTACTTTCGAGATACCCTCGTGCAGTTTCCTGGGCAAACTAGCTTTCTCGCACCCCGCATCGACGGTTTATTGGGAACCCTTTATCTTTAGTTGTTCCGAATGTAGGGAAAACTCCATTTTTAGCAGTCCATTTCTCCTGACGAGGTTGCTTTGTAGATAGGAATCCTTTTATCCCCCCTTTTGGGCGGGAGGCTTTGCGAGATTTTGGCAGTTTAACCGCATGACAACAACGGGTCGAAGTTCTTTTTCTTCAACATGGATAGTAGCATGAAGGCACTTGTAAAGCACCATCGGGGCGTAGGGTTGGAGTTGCAGGATGTCCCATTTCCACAGATCGGAATAAACGACTGTTTGATTCGGGTCGAGAAGACCGGGATATGCGGTACTGACCTGCACATCTATTCCTGGGATGCTTGGGCGCAGAAGACCATTCCTGTTCCGATGGTTGTCGGTCATGAGTTTGTCGGAACGATTGTAGAAGTCGGTTCGAACGTAAAAGACTTTGCTCCCGGGGATGTTGTATCCGGTGAGGGGCATGTGGTGTGCGGTCGTTGTAGAAATTGTTTAGCGGGGCGAAGGCATCTTTGCAAAGACACGCAGGGGATCGGTGTTAATCGTACCGGTGCGTTTGCCGAGTACATAGCGTTACCGGTGACGAATGTTTGGCATCATCATGATGGGATAGATCGTGATGTTGCCGCGATCTTTGATCCTTTCGGCAATGCAGTGCATACGGCTTTGCGGTTTGATTGTTTGGGTGAAGACGTGTTAATCACAGGGGCCGGGCCGATTGGTTTGATGGCCACAGCGATTGTCCGTCATGCGGGAGCTCGCCATGTTGTCATCACGGACTTGAATCCCTTCCGATTGGAGCTTGCTCGCCAAATGGGAGCAACCCGAGCTATCGATCCAAGGCAGACATCCTTGGAACAAGTGCAGGAAGAGTTGGGGATGAAAGAAGGGTTTGATGTCGGGCTTGAGATGTCCGGTTCACCGGCTGCGTTTCGATCGATGATCGATGCGATGTGTCACGGTGGAAAGATAGCGATGCTTGGCATCCCCTCGGAACCGATCGCTATCGACTGGAACAAAGTTGTTTTCAACATGTTAAACATTCAGGGGATCTATGGGCGTGAAATGTATGAGACTTGGTACAAGATGACGGTCATGCTTGAGAGCGGCCTCGATATCAGTCCCGTTATCACACATCGATTCCATTACACTGAATTCGAAAAAGGCTTCGAGGTTATGAAGCAGGGGAATTCCGGTAAGGTTATACTGAATTGGTCGTAAGCTATTTACCGAAGTGCCCGTCGGAGTTGACTGACTAAGTTCATGTTTGATTCGAAATGCAAATCGTGATTCCATCTAATTTGGTCGCAATTGTTCGCTTCAAGCTTACGATTGTGATCGTTTGCGTATTTGTATCTGCATTTCAATGCAACGTGAGGAATTCGGTATTTGGACAAACAGAGTCCGAAGCGGCGGGTAAGGCTGGGACACAAGATCAGCTTGTGTTTTTTGAAACGAAAGTTCGCCCGCTGTTTGAAAAACACTGTTTGGAATGTCACATTGGCGAATCCCCTAAGGGAGATTTAGATCTGGGTTCTGCTCAAGGTTGGCAGGCTGCAGGAGTGATCGAGCCAAATCACAGTCAGCGCAGTCGCCTCTATGCAGTTATTCTCAGTGGTGATGAGAGCGAACGGATGCCCCCACCCCCTGCGATGGGACTTAGTGATCGTGAAAAGGAGGTGGTTCGAGCATGGATTGATTCAGGAGCATTCGATCCGAGGGAAAAAACGGGTGGCAACCGCAGTGAAATGCCACAAGGGCCTAAGAAGCGTCCTCGCAACTTTGAGATCACCGAGGATGACTTGTCTCATTGGGCCTTTCAGCCATTGAAACCCTTAGAGACTGGTGATCGTGCGCAAGATCGAAAACTTGCAACGCTCAGTCCATCAGAAATCATCGATGAACTATTGTCGAGTAGTGGTAGCAAGGCGTCTGCACGGACAAGGCTCCGTCGACTCTTTAATGACCTTTGGGGCTTGCCACCGACTTATTCGCAAGTCCAGTCTTTTGAGCAAGATTCGTCCGATGAGACTTGGAGCCGATGGATAGATCAGCTTCTCGAATCGCGAACGTATGGGGAACGTTGGGGGCAATATTGGCTGGATTGGGTGCGTTATGCTGAGACCAATGGTTATGAGCGTGACGGGATCAAACCAAATGCTTGGCGGTATCGTGATTATGTCATCGATGCCTTCGAGCGAGATAAACCTTACGATCGGTTCTTGGTCGAACAACTTGCGGGTGACTTATTGGCCCAAGAGCAGGGCTTGAGTGTGGAGAGTCATGAACAGCAGTGGCGTGAATCGATAGTTGCAACAGGTTTTTTTCGTTTGCATGTCTGGGATGATGAGCCAGATGATACTTTGGTTGCGGAGTATGATGACGCGGACGATGTCATGGTGAGCATCGGTTCGGCGATGATGGGATTAACGATTGGTTGTGCGCGGTGTCACGACCATAAATTCGATCCAATTAGCCAGCAAGACTATTATTCGCTTTTGGCTTATTTTCGTGGAATTGAGCCTTATGGGTTGAGCAAGAAGGGTGGGGGAGGTCGAGGGACGGGAAGGATCCAGCGTTCATTGGTTCCTGAATCCAGTATGCGTGCTTGGGAAGAAGACCGTCAAAGCTCGATCGCAGAAATGCAGAAGCTGCTTGATGCTACCAGCGACCCAGCCGTTCGGCTTGATCTCGAAGGAAAACTACGGCAGCTCCGAGACCAAGTACCTCCTTTTGATTCCGCATTAGCGGTGTGGGAAATCGACGGTGCCAAGCGAGAGACTTTTGTCTTGCATCGTGGGGATCCGAATTTACCACGTCAGGCGGTCATGCCCAAGATTCCGGAAGTTTTAGCGAGGACTGCTGCCTTGAGGAGAACTGCATCGGCGGCCTCTACGATAGAGACGGAAGGTGAATTTCCTAGCAGTACAATGGGTGGGAGATTGTCGTTTGCGAAGTGGTTGGTAGATCCACAGAATCCTCTGACGGCTCGAGTACTTGTCAATCGAGTTTGGCAGAGGCACTTCGGTGAAGGGATTGTTCCATCGCTAGATGATTTCGGTGCCACTGGCTTACCCCCTCAGAATCTGCGTCTATTGGATTTCTTGGCATCTGAGTTGATTCGCTCAGGATGGTCGGTAAAGCATTTGCATCGAATTATCTTGTGTACAAAGGCTTATCAATCGTTGATTGAGGATCCATTGAAGGACGAGGTAAAAGTCAGTCGGTATGCATCGCCTCAATTGAGGCGATTGGATGCGGAGTCTATTCGCGATTCGATCCTTTTTGTGTGTGGTAATCTTGGGGCGAAGCGTTCTGGTCCAAGTGTATATCCAACATTGACGCAGGAGGTTAGAGATTCGGCGAACCCTGTTTCATTATCGCTTTGGCAAGACAGTCCTGCAGAAGAGCAAAATTGCCGAAGCATTTATTTGGTTGCGAAGCGATCGCTGCGAGTTCCGTTTTTGGAAGTGCTCGATTATCCGAGTGGTACGGGACCGACGGCAAATCGAGTTGTTACCACAACTGCGCCGCAGGCGCTGTTAATGCTCAATGATCCTTGGATAAGAGCGCAAGCAGAGGCCTTGAATGAGCGAGCTAAAGCGTTGGCTGGTCAAGACGAAGCGGTTGCACGCATTGAGCAACTCTGGTGTTTGGTGTACCAGCGTAGGCCCACGGAGTCAGAACGCAATGACGCAATTGCTTACCTTGGTATTGCTCCGGGTGGATCGGAGAGATGGGTGAGTTTGTGTCGGATCCTGCTCAACAGTTCCGAGTTTCTTTATACTGACTAACTGTAAGACGCCTGCCGTTACCGATTGGCATCCAGAGGATAGACAAGATGAATCCGGAAGAGCACAAACAGTCGTTCAGTCCGATCGATCGCCGGGGTTTTATAACATCGTCCGGGGCGGGATTTGGGTCATTAGCCCTGATGTCGATGCTTGCTTCTTCGGGAAACGCCTCACCACAAGACATTCGCTTGCCGATGGCACCGAAGCCTCCGATGTTGGAGACCAAAGCCAAGTCTGTGATCTTTTTGTTTATGTTCGGCGGACCGTCGCAAGTGGACTTGTTCGACTACAAGCCAGAGTTGCAGAGGCGGGATGGTCAGACGATTGACAATGAGTTTCGTCGCGGGACCAAAACTCAAGCGGTTTTACAAGCGAGTCGTAGGAAGTTCAAGCAGTGCGGCGAATCTGGTTTGTGGTGCTCGGATGCGTTCCCCAAAATTTCCGAACACATGGACAAGCTTGCGGTAGTCCAGAGTCTAACGAGCGATTCGTTCGCGCATGGTAGTGCTTTGCTTCAGATTAACAGCGGAAGGACATTGCAAGGTCATCCGTCGCTGGGGGCTTGGGTAACGTATGGATTGGGTTCGGAGAATGAGAATCTACCAGGGTATGTTGTGATGCTTGACCCGCGCGGAGGGCCCACGAGTGGGTCTCCGAATTGGTCGAGTGGATACATGCCTGCCGCATATCAAGGAACCCTGCTACGAACATCAGGGCAACCGATTCTCCATCTGCAACCACCTGCGGGGATGAGTCGGGAAACCCAACAGGAGGAAATCGAGTTTCTTGCAAAGCTCAATCGTCGACACGCTCAGGAGCATCCTGAGTCGTCCGAACTTGAGGCAAGGATTGCTAGTTACGAGTTAGCATTTCAGTTGCAGATGACAGCACCCGAAGCGATGGATCTTGGACAAGAGACGGCTGCGACTTTGGCTATGTATGGGGTAGATGAGCCGAAACCGCAGTGGCACCCGTTAGCTTTGGGACCCTCAACGTTTGGAAAGCAGTGTTTGATCGCAAGAAGGCTAGTGGAACGCGGAGTTCGCTTTGTGCAGATATACTCTGGGGGCGGAAATGCTGGAGGCCAGAATAGTTGGGATGGACATCATGGTATCGAGGAAAACCTCAAGATCCATTGCCCAGAAGTTGATCAGCCGATAGGGGCGTTGTTGCAAGATTTGGAGCAACGCGGACTATTGGAATCCACGTTGGTCGTGTGGGGGGGAGAGTTTGGGAGAATGCCGGTGTCTGAAACTTTCAATACAGGCGGAAAGCCGGGAGGTCGCGATCATAATCCCAAAGGATTCACTTATTGGTTTGCTGGAGCAGGAGTAAAACCAGGGACGAGTTATGGGGCAACCGATGAGCTGGGCGAAGCTGCCGTAGAGAGCCCTCGGCCATTGCGTGATTTGCATGCGACGATTCTTCACCTTATGGGGTTGGATCATCGACGATTGACTTACTTCCACGGAGGTTTGGATGAGAAGCTTACTGGAGTCCTCGACGCATCTCCAATCCGTGAGTTGATGACATGATGATTGTACCTATGCTTGATCAGTTAATGAAATAACCTGTAACCGCTTGAGAATGGGTGGAGCTATTATGCGCGGTTGGATCCGTAGACTGATGTTTACAGCGGCGTTGGTTGTTGCGTTGGCGGTTCTGGGGGTTGGCGCTATATATTGGTATTTCCATCCCAGATATGAGCGAATCGATGGAGTTGTCTATGGCCATCGCGATGGACAGCAGTTGACGATGGATATTTTCAAGCCGCAAGTGCCGAATGGTTGTGCAATAGCTTTTATGGCAAGTGGAAGGTGGAAGTCCAAGCGACCTGGGATTGCCGAGGCGAGGATGTTTGCTCCTTTACTTCGCAGTGGTTACACGATTTTTGCGGTGTGTCATGTTTCCCAGCCCGAGTCAAAAATCCCAGAGATTATCGAGGACGTTACTCGAGGTGTTCGGTTTATACGTCACAATGCGGGAGAGTATGGCATTAACCCGAATCGTATCGGTGTGACGGGGGGAAGTGCTGGTGGGCATCTGAGCCTAATGCTTGCTACCCGGGGTGAAGAACCCCATGCGAATCCTGCGGACGAAATTGATCGCGAGAGCGGAGCGGTTCAAGCCGTGGCGATCTTTTACCCTGTAACAGACTTCTTGAACATGAAAGGTTCTACAGAGGATTCTGGGGGAAAGGGGCCCCCGTTGTCGTTCGTTGATGCATTTGAATCCGATGCAACAGATCCGGAAAAGTGGAAAGACATCGGGCGTAAGGCGTCTCCGCTTTATTTCATCAACGATAAGTTACCACCCATTTTGATTTATCATGGTGATGCAGATACTCTCGTTCCATTGGATCAGTCCGAACGTTTTCGTGAGCGTGCAAGAGTGGTTGGAAGAGAGGTCAAGATCGTAGTGCATCGAGGGGGAGGCCATGGATGGCGAACGATGTATTTTGACTCCGTGAAATTTGCTCATTGGTTTGACGAACATCTATTGCGTCGCGAGTAAGCGGTCCTTTTAAACAATCGTTGGCTGGGTTCTTCGGGACATTCTGCGAGTTATAGCTTTGATCTTTCTTATTCATCAACTCGATACTCGAAATCGTATTCGAAATCGTATTCGAAGCTCAGAAGTCCTAATGCTTTTTTCGTTTACGAGTACCATTTCATTGACCACCAGTTCGAGTACCATAAAGGCCAGCGGGCTGTCTCCTAACCCAGTGTAATTCTTCAATAACCCAAAATGGGAAGACATGTTAATCCAACGAAAAATTCTGATGCGACAACCGATGTTTTTAATAGCCATCGCGATATTCGCTAATTCGGCGACGCTGGTAGATGCGCAGGAGAAGAGCGTGCGTCCTGGCATCAACGACAGCTTCAAGAATCCGAATGTGAAGGATTTCGTTGAGCGATTTGAAATCGAAAGTCGCGAGGTGTTTTTAAAGCGCGAAGAGATTCTTGGGGTTTGTGGCCTCAAGGGAGGTGAGACGCTAGCGGATATAGGAGCGGGGACCGGGCTATTTACCCGCATGTTTTCCAAGGCTGTAGGGAATCAGGGACGCGTAATCGCAGTGGATATCTCCCAAAACTTCCTGGATCACATCCAGAAGACATCGAGGGAATTGAACCTAAGCAATATCGATACTCTACTATGTACTGCGGATTCCACAGAGTTGCAGCCGGATAGCATTGATGTTGCTTACATCTGTGATACCTATCATCACTTTGAATTTCCTACCAAGACGATGACGTCGCTTTTTCGAGCGCTGCGGTCGGGTGGTCGAGTTGTATTGATTGATTTCAAGAGAGTGCAGGGCGAGAGTAGCGAATGGACTATGTCACATGTGCGTGCTGGCCAAGAAGTATTCGAGAAAGAAATTCTTGACGTGGGTTTTAAGAAAATCCAAGAGAACAAGGAAATCCTCAAGGAGAATTACTTTGTAGTCTTTCAGAAGCCAGCAACGACATCTTCGGGTTCAAGTCAATCGAATACCCGGATAATTGCAGGGCAACCGAGTTATGAAGTGAAGACACCTGAAGTTGAGCTCGCAATCACTGAGCTCGGCGGGCACATGGCACCGGTTACATTTTATCGTAACTCCGACAAACCGATTGCGCCATATCATATTAGTCCTTGGCAAGAGGAGACAGGGCCTGCAATGCCTGCCCCTGTACTTGTTCCCCTGCGGGGAGATTTCTTTTGTATGCCCTTTGGTGGTAACTCGGAATCGGTCAACGGTGAAAGCCATCCACCTCATGGAGAAGTTGCAAGTTCAAAGTGGCGTTTGGTTGCTAACGAACGAAGCGGAAAATCCAGCAGATTGGTTCTTGAATTGCAAACGGAGATTCGCAAGGGAAAGGTGACAAAGGAAGTTTCGTTAGTGGATGGTCAGAATGTTGTTTATACAAAGCACACCATCGAAGGATTTGCGGGATCGGCTCCTTTGGGGCATCATGCGACGTTAGCTATCCCAGAGAAGACTGACGCAGTCCGCTTAGCCGCGAGTCCCTATCGGTTCGGCCAAACTTATCCAGGGACCTTTAGCGATCCTAAGCAGCGTGAATATCAGTCTTTGGAACCGGGCGTTCGCTGGGAGTCGATGTCCAAGGTTCCTGTAGCATGGAAGGGTGGAATTGACGCGGATCTTACTCGGGAGCCTACGCGGGAAGGATTTGCTGATTTAGTACAGATCTTCAACAAATTACCTTTGGAGGGAGCCAGTGATGGTGCAGTTCCAAGTGTAGCCTGGATGACTGCTACATTTCCAGAACAGGGTTATGTTTGGTTTAGTTTGAAGAATCCGAAGATCTTGAATTCAACAGTTTTTTGGATGGAGAACCGAGGCCGCCATGGGTATCCGTGGAATGGTCGCAATCGCTGCCTTGGGCTTGAGGATGTTACTGCTCACTTTGCAGATGGCTTGAAAGCTTCGGTAGAGTCAAATGCATTGCAACGTGAGTCGATTGCGACAGCGGTCCAATTGAGCGAGTCGAAGCCAACGGTAGTTCCTTATATCCAAGGAGTTGCAAAAGTTCCTGAGCAATTTGATATCGTTGAAACGATTACCTTTGCCCCTGGTAGAATTACATTGCGGTCACAATCAGGTCAAAGCATATCTGTTCCGGTCGACCATGAGTTTCTCACCAAGCTACAACTGCAAGGAAGTTAAAAATGGAGAATTTCGTACGACCGCTTTTTGGGGGTATCCTGATGAAGAAGACTTGTATGTTAGTGGCCTTCTTGAGCTGCGTGTGGATTGCAACTTGGGTTGAGAGTTTAGCGATAGTGGCAGCGGAGCCCCCGAATATCCTGTTCATTTTCTCGGACGACCATGCCCAAGCGGCGATTTCAGCTTATGGGTCCAAGGTGAATCAGACTCCGCATTTAGACCGATTGGCGAAGGATGGGGCTCGGTTTACCAACTCATTTGTCACCAATTCGATTTGCACGCCTAGTCGAGCGACGTTGCTGACAGGGCAGTTCTCGCACCTCAATGGAGTACCCGTCTTCAATCGCTTTGATGGATCGCGAGACCATGCCGCGAAACAACTGCAACAGGCGGGATATCATACTGGGATGATCGGTAAATGGCACTTGGGCTCTGATCCAACTGGGTTTGATCGGTGGATTGTGTTGCCCGGTCAGGGAGCTTATTGGAATCCACAGTTCTTAGTTCCTGGGAATCGCAAACTGACGATTGAGGGGCACTGCACGGAAATTACGACGCAATTGGGAATTGAGTTTCTCGAAACCAGGCCTAAGGATCGTCCATTTTTCCTGATGCTTCATCACAAAGCACCTCATCGAGAGTGGGCACCGGACTTGAAGAATCAAGCATTGTTTGCCGATCGAGAGATTCCTGAGCCAGAAACGCTTTGGGATGATTACGCGACACGACCTGCAGCACTTCCAGAGAACGAACAGACGGTTGCAAACGATTTGACGCGACGAGACCTTAAGTTGGAGCCCCCCGAATCGCTTCAGGGGCAGGAGCGGAACCGTTGGTTGGGTGAAAAACCAACTCAGGTTACCGTTGAGGGCAAAGTTCTCGAGGGCAAGGAACTTGTAAAGTGGAAGTATCAGCGTTACATGCAAGATTATCTAGCATGTGTTCAGGGTGTGGATGACAGCATAGGAGCAATGTTGGACTATCTCGATCAGAAGGATTTGGCCAAGAATACGATTTTGATTTACACTGCTGATAATGGTTGGTACTTGGGGGAATTTGGACTCTATGACAAGAGATTTATGTATGAACCAGGTCTTCGGACACCACTAATTGCTCGTGGTCCAGGGATCATACCAGGCTCAACGCCGGAGGCGATGGTAATGAATATTGATCTTGCACCGACGTTTTTGGGTCTAGCGGGGATCACTCCGCCGGTTTCGATGCAAGGCCGTTCCTTGGTTCCGGTTTTGCACGGAAAAACTCCAGCGGATTGGCGAGAATCAGTCTACTATCGGTATTACCATGATCCAGGTCATCACAATACGCGAGCGCATTTCGGAGTACGAACAGGTACACACAAATTGATCCATTACTGGAAGAAAGATGCATACGAACTCTTTGATCTTGCCAAAGACCCATTGGAGCAGCGCAATCTTCTTGGTGATCCGACGACCGCGGAAGCTCCTTCTACGCGAACTTTATTCGACAACCTCAAGCAACAGTTAGTGGAACTGCAAAAGGAGTACCGAGACGAGGGGCAATACGCGGATCAGGCGAATTGGCCTAAGGGGGGCGTCGATGGTCCCTTTAACGATTATCAGCCAATGGGGAAACGTAGCGTTGCCGAAGCGATCGGAGCGACGGTTTCTCGGCGAGATTAGTGCTAGGGAACGTTGTTTTTAGCTGTGTGTTTTTCGATGAATTCGACGATGGGTGCGGGGTCATCGAGTCCGTGGGGATGGTGGCCGATTCCCGGTTTGTGAATCACGTCAAAAACTCCGCCAAGCTCGGTATACCTTTTCGCCGCTGGTGTCGTATTTTCTTCCACAGGAACAACATCGTCGGTGTCTCCTACAACGCTGATGATTGCGATTTTATGTTGCGTTAGGATGTCGAGGGTCTTTAGTGGCGTTTGGTCGTACTGTGCCGCTTGGGCATCGGATTCGAATCCATACCATCGTTTGAGTTCCTGCCAATCATTGGGACTTCCCTTGCCCTTTCCTTTGCCTCCTGGCCAACTTTGATAATCAAGTACAGGGGCATCGTTGTAGATCACGCTGACGTGTTTTGGGTGCGTTGCCGCAAATCGGTGAGCATACAGACCGCCACGACTGATCCCAATCAATACGGTTTGCGGGTGGAGTCCACGGGTAACAAGCATCTTGTGAAAGGCGTGTAGCTTATCAATGGCTTTAGGTGCGCCAAAACTATTGCCCACCGAAAGGTAGACGTGATAAAAACCACGGCTCAGGAGCATGGGAGCAGCACAGCGGTCGGTGAATGCATCTGGGAACATCATGCACCAGGAGAATCGACGATCGGATCGTGGTTCTTTGGGTTCGACGACCCAAGCTTCTTCACCGTCGAATTGAAATCGGTGGCGTTTGAATCCGTGCCAACTATCGATCGCTTCACCTTCAAACGTCAGGTTAACGCTTGTTGAAGTGTTACCGGGACTTAACGAATCTTGTCCCATCAACAGCGGATTGCTTAGGGCCACGAATATGAACGCGAGCCATTGGCGTGAGGAAAGGCGTTGGAAGAAGTCATGCGCTATTTTCAGTAGCATGCTGGATGTCGGTGTTTTTATCGTGTTCATGAGCTTTTGGTGAAATCGCTTGGTAGTCCGAACGGAGTTGTACAGAGCGTTAATTGCACGGATTGTATCCCGATTATAACTTGGTCGAACATTCACGCGGTGACGCACGGCGAATTCTGAGTCCAGAGTTTTACGGAGTATCCATTTTCTGATTGGTCAGGAAATGCGTAGGTCATTAGGATGGTTATTCGTGGGTGTCCCTATTCAGGCCGAAATTCACTTCAGAAGGAGCATTGTTTCGAGCCAATGATGTTTTATCTGCAATAATATTTTCAGGAACTGGTTTTTCTTGTCGCCCGAAATGAGGGTATACATGGCAAAGTTCAAGTATGGGGCCACACCGGGGCCGTTCATCGAGTCCGTGTTATTTGAACGCACCTACATTTCTGATCCCAACCACTATGCATTTTGTTTGCCAAGCCTGCGGGGACTTGTGAAGTTGGATTTACATCCGAAGGTCACTTTTTTTGTCGGGGAAAACGGATCAGGCAAATCAACTTTGCTCGAAGCCATTGCCATTGCTAATGGGTTGAACCCTGAGGGGGGAAGTCGCAATATGGTTTTCGAGACCCGAGCAAGTCATTCTGAATTGCACAAGATAGTGCGATTGCGTCGATACCATGCACTGGTTCCAGACGCTTGGTTCATGCGCGCCGAGAGTCTTTTTAATGTAGCAACCGAGATTGACAATCTGGGAGTTGGCAGAAGTTATGGTAGCAAGTCGCTTCACGAGCAATCTCATGGAGAAGCGTTTATGACGTTGGTTGAGAATCGATTCTCCCAGGGGCTCTATTTCTTGGATGAGCCAGAGGCGGCGTTGTCTCCCCAGCGTCAGTTAGAGTTTTTAGTATTGTTAGATCAGTTGATTGAAAAAGGTTCTCAGGTCGTTATTGCGACACACTCGCCGATCATCATGAGTTATCCTGAATCGAAAATATTTCATTTTGGAGAATCGGGGGTCAATCCGATTGCCTATGAAGAGACGGAGCATTATCGAGTCACGCGGAGTTTCTTAGAAGCGCCTGAACGGATGTTGGGGCATCTTCTTGGTAGCAGGAAGCTCGGGCGTTCCAAGGGTCCTAACTAAGAACGGGCGATGCCTATTTCCGTTCGAATGACTTAAGGAACTTGCTAAGAGTATAGTTGGATTGCTTTGATGATGGCATCGATCTGATTGGGAACTGCGATGGCGCGGTTGGCATATGAGGCCCGCGTAACGCCGCGGCTTCCTAATACCTCTTCGAATTGGTCTTGGTCTGTCGTGTGGTATGCAACCGTCGCCGTGGGGTCTTTCAATTGGTGCCCTGTGAGGATGCAGACAACGCGGTCGTCGCTGCCGATTACACCTTGTTGTCGTAGCATTTTTGCTCCGGCGACGCTAGCGGCGCTCGCAGGTTCGCAACCGATCCCGCCAGCTCCTACCTGAGCTTTTGCATCTAGGATTTCTTGGTCGCTAACTTTTCGTACGACACCGTCGCAGACATCGAGTGCGCGCAAGCATTTTTTGAGGTTCACAGGGCGATTGATCTCGATAGCGCTAGCGATGGTGTCTGCTTTGACTCGATCTCGGTCCAGTTCATCGTAATACCAGCATGCGATTTCCATCCTTGGTCTTCCTCGACTCCATCGAAGATTGCGTTGGTTGTACAAGACATCTAGAGTATCGGCGCCGGCGGCGTTGATTACAGCAAGCCTGGGGATACGGTCGATCAGGCCAAGTTCTTTCAGTTCCATGAATGCTTTGCCGAAAGCGCTGCTATTGCCTAAGTTCCCGCCTGGCACAACGATCCAGTCAGGGACTTCCCAACGGAGCGCTTCGAGAACTCGGAACATGACCGTTTTCTGTCCTTCCAAACGAAATGGATTGACGCTGTTAACCAGATAGATACCTAGTTCTTTAGATATTTCTTGCACGCGTGCCATCGCATCATCGAAGTCTCCTGCGATCTGTACGGTAAGCGCTCCGTACTCAAGGGCTTGGGAGAGTTTCCCGTACGAAATCTTGCCGGAGCCTATAAAGATAATTGCTTTCATCAACTGAGTCACTGCGCAGTACATAGCAAGAGACGCGCTCGTGTTTCCGGTCGAAGCGCAAGCAGCACGTTTTGCACCAACCATGTGGGCATGTGTAAACGCAGCGCACATTCCATTATCTTTGAAGGATCCGGATGGATTCATACCTTCGTATTGCAAATACAATTGTCCGGGACGCAGTCCTACATACTTCGCAACAAAATCTGCTTGTTGCAGGAGCGTTTGCCCTTCTCCCACGGTAATGACTCGTTGAGGAGGGGCGTAAGGAAGCAATTCGTGGAACCGCCACACACCGCTGAATCTTAAAGGTTCATGACGCCGACTCCAGAGTGCTTCGAGATCAACAAGCTTCTTGGGTATCGGAATTTTGTTCCAATCATACGCTACATCCAGGAGATCGCTACACTTTGGGCAGCGGGTGAGGACTTCACCCACATCGAATGTTGCGCCACAGTCGATATTTAGACAGCGTTGAAATGCTGCAGTGGATGTCCCATTCTGAATACTCGTGCTAACGCTCATGATACAATTCCGGACCGCGTGCTTGGACTGTGGGGAAACGTGGGATTATTGTTGATGAATATACTCTGGAACGAGTCCCGTCATTTTGCCTAGATCTTCAAAAAATTGGGGATAAGTTTTTTCGGTACAACGAGGATCTAAGACTATGCAACCGGGAACTTTCATAGCGACAAGGGCAAAACTCATAGCCATTCGGTGGTCGCGATAGGTTTGCAACTCACACGCTTGTAGTTTTCCAGGGACAATAGTTAATCCATCGTCGTGTTCATGTGCTTGCGCTCCGAGTCTTCGTATCTCTTTTATCAAATCTCCGATTCGATCGGTTTCTTTATGACGATTGTGCGCGACGCCACGTACTCTTGTTGGGCCTTCGGCGAATAAAGCCACTGCCGCGAGAGTTAGCACGGTGTCGCTGATATCAGCCATATTGATGTCGATACCACGGCTTGCTCTGCCAGAGATTTCGATCCAGTCGCGATCGCTCTTGAGTTCACAACCCATCGCTTCGAGTACGTTTGCAAAGCGTACATCTCCTTGTAGTGCGTCTAGCCCGATTCCTTCAACGCGGACTTTACCTCCGGTGATTGCTGCAGCGGCGAGAAAGTAGCTGGCTGCGGACGCATCCGGTTCGATTGAATAATTTGTTGCAAGGTAGCACGCGGGTGCGGAGAATCGGTACTGCCCGTGCTCCCTTGTCGTGGGAGATACTCCAAAGGCTTGCATCACCGATAGTGTCATGTCGACATATGGTTTTGATACCAATTCCCCCTGGACCTCAATGATCACATCGCTCGCGCAATAAGGTGCAGCCATTAACATTCCAGAGAGGAATTGACTCGATACGTCACCTCGGACGTGAGCCAGTCCTCCTCGCAATCCTCTGGCGTTGAGTTGCACTGGAGGGCATTCAGGATTATGGGAATTCCGACTAGAGATGTCAGCCCCCCATGATTGCAGTCCGCGAATCAAGTCACCAATGGGGCGTTCTCTCATTCGTTCAATTCCATCCAAGGTATACTTGCCTTGTGTTGCGGCCAAGGCGGCGGTGAGAAATCGGATGGAGGTTCCGCTATTGGCGATGAAGAGGGTTCCTTCAGGTTGAGGAGGTTGGCCTGCGCAACCGTCGATGGTTAATGTGCAAGTTGAACGATCCCAGTCGACTCGCAAGCCGAGTTGTCGCCACGCATCGACCATCACAGTGGTGTCTTCGCTTTCCAGAACGCCGTGCAGTGTGGATTTCCCTTTTGCCATGGCAGCGCACACGAGTGCTCGATTTGTAATGCTTTTTGAACCTGGCACACGAATGGAGCCTACGATGGGTCCACGGACTTGTGGCAATCGTACCCCTGTGGGTTTCACGGCATGTGTTGAAGACAAACCTTGCTATCTCCCGAACCGAACGATGATCGAATAATTCCAAGAATCAGCGAGTTGCTTATCGCTCGCTGATTCGCCATAGGTTTTTTGCTCCGCGAACGTACATTGCGTTCTCGGAGATTGCAGGGGATCCTAGAACTTCATCGCCGAGCATATTCTTTTGTATGATTTCTCCTTGTTCACCTGCTAGGGAAACCACAGTGCAGCTGCCGTCCATCGCGAACAGGAGGAGTTTATCTCCGGCGATTACTGGAGATGACCAGATCTGATTTGCATCAGGAATCCGCAATTGCCAAAGTACCTTGCCGGTGAAGGCATCACCGCAAACGAGAATTGTGCGGTTGATCGTGTAGACGCGATCATTCGCAACCAAAGGTGAGCAAGCATTCGGATTGAGTTTGTTCTCCTTCCAAAGTTCGCTGGGGACCCCAGTGCTCGACAGATCGTAAGCGGTTAGACCTCCGGAAGGAACAATGAGTTTACCACCGGAAACGGTCGCGGAGGGTGTTGTGGCACAACCTGTTTGCATGCTCCAAAGCTGCTTGCCATTGCTCGGCTCAATAGCTACGAGGTCGTCGCTGGACTGTAGAATTACCGCTAGGGTTCCGCTTGGGAGTTTTACTGGAGTTGGAGAGGCCCAATTCGCTTTGCGAGGACGATCCTGTTTCCATACCGTAGTGCCATCTTCGACTTTCATTCCGAGTGCGAACGAGTCGCCTTGGCATTCGACTTGAACGACCACAACTCCGTCGACAATAACGGGGGAAGCGCTCATTCCGACGTCATTTCCCGCCTTGGGGAAATCACTTGCTAGAGAGCGATACCAAAGGAGATTTCCTGAAGTGTCAACGCATGCGACGTCGTTGGAACTGTAGAACGCAACGATATGACTCCCGTCAGAAGCGGGAGTTGGGGCAGCATTAGCGCTAGTAGGGTGACAGTAGGGACGTCCGCGCGAGACGAATTGCTGTTCCCAGTTTTGTTTGCCTGTTTCCTTGTTGTAGCTCAACAGTCGAATACGGCGCTGTTCCATCCCATCGCTAGTGGTTGTGATTACTTGGTCTCCAATCACAATCGCACCGCCGACGCTACGCCCTGGAATGGCAACTTTCCAAGCAATGTTCTTCCCGCTCTCGCCATCGAAAGTATCGGGTAGTTTGGCCTTCGAAGCCGCACCACCGAGGTCGGGGCCTCGAAATTGAGTCCAGTCTTCCCCTGAGGCTATAGGGTGAGAAAACGAGGTAACGAGTGCGATTGCAGTGGCTAGCCAAGCTCTTTTCTTAAAACGATGCCGATTTTTGGAAGGTGTCGCCATGATGATTTACTTTCGTTGTTTGTATTGTTCGCAGGATGAAATCGGACTCGATCGAGCAATTTTAGTGCTTAATCGTGTAAGGAATGGCTTTCCCGGTTGAGTCGCAGATACGGGCTTGGAAAATGTATCGCTGCGCCCAAACTTCTTTTTGTTCGTTTTGACAAACTTTGATCAGGATTCGATTTGTGCCAGCCTTGAGTTCGATCGGTGCGATGTATTGATCAACTTGCATCCCTGTGTGGTAGACTTCGTTCGCAATGATGAGTTCACCGTTGACCCAAAGTTTTTGGGCATTGATACAACCGATACGAATTTCACAACGAACATTACTTGGGACTTCGACTTCGGTGACGCCGAATACTACACAACCTTTTTCATTGTTGTAGATCTTTGCGAGGTCGATTAAACCATCGGGATCTTCTGAAGATTCGCTGATCCACTTTACATCTCCAGAACGTCCTTGGTAGGTTTCAGCGAGCTTGCCGTTCAGCCAGTCGGTTTCAATTGGGTAGGCGACGTTGAAGCTCTTGCTGCCGGTGTTATCGAAGGGGCCGAGCAGTTTCCAAGTGGATAAGAATCCGAAGTGCTGGGATTGATTAACCTTGATACCTTGTTTGTCTAGCCTGGCGATCAGGTCGACAATTTGCTCAGGTTGACGTGCGACATCAAGAAGTGTTTTGAGTTGCTCGACGGAGAGCTCTTTAGGCTCAAGCGCCTTTGCAATCGCTTCGTAGCGAATCTCTGGGCTTGGATCATCGAGCATTGTTTCGAGCCATTGGTTTCGCGATGAATCGTCGCCATCGGTTAACCATCGAAACACGGTATATCGAGCTTCAGGGTCTTGTTTCGTGTCTCTAAGAAATCCCTCGAGTTCTTGCTTCGATACAGGTTTCTTTCTTTGGGTGCTGTTGGCGATTCCCAGTAGCCAGTTCTTTCCAATCGAAGACGCACCTTGCATGGCTTGCAGCACTTGTAGGGTGTTGAGATCGGATTCTTTTGCGAGTTCTTTAGCCGCTTGCGAAGCGCGTGCCATGGCCGCGTCATCGTTTGGTTGAACTTTTTGAAGAGTCTCTAAGGCTTTTTGAGGAGTTTCAGCGTAGCTGATGGTGGTGGTGAAAAAACCGAGAGATAAGGTCAGAGCAAACGAGCGCGATAAGCCTTTGCTGCCCAAAGTTAATTTCTTAGAGGGACGGACGCCCTTTGTGAATCGGTCGAGATATTTACTCATCAGCATCGCTCCCTTATCGCGGAAATCACTTAAAGAACCAAGCCAATATTATGCTCATTTTCACCTCTGGGTATAGAGATGAACCCGCGATTCACTTAGGACTCGGTCATTTGACCGACGGGTTATTCGATGCTGTTTTGGTGGTTCTCTTTTGGTTGCCTCTTAACGAGGAGCAATCCACAACTCAAATCCGTTAGGAACTCGCTCTATAGAAAATCCTAATTGAATTGCTTCTTCTCGAACTTTTTTAGTTTCCTCAGGCGTCTGCTGGAAGGCTTCGATGGGATCGATTGCGATAACGTCGTATCGAAGGAGAGGAGAAGCGAGTTCGGGGCGGAGTTTTTGATAGTCTCCGCGCCGTTGCCAAAATTGGCCGACGGTTTCCAAGTCTTCGCATCCGAGTAGATGGCTCGCTAATCTTCCCGTGGCAAGGATTCGGATTTGATGAAAACTTAACGATTCTGACGACGAGCCGATCGGGATTCCTTTTTTACGGAGTTCCCGTAACTGTTCGTGAAATATCAAGTTGTCTTCAGCTCCTCGTTGGCGTGTTGTTTTTGACTCTGGAGTGAAGCCATCGGAAGCGAGCGACAGAGGGCCATAGGCACGGGATTTCACGTCAATGAGGGTGTCGGCAGTCCAAGGAAATTGCCCGACGAAGCAGCTCAGGACAAACCCCGTAATCAACGCATTTGATGAGGTACTGGCCGAGGAGAATTCGGAATCGATTGAAGCTCGAATCGCCCCGATGAACAAAATGGGGATGATAACGCTTGCGTATTGAAATGCTAAACTTTGGGCAGGTAGGTGTTCCCAGAGTAAGAGTACCATGAATAACGGCACGGTCGCTAGGATGGTCCAGCTGAAGTTATTTGGTCGAGGATTGGAATGATGAGCAAAAGAGGAAAGACAGGAAAGAACAAAGGGCGCAAATAGGAATGAAAGAAAGGCTCCATTGCGTTCTCGAAATAGAAGTTCGAACCAAACATCTGTGCGATGCAGTGGTGAGAGAAGGATATCCATCGGTCCTTCACCCAGTCGTGCAAAACGGCCTGTTTGAAATTCTGCAAGGCCGCTGAACTTGTAGATCAGTACGAAGGACATGGTTGCGAGCAACCAAAGTGCCCCCCAGGACTTAGCAGTGCCCAGAGATGCCCGTCTATGCGCTTCGTCTATTGAACCAATTCTCCTTGAGGCCCAAAGGCATCTTAATCCTTCGGCTGCAGCGAAGCACCCTATTGCTGCTACGGCACCTTCTTCAAAACTGCACGCTAGCATCGCAAGGGCGCATGCCAAAAAGGAACGATTTGTGATCAGGCAAAAGTATGCACCGAGCAGAGATGGAATCGCAAACGTAATTGGATGCCATCCGTATGTGTATGCTAGATTCATCTGTCCGATAGAAGGGTAGCTCAACCATGCAAGTCCCCACATCATCGCTGGCCACTTCTGTATTCCATGTCTTCGTGCGATCGCATAGACCACTAGGGAACTTAGTGCCAGGGAACTAGCTTGAAGGATAAAGACCCAACGCGGATCTGGAGCCGCCCACCAAAGGGGGAGCAAGAGTATTAAGCCAGGATTGAAATGATCCCAAAAGGTTGGAAGGACATCAGTCTCCTTAAGGAAACCATTGAGTCTAGCGGTGTTGGCGACTCGCAACAGAAAATGGCCGAAGTCATTGAATCCTAATTGGAAGCCATTGTAATAGCTTAGACTCTGCCAATTCCACCAGATGGTACAAATAATGGCGGTACCAGTGAGGATAGATATTGGAAGGTACCTATCGATAAGGTGAAAATAAAATGGCTTCCACGCTTGCGGTACTCGGTCGGAGAATCGTGCTTTGTGGTTTGAGAGATAGGAACCGATTGGAATGCTCATGGCAAGTCCAGAGAATATGGCAAAGACGATTGGTTCCCACCAATAGGTTTGCTGTGCTTGCATCGGATTGGCAGAGCCCAACGATCGTGCAATAACAAGTGCTAGTGGAAAGCTTGCTAGGTATAGAAAAAGAATCAGCAGTAGGTCGGAGCTTGTCGCTTGTGCGTTGCTGTCGAGGCTCTGCGATCGTCTAAAAAAGACGATCGCGACGGAAACAATTAGGCAAGCTAAGGCAACCAGGACGGGTACTGCCGCACCGATCACTTCCAAATGGGGTGGAAGCGAAGCAATTGAGTCGTAATTAAAGACAAAGTAGGTGCGTGTTGAAAGAGCGGCACCGGTAGCGAGCCAGAGCAGGGATGCTATTGCGAGTAAGAGCGATCGTAGTTTGTGGTGGCTCAAAGCTAATTGGCAGGAGTAGGAACACGTCGAAGAAATGCAATTAGATCGGTCATGGCGTTAGGGTCAAGTTCCTTGAGTAAGCCATCTGGCATGAGTGACTTGCCAGCGGCTTTCCAAGTTTCAATCTCCTTACGGGGGACCGAAATGATTTGGTTTTGCGCGGTATGGAGCGTTACGGCTTCGGAGGTTGCAGAGAGTAGAATTCCGACAATTACCTCTCCGTCTGATGTCGCAATTTGCTGTTGCTCGTATTTGGGATCCATTTCTCGGCTTGGTTCGGCAATTGCTAATCCAATCGATTCATTCGGCCGAACGCGATAGGAATCCAAGGAAGGACCAATCGCAATGCCGACATCTCCAACGCGATGGCATGATGCACATAATTTACGAAAATGTTGTTCGCCTTGTTCGGCGTTCCCAACTCGTGCCCACGCTTTTCGGTAGTCAGACGCGATAGACTCCCAAAGCACTTCTGAGTTGGGAGCAATTCTTTGAGCTGCGGATTTTACAGATTCAGAGGGAAACGCACGAAGTGTTTGCCACGCCCACGCTGGGATTGAAGCTGGGGAATTCTCCGGTTTTTCGACCCATTGGAGTAACCGTTGTGCACCTGATTCGCTACGAATCAAACTTTTAACAATCGATTGTGCGGCTACTGGAGATACTTTGTTGAGTTCTGCAATTGCAATCTCTTGTAACACCGGCATGTTTGGAACCCAGGCTTCGATCCAGTCGCGTTGAATGGTAACAGGGGTTGGGGAGGTGATCATACGTTGAAACAGTTCCACTCGCTGAGCCTCGGGGAGTAATCCTAAAAGTCGAATCGCTCCTAGCCGTGTTTCTTGGTTTGGCGCCAACAATATCGAAATAGAATCTTCATTCGTCGATGAATCATTCGTGGCGTCCCGAGCAGCGTCGAGCATCTTCTCTACGCGGGGTTGGATCTCGTTTTTTGCAAAGTGTTGTGTGTATCGAAAAACTTCAGAGTCTTCCGAAAATAGCTTTCTTTCGATCTGGCGACCGAGGATTCTGACTATTGTTGGGAACTGGTCATTGGGATTATTGTTGCTGGTCGAGCCAGAGTTTTGTAATTTTTCTAACCATTGTGTCATGGCGGTGGCCAAGGATCCTTGCCGCTGCATGGCGGAGAACATGGCGTCTAAGTAGCTTTCTCCTGCGCTGTCTCGAAACACCGTTATCCAATCGCGGCTTTCCCAAAGTTCTTGCGCACCTTGGTCGCGAATCGCCAACTCAATTGCGGCTCGTAACTCTTCGGACTTGAGTTGGTTTCCCAACTGCTTTTCGTCGGTTAACCAACCTGCAAATACATTAGCAAGTGTTTTTGCTGGGAGAGTCAGCGATTTGGATCGCACCGCCATAACCATTTGTACTTCGAGGTCGGTCTCTGCTGCCATGAGGGTAGCCAGCATTGATTCGTCGAATCCTTCGTTCGCGAAAATTTCTTTGGGCATACGGTTGGCGAAAACCCACGCCCAAACGCGAATGCGAGGCTCTGAGTCTCGGATCGCTGCGTACCAACTGTCGAGATTCAGTCCGTTCGGTAGAGAGGCAAGAACGGAGAGAGCATGAACACGCCCAAAAGGGGAAGTACCGCCTGATTTTTGGGTAGATGAGTCGGTACTGTTTGAGAGTGGTGAATTATCTGAGAGCATTGATCGGCAGATGGAAACGGCTTGTGGGTCTTGGCGTTCAATCAATAGTCTTGAAGCAGTTTCTCGATGCCAACCGTTTGGATGGTCGAGTAGTTTGCAAAGTTCTGCAGTCGAATACTTCGATAACTCAGGAGTTATTCGACGCACGGATCGCCCTCGAGCTTTAATTCTCCAAATACGCCCGAGGTCACGTCCTGAAGTTAAATCGACTTGGCTCTTAATGGGTTCCGGGATGCTTTTGGGATGCTCTATGGTTTCTCTTGCCATATCCACGATATAGAGGCAGCCATCTGGACCATTAGCAAATTGGACTGGACGAAACCAGGTATCCCGGCTTCTTAAAAATTCGGTGCCTTTATCAACTCGCTGACCTACGGATGCGACTCCATTCCGAGTTAGTTGTTTTCGATGTACTAAGTTACTCCCTACATCTGCAATAAACGCATAAGACTTTTCCTCTCCCCACTGATCTCCGTCATAAACAGTCACTCCAGTTGCAGAAGTAAAATATCCACTTGCTTGGCCACCACCTTCGAGAATCCCATTGGACATTCCAGAGAGTCGCATTTGAGTTCGAATGCTGCGCCACGATTCCACTGGAGAGATGCGAAAGACTTCTGCTTGTGGGCCATCGACCGCAATTGAACGTCTCCATGAGACGCTTTTGGAGAGAGAGGCATCGGTGAGTTCAGGAAGGTACCATGCGACAACTTGTTGAAGATGATCGCTATTTGCTGTAACAAAGCGATCGCCCCATGGACCGAAGTCAAAGCCGTGTTGCCCGTATCCGACGACGCTGCTGATTTCTCCGGTAAGCAGATCGAACACGACATCGCGACCCGAGACAGAGTAGGGTGTGGATGGTAGATGAAACGAGGGATTTCGATCAGAGTCACTGATTTGTAGTTTGCCGCCGTTGGAGCTAGTCGATAAGTGCAGTTTTCCATAAATTCAACAACGGAAGGAGTTCGCTAGTCCTTGAACATTCTGTCGTCCGAATCCATCGATAATTTGTTTTGCTTGGCGATTGCCATCTGGGTATTCGAGGATGTACGGTGGAGCAGCCACCCATGTTTTTCCGCGCAGAGTAGTAAGTGCAGTCGGCCATGAGATCTTTTCCGCGATGACGTCCGCATGATCCATCACGCCATCTTGGTCAGTATCTTGAAGTCGGGAGACTCGTCCAAGCGCTTCGTTTTCTTGTTCGCTGTAGTCGACCATCTCGACGACCCACAGAAAGCCGTCCGCATCGAATTCCATCGCTACGGGACTTCCGATGAGCGGTTCACTTGCAACCAATTCAATTTCGTAATCGGGAAGGACTTCAATTGCTCGCTTGACCTCTTCAATAGAAAGGGGCGCGAGGCGCTCGACTTTCAAGCTACCGTCGTTTTCTTTTGCCGTTGACGTTGTGGGTGGGGGATTCGATGACGATTGATAGGCGGTAGCGGTGGCAACAGGGGATCCGATAGTCGTAAGAAGCAATAACATTCTTGAGATCCGAGAACGAAATGGCGATTGTTCATTTTTGTGGAATCTCGTCGTGTGGTTGGAGAGGCGTTTGGTCATGGCTAAGGCTCGGCTAGATCGTGGGGTGAGTTATTTGGAGGTAGATGGTTTCGCTTCATCGAAGATAAACCTGAGGGCATCGGGTAATCGCTCGGCCCATGCAGACTCATGGTGCTTGGCCCCATTCGCGATGGTGAGTTGAACGTCGAAGCGTGTTGCGTAATTGCTTTGTAGAGATTCAACGTAGTCTCGCGCACGAGACACGTTTCGTTCCTTTGTTTCCTGAGAGTCTCCTTCATCGGTTCCCATATCGATCCAAAGTTTTTGTTTGGGTAGGTCCCAACTACCTGGAGCAGATCGCTTGCACTCCTGAAGCATCGCTTCCCGCCCCCAGAAAAGGGAAGGGGACATGCTGATCGCTGCACCGAAGACCTCTGGTTTTTGAAACGTTGCGAAAAGAGCGAACAATCCTCCGAGGGATGATCCGGCAATGGCTGTAGATTCGGGTCTTGGATCTGTCGAGAACTCCGCGTCAATCCAAGGTTTAACTTCATGTGTGATGAACGACAGATATTTTTCCGCTTGGCCACCGACCAATGCATCACCCACTTTGTCTTGAACCGGCGTGTATTCGCTCATCCGTTCTTTGGAATTGTCGATGGCGACGAGGATCAATCGGAGCGGTGGAGTTTGGTTAGCAAGTGCCTTCGCAGTTTCATCAGCTTTCCATTCGCTTCCAAATGCAGCGCGAGTCGCATCGAAGAGGTTTTGGCCATCGAGGAAGTACACTACGCGGTATTTTTCAAATTTGTCTGTTGCGGTGGCGTCGACGATGTTCGAGGAATTGCCGGGAGACTTGTAGCCCGGTGGGAGCCAGACGGTAACTCGACGTTTTCCGGCGAGCACTTGGCTGTCGATTTCTTTCCAGCGAAGATCTCCGGTGGCGGTTGATTCCGGCTCTTTGGTGGGTATCGCCCATGAAGCGATCTGGATGGTAATCTCAACATCCTCTTCTACACGCAAAAGTCGGTTTTGGATTTCTGCGCCTGTATCGGACTTTTCAACGCTTGCCCAACTACCTCTTGTGAATTTGTATTCCAGATTTGTTCCAACTGGAAAAGTTGCTTCCCCGCGATAGCTTCCGTCATCTTGTTTCTGCAATTGGAATTGGTTGGGTTTCCAAGGACCAAAAGGATCTTGGTTTCCAGCAAGAAACAGTTTGGATTGATTCGGCGTGTTGGGTGGTACTTTGACGATCCAAGTGATAGTCGCTTTTGTTTCCTGGGCATACGCTTCTGCTGAGGAGAAAAGCAACAAGGAAAGAGCCACCCCGATTGCGATCCTTAGTTGCTTGGAAAAGCAGAGCGTAATTCTTTCGATGGCTTGCGCGAGGGGGAATCGAATGCTCGAGAAAATCGGATTGTTGCGTGGAAGATAAGATCGTTTTAACACGGTTGTGGTCGGTTTGAGGTGGGATGGTCAGTACCGTGTGAGTATACCATCCTCCCTCAAGTGTGTGGAATTCTTATGGCTTTTTGAAAGCCATCGGGATAGAGCGGTGCGAATGAGTGAAAATGGCTTCTTGAAACGGTTATAACTATAAAGTTTGGGTACCGGGAGCTCGTTGTGTGAACGGTTGTCTGAACGTGCTAGTCTGGCGATTATTGGTCTTCATTCCTCTCATTCTTTTTCAGGGTATTACCATGTCGAAGTTTCACCAATTCAGGGTCCTGTTGGGTTTCTTGGGAATCTCGATAACATCGGTTCTCGGCGGGTTTGCCCAAGATAGTGGTTCGCCGGAGAAGGAATTGCCGGAGAAGGAATTGCCGAAGAAGACTCTCAAAGCGACGCTGGGGAAAGGGGTTGTATTGGAGACGGTCTACATTCCGCCGGGGGAATTTTGGATGGGGAGTTCTGCCGCCGAGAAGGTTTGGGCAACAGGGATCGAGGGTGGTGCACAGGCGGGTACAGAACGCGAGTCTTATGAGGCTTCAGCCCCGAGGCGGATGCGAGTTCAAGATGGTTTTTGGATGGGGCGTACCGAGGTTTCTGTGGGCCAATTTCGCCGTTTTGTGGAAGAGACAGGTTACGTTACTGACGCAGAAAAGCCGGGTGGGCGGACACAATGCTTTAATCCCGCTTGGAAGAGCTATAACTTGACGGCCCAAGTGACACATCCTTGGGAGCCGATGGAGGGAAAAAGTTGGCGTGATCCAAACTTCGCTTTTCCGCTTAGGGATGATCACCCCGTGGTATGTGTAAGCTGGACAGATGCCAAAGCGTTTGCAGGTTGGATGACCGAGCGAGAGCGTGCAGCGGGGAGACTACCGGAGGGTTTGGTGTATCGATTGTCGACGGAGGCTGAGTGGGAATATGCTTGTAGAGGGGGCAGTTCGGAGAGTACGGCGTTTTGGTGGGGCAATGAGCTCAGTGAAGGGGAGGGTAGACTGAACATCTCCGCAGTTGATTTTCTACCTGATCGCAAACAAAAGTGGCCGTTGGGCAGTGCACCTTGGAGCGATGGTTTTGCGTTCGTCTCGCCGGTGGACCATTATGGCGAGCGGGGACGCAACGGCTTTGGCTTAGCCGATATGTGTGGCGGTGTTTGGGAAGTTGTTTTGGACCACTTTGATCCAAAGGGAGGACACGAAGAGTTCTTCGAAACGGATGGAGCTTATAGGCCGGTATGCCGAGGTGGGAATTACTTTGATGTTCCTGGTAATGCGCGTTGTGCAGTTCGCTTGGGCTTGCAAGGCCCTCATTATTCAGACTCGCGCGATGGGTTTCGTATCTGTTTAGGGAAACTGATACGAAACAAGTGATGCTGCGTTCAAAGGCTAGGGTTTATGTCATTAGGCTACGGTTTTGGCAGTTGCTCGTATTTCACTTTGTATTTGTTATACAGATCTGTGTGCCGACTACCTAGGTCCACTCGACGTCCTTGAATCCAAGCTCGCTCCACGGTGGATTCCGTTTCAAGGATGTTTCCGTTGCTAAGAAACAAAGAGGCATCTTTGCCGTTTTGAATGGATCCGATGCGATCTGCTACACCGTAGATTTCTGCGGCGGAAAGAGTGATCGCGCGGAGTGCCACTTGAGGATCGAGTCCAAAGCCGACTGCGACGGAAGCATGGTAGGGTAGGTTTCGAACTCCCGATGCGCCGAAACGTCCATCGCTGGCGATGCTGAATCGAATGCCAGCTGCTTGTAATTGGCTTGGAAGGGCGTAGACCGAGTCATACCCTGCATCGCGTCGGTTTGGCAAGCGATAGACACCTGAGAGTACGACAGGAATGTTTGCTTCTCTAAGTAATGGAGCGCAGTGCAGAGCGTCGGCACCGCCGAAAAGGATCATTTTTAACTGGTGCGCATTGCAGAAAGCGACTGCGGTTTGGATTTGCTTGACCGAATTCGCTTGGATCATCACCGGTGTAGCGCCTTGTACAACTGGAAGCATCGCCTCAAGTCGTAAGTCAGTAGGGGTTTTCGGATCGGCTTGGCGGCCTAATGCATAGGCTTTGGTTTCTCTAATCAGGTTATGCAGGGGTGCAAGTCGATCGCCACCTTCGGTTTCACCTGCATCGCTTTGTGGTCCTCGACCACGCCCACGCCCTCCGGTATTTCCGAAACGAGGCCATTGAATTGACATGGCTATGTCACCACGGACGGTCATGTCTTCCCAGGTCCAACCATCTAGTTGCATGATTGCGGAACGACCTGAGACGAGTCCGCCGGTAGGACTAATAAGCGAGAAGAGAACTCCGTTTGCACGCGCGACTGGGATTGCTTCGCTGTCGGGATTAAAGGCAGCAACGGCGCGAACGTTTGGGTTGAGAGTTCCGGTTTCGGCGTTATCGACCGTAGCACTGACAGAGTCGATTTCTACGAGTCCGATGTAAGAGTAGGAGTCGATCAATCCTGGGTATAGATGTTTGCCGGTAGCATCCACCGTTTCAAAGGAAGGATCCAAAGGAATCGACGGAGCGATTTCGGAAATTTTACCATCGCGTATCAAGACGCAATGGTTTGCAAGGGTCCCACCAGAAACGGTGTGAACGTTTGCGTTCTGTATGAGGATGGGTTGCTTTTGTGGCGATCCAGGAATTTGGTCAGAAGCGGTAAGTGCTCTGTTTTGGCAAACAGCGCCTGCTGCTAACATCGAGAGCAGTAGTTGCGAAAACGAACGGCGGGTGATGTTGGAAAGTTGCATGATGTAATGTTGATGAGTTGAATCCGAAGCAAACGAAATGGGGCAACGTCGTTGGGGTTAGTCTTCCAAATGTGTTTCTCGAAGTTGACTTGTTTCATTGTGTTCGGTTGCGTGGTCGTGATTGTGGGAATGGTCGTGGTCGCCATCATGGCTATGATGGCAATATTCGTCGTGGTTCGGCCAAAGTCTCGATGGGTCGTCCGCGAGGCTACTCTTTTCTGCAGATCCTTCGCCACTGCCAAGGGCTTTTTGGACCAGTGATCGGTGTAGTGCGGCATCTCTTAAGCGTACTTGGGCGTCTTCTTCGCGGTCGAAGTATTTGCAACCATCGATCCACGTTTGTTCGCAACGAGATTGCACGGAGAGAGGCGATCCACTCCAGAGTACAAAGTCTGCGTCTTTCCCAACTTCTAGCGAACCGACATATTGATCGATTCGAAGTTGTTTCGCAGGGTTAAGTGTTACAAATTGCAGTGCGGAGGCAGGGTCTATTCCACCATATTTTACCGCTTTGGCTGCTTCGTGATTCATATGCCGTCCGAGCTCTGCGTCGTCGGAGTTGAACGAGACGTTGATCCCCTGTTGGTGCATCAGAGCGGCGTTGTATGGAATTGCATCGATCACCTCAAACTTGTACGCCCACCAATCGGAGAATGTCGAGGCGGTGGCGCCATGTTTCTTCATTGCGTCAGCGACCTTGTACCCTTCAAGGATGTGTTGTAGCGAACCGATGGTGATTTTGAATTCATCGCACAAGCGAATCAGAGCGAGGATTTCGTCTTGGCGATAGCTATGGCAGTGAATCCAACGCTCTCCTCTAAGGATTTCAGCAATTGCTTCGAGTTCGAGGTCTCGACGTGGCGGTGTTCCTTGGGGATGCGTCGACCAATTTTTCCATTCGCGGTCATATTCAATAGCCGCGTTAAATCGATCGCGAAGAATTTGTTCTACCCCCATTCGGCTCTGCGGATATCTCGTCCTTGGGGAGTCGCTCCAGTTGCTTTGTTTAACATTTTCACCGAGGGCGAATTTGATGCCTCCTGGTGCGTTCTGAAATTTCAAAGCTTCATAAGGTTTTCCCCATCTGAGTTTAATGACTTGGTTTTGCCCACCGATTGGGTTGGCGGATCCGTGCAAGATATTGGCAGCGGTCAAACCGCCGGCGAGTTGTCGATAGATGGTGACATCTTCGGCATTGATGAAGTCCCCGATACGAACCTCTGCGGTCACCGCTTGGGTCCCTTCATTGACTCCACTATCCGTTGCCATGTGGGAATGGCAATCGATTAAACCCGGGCTAACTTGGAATCGAGAGCCGTCGATAACGATTGAATTGGCGGGGATGGGCAGATCGATTCCGATCGCTTCAATCTTGCCACCTCGTACCAACATGTCTGCATCGCGTAGGATTCCTGCGGGTCCGCAAGTCCAAAGAGTTGTATTTTGGATCATCACAACCTCTTGCTGTACAGGAGGCGCTTCGCGTCCAAAGGCTGCGAATGGGTATCGCAGAGTTGTCAGGGATTCTTTTGTTGATTTGTCGCTTGGAGACTTTTGATTTGCTTCCTTGGGTTCGCCATCTTTGGGTTTATCGTTTTCGGTGGCGGGCGGCGGTGGTATTCGTTGGGCACGAACACGATGTTCCGTTCCGTCTGGATAGAAGATTGAACCGATAAGGCTTTCAGCTCCCGCTGCGTTTTTGACCCAGGACAAGGACAACATTGCCGTACCGGGAGTTTCTTCACGAAGGCTCTTGGTGGGGAATTTGGCGTTAAGAGCTCTGTCGGACCAGCGTGTTTCGGAGAGTTTGATTTCGGGAGTAGCAGGGGTTTCGGATTTTGGTTTCTCCGTATTGTTTTTTGGATCATCCGTTGATGGACTATCGGTTGCCGGAGTAACAGGTGGTTGTGGTGGCGTGGGTGGTGCTGGTAGTAGTAGGCTTGCTGCGATTTTCTTCGCCGAGTCTTTAATTGAAAGTTTTAATGGGGTAGTCCACGGCTTTGCATCGGCGGCTGAAACCTTCGATTCAAGGATTGCAAGCTCCCAGTTTCCGTCAATATTGGAAGCTTCTTTGTAGGCTCCTTCTGGGCGATTACCG
>JBEICB010000197.1:0-8761 GCA_040373655.1 Pirellula sp. | reverse complement strand
GCGGCAGGAAGTATTGGGAGTGCCTTTGCATCGCCAGTGATTCATTCAAGTGCTGACACGATGGTTGGTACGGGTGAGTACCAATACCGGGCCGATCACCAGTTTTTGAAGCTTCCTTCGCAGTATACGTGGCAGACAACCCATAATGTTGCGGTGGATTCGATGAACCGGATCTATGTTATTCATGAAGGGCGAGAGGATCTAAAAGACCACCCATCGATCTTTGTATTTGATGACCAAGGAACGTTCATCAAGGCCTTTGGGAATCAGTATCAGGGTGGAGGGCATGGCATCGAGGTGCGACGCGAGGGGAGTGAGGAGTTTCTCTATGTAGCCGCGTACCAGCAAGTGAAGGCGTTTTCCAAGTTGACGTTGGATGGTAAGGAGATCTGGACCAAGAAGGCACCGAAGGAATCGAAAGTTTACAACGAAGAGGAATACACGGATCCGAAGAAGGTGTGGGGGCGTGATCGCTTCATGCCGACGAATTTTGCATTTCTGCCAACAGGAGGATTTTTGTTGGCGGATGGATATGGGGCATTTCACATCCATCGCTACGATGACAATGGAAACTGGGTAAGTTCTTTTGGTGGTGCTGGTGAGGGCAAGGGGACGTTTAATACTCCTCATGGACTTTGGATTGACGATCGAGATGCCGCGAATCCAAAGATTGTGGTTACCGATCGAGCGCATAACACGCTTCAGATCTTCGACCTCACCGGGAAGTACTTGGAAACGATTTCTGGTTTTGGGTTACCAGCAAATGTTGATGCCAAGGGGGATTTGTTGCTGGTGCCAGAGTTAGGTTCGCGGGTTTCTTTATTGGATCGGCAATACAAGGTGCTCGCGCATCTGGGAAGTGATGTTGAAAGAGTCCAGCAGACCAAGGGTGTGCGAGAGGATGAAAAGCTGTGGCTAGATGGCAAGTTTGTCCACCCGCACGATGCTTGTTTTGATCGCAATGGTGATATCTTGGTGGCTGAATGGGTTCGTTCAGGACGTGTTACAAAGCTCACGCGGGTGCGATAGATGGCAATCGAAGAAAACGTACGAGTCCCGGTTTCAGGGGGAGTTGAAATTGTTTCCCAATGGGATCGGTTTGCCTTTGACGTAGGGTTGCACATCGTTTTGTTGATCGCAGCGCTGAGCCCGTTACTGCTTCTTTATTTGAAACGCAAGTCGGCCACTGGTTGGTTGGACGTGTTGTTGCTGATCGGTTTTGGAATACTTTTGATGACTGGGCTTAATGCGGCCTTTAAGTATTTGCCTAGCCATACGATGCCTTTTTTGCGAGGGTATGCATTGTTGAGTCTTGTTGTATTGGTGCTTTCCTCGGTTGTTGTCTTGTGGCGGATGAAGAGAGCGACGCGGGGAGCATTTGCGTTGAAGATCATCGGTTCACTACTATTATTGGGATTGATCATCGCGCTATGTTTACCTGCGGTTCCTTCAGCAAGAGAGGCAGCCAAGCGGATGGCTTGTGCATCTTCGCTAAAGCAACTGGCACTGTTATTGATGCCAGAGAGACCGGCAAGTACGGATTGGAGGGATGATACAAAAAGTAACGCCAATGTGGATGAAGGTGGACCGAATGTCAGTTGGCGAGTGAAGCTCTTGTCGCAACTGGGGCGTGAGGACTTGGCCGAAAAGTATCAATATTCTCAGCCATGGGACAGTCAAGAGAATTGGCCTGTGGTTCAAGAGTCTCTCAGTGCGTATACGTGTCCGAGTGAGCCGAAATTAGTCAGTCCGAAAGGTGGTCGATTTACATCGTATGCGATGTTGACGAATAGCGATAAGCAGGCGGACAATCCTAAAAGGGTGAACTTGAAGTGGGGTACGACTTCCGACAGCAATCGCATTCTTCTCGCGGAGTCGTGTGGAGCGAACATTCTCTGGACTGAACCAAGGGATGTCGACTTGGATACCGCAGAATGGAGAGTAGGGAATATCGGGAAGGAAGGCCGCGAGCCTTGGAGATCCAGGGGGATTGCGTCTTCGTTTCATAGCAATGGGGCTCAGGTTGTCATGGGGGATGGATCCATCCGTTTTATCCCGAGCAGCGTGGATCCGCTGGCCTTGGAGTACTTGATTAAGGGCGTGTCTTTTGATTACGACGAAGAGAAATAATTAGAAATACACAAGGAATCGTTGTAAGTATGGCGAGGAATAAAGCGAGTGCGGCTTCGCGATTTTTGGTTCCGTAGTGTAGGAGATCAAACATGCGCATCGCGATAGTGGTGACACCTGGCGGTTGTACGAGTAGGTAGGTGGATAAATCACCGAAGGCAATTGTGAAGCTGACGAAGAGTGTTGCAAGAGTTGGCTTTAGCATCCAGGATCCCCAGAGTTTTGCTTTCCACCTTAAAGGTAGTAATTGGTCTGAGAGGATGAGTTCGCGATAGTGGTCGCGGTATTGAGAGAATGCGATCCACAGTATGCCAAAGGAAATCGGCAGGGTTCGGAATTGCAGTGCAAGTATAGGCGGGAGAAGGGTTTGGTCGTACAGCCAAGCTAGGGATTGAGGTAGAAGATGGAGCATGGATTGTGCGACGGCAAGGTTGATTAGCGGGCCCGGTACAGCGAGCATGCAGGCGAGCAGTGCGACGATGAAAATCGTAATGATGGGTGCGTGTCTCGGAGGGGGCGGGAAGCAGAATCGAAGTGCAATTAGAGCGAGTATCAAGCTAAGTAGCGAGGTCCAGCAGCAAAGCTGCACGCTCCATGCGAGTTCATTGCGGAAGTCTTGGACATGCCAGAGCGAGTTAAGAGTCTCGAGTAAAGACCACGATCGCGAGGGGATGTTGTTAGTGAGGGTGGAGACCCAACCAAGCCGGGAGAGAAGGTTGCACCAAGGAAGGACAGCTACAAGCAGGACGAGAAGCCAAGTTGCAATTGTTGCGAGAAGAAATACGGGAGCGGGAAGAATTAGGATGGGATGATTGGAAAGTGTAAAGGTGGTCCCCTGCCCTGCCCCGCTGGCTTGACCGTGTCTCGCTGCTGCGGAATGATTGGCACGTGTTTGTGAGTATAGTTTGACGAGGAGGGCGATAGATAAACCGCAGGCGATGGAAATGATCCAAGCGGTCGCGATTGGTGGGGCTCGCAATCTTCCGAATTGAACTTGTTGATAGATACTTTCGCACAATGTAGGGACTTGAAATAAGTTTGTCACAACCATGTCGGCTTGAACGGAGCAGAAAGCCCAAAGGAGGGAAAGCAAGATCCAAGATCTCATTTTGGGGAGCCAATGGTTGCGGATGGCAGTGTAAGGGCCCTGTTCGAGGAGTGCCAGTTCTAATGCGGGAGATGATGCGCGCAGGGAGCCGGTAGAAAGAATCCAGAGGCAGGAGGGGAGGATGCTACAGGTATGGATCCAAATGACACTTGCGATCCCGAACCAAGGATTTTTTGCAGCGGATACTTGGCTTAGTCTAAACCAACCAAAATCGCCGAATCCGGCACTCCATGCTGAGGCTTGGACGTATACCGGGACCATTAGCAAGCTGGAGACGAGGAGGAGTGCGACGGGCCAAGCGGAGATACGGCACCAGAAGAACGCGAGAACGAATAGGAGAGATAAGCAGGAGGCGAGCAGAGCGACTCCGCCACCGATACCGAGGGTGTGCAGAAGGGCTTGGAGTAGCGGAGTGTCCCACTGCATGAGTTAGGGATTCATGGTGTAAGGTTATTGGACCGGAGGGGGGGCTTGTTGGATCGCGTTCGGATCGATACCTGCGTATTTGGGTATAGCAGGTTCTTTGATTTCTTTGAGGATCCGTTGGATGATTTTATCGGTAGTCATTCCTTCTGCTTGAGCTTGAAAGTTGGTGCTAAGTCGGTGTCGAAGCACCGGGACAGCGATACGTCGAACGTCTTCGACGGCCACGCTAAATCGCCCATCCATTGCGGCCATGGCTTTGCCGGCTTGGATAAGGAATTGTCCGGCGCGTGGTCCTGCACCGAAGTCGAGGAGTTCTTTGACGACTTCGGGGGAATCTGTTTCGCCAGGGCGAGTAGCACGAACGAGTGAAACGACGTATTTGATGACGAAGGGGCTAACGGCTACCGAGTTAATCAGTTTTTGGATATTGAGAATTGCGCGTGCGGAGAGGACTTTGGCGATCTCTGGTCGTTCTCCACGGGTGGTTGCAGTGAGGATTCGTTCCTCTTCTTCAGCGTTCGGGTATCCGACTTTGATGTTAAACATGAATCGGTCGAGTTGAGCTTCTGGAAGCGGGTAGGTACCTTCTTGTTCGATTGGGTTCTGGGTTGCGATCGTGAAGAATGGGTCGGGAAGCGTTAGGGTTTGTCTGCCGACGCTGACTTCGCGTTCTTGCATTGCCTGTAGCAATGCAGCTTGTGTTTTCGGAGGGGTTCGGTTGATTTCGTCAGCGAGGAGAATGTTGGTAAAAATTGGTCCTTCGACGAATCGAAATTCGCGTCTGCCTTGTGCATCTTCTTCGAGGACATTGGTTCCGGTGATGTCGGATGGCATCAAGTCGGGAGTGAATTGGATTCGTTTGAAATTCACATCGAGGATTTTGGCGAGGGAGGAGACCATGAGGGTTTTCGCCAAGCCAGGTACACCTTCGAGCAAGCAGTGACCACGCGTGAAGATTGCAGCGAAGAGTTGTTCGATAACTTCTTCTTGGCCAACAATTGCCTTCCCCAATTCGAACTTCATTTGTTCGTGGTGTTCACGAAATTCACGGAGGAGGTCACCGATGCTTTTGGATGGTTTTCCACTGGGGTTGGTTGCGTTGCTCACAGTCGTCGCTTCCGTCTAATACGCTTGGGTTGTGAAGGCAAATCTGAAGGTGATGAGTTGCCGCTACGCGGACATTTTTGGGGGCGTAATGCAGTCGTGGTTCAGGCCAACGGGCAGTGGTAGCTCAGGTCACCGGCTAGTATGATACCAAGTTCTCTGCCAAAGGGATTTCGCATGCGCTTGATTTGACTTGAATCTGTGTGGTGGATTCCAGGTTTTGGGGGCTCGTTTGCAAAAGTTTGCTTTAGTGAATTCAACGAATAGGAAGCAGTAAGAATGACAGGAATCAAGGTGGATGTAGTAGCGCACTTGCACGCGAAGCCGGGGTGTGAAGGGCGATTACGTGAGGTGTTGGAGTCCTTTGTAGGGCCGACGCGTCAAGAGGAGGGATGTTTACGATATGATTTGTTTGTGGATTTGGATCATCCTCACAAATTTACGTTTATCGAGGAGTGGGCAAGTCGTGCGGCATTGGAGAAGCATGGGCAATCTGCTCATATCCAAGAGGGACGCAAGCACTTCCCTGAATTGCTTGGAGAGCCGGCTTGGGTTCAAGTTGCGACGCGAGTACTGTAAGAGCTCGATGTTTTGGAGGGGACTGGTATTGTGGATGTCACGATGAACACGATGAACACGATGAACACGATGAACACGATGAAATCGTGACTGGACTGTGGGGTGTGAATTGGGTGGCGAAGGATCATTGGTACTGCGTGAGATGTTGGCACCTCGATCGGTGGCGGTGGTCGGTGCGAGTGAGGTCGCAGGGAAGGTTGGTACAGGGGTCTTTCGTAACCTGATGGGGCTTGGGTATTCCGGGGTGGTGTATCCGGTGAATGCCAAAGGTGGGGAGATGTCGGGTGTCCAGGTCTATCGCAGTTTGCGCGAGTGTCCTGGGCGAATCGAGTTAGCGATCTTATGCACTCCATCTGCGAGTATTCCTGGGCTGGTGCGCGAGTGTGGTGAGTTAGGAATTCGAGCGGTCTTGGTGATTACTGCTGGGTTTCGAGAGTTGGGTGCAGAAGGAGTACGATTAGAAGCGGAGTTAGTCGAGGCGTATCGAGCTTATCCGGGGATGCGGGTGCTCGGTCCAAACTGTTTAGGGTTGATACACCCTGCCTCACGTCTGAGCGCTAGTTTTGCGAACGGGATGCCGAAGGCGGGGAGTTTAGCTTTTCTGTCCCAGTCAGGCGCGTTGTGTACCGCTTTGTTGGACTGGTCGCTTCGAGAGGGGATTGGTTTTTCGCACTTCGTCTCGGTAGGGAATCAGGTGGATGTGGGATTTGCAGATCTGCTGGATTATTTAGCGCAGGACACGAACACACGTGCTGCGATGCTGTACATCGAGTCTATACCGGAACCGCAAGCCTTTATGGCCGCAGCGCGTCGATTCGCGAAGCATAAACCATTGATCGCTTACAAGGCGGGACGCTTTGCTCAGTCGGCGCAAGCCGCAAGTTCTCATACTGGAGCGATGGCGGGAGAAGATTCGGTTTATCAAGCCGCGTTGGATCGGTGTGGGGTCCATCGTGTGATGGATATGGCATCATTGATCGAGTGTGCTGAATTACTTGCGGATCACGTTGGAGTTTTTGATGTTCTGCAAGAGTCGGTACGGGTCGCGATTGTGACAAATGCGGGTGGCCCTGGCGTAATGGCATCCGACTGTTTGCTTGGGTTAGGTGGTCGATTGGCGGAACTGTCGCCGGAAACGGCGGCTGAACTTGATGCGTGTCTTCCGATCAATTGGTCGCGGGGCAACCCTATCGACGTGATCGGTGACGCGCCTCCAGAGCGTTATGCGCGAGCGGTGGAGTTGGTAATGAACGACCCGCAGGTCGATGTCGTGTTAGCGATCTTGAGCCCTCAATCGATGACTGATCCGCAGGAAACGGCACGATTGGTTGCTCAAGGTTCTTATCCTAACGGTAAATGTTTATTAGCATCCTGGCTTGGCGGCGAATCGATGCAGTCAGGGATTGAGATATTACAGAGCCGTGGTGTCAGGAATTTTGAGTTTCCAGAGCAAGCGATTCGCGGTGTGATGGATTTATGGCGAGATGTTCAGCGACGCCGCCAACTTCGTCTAGAGGAGGAGTGGGATGAATCGGAGCGATTGCTCAGCAGTGGTGACTCCGAACGACTGTCGGAGAGCTTCGCTGAATCACTGAAATCCGAATGCGGTATTGATCAGATTCCGATCGGTGGCAAAGCCATGCTCAATGAAGTAGCATCGAAGCGACTGCTGGGGGCTTGTGGAATCTCAACGTCTGTCGTGGAGGTTGCGAAAAATTGTGAGGAAGCGATTGAGCATGCCAATCGCATGGGGTATCCCGTGGTCTTGAAGGTACTTTCCTCAAAGATCACTCACAAAACGGATGTTGGGGGAGTTGTGTTGGATCTAAAAACGCCTCAAGAATTGCGGCGGGGATATGACGCGATGATGCAACGGATTCAAAGCTTGCGTCCCGATGCTTTGATTGACGGGGTTAGCGTACAACCGATGGTTGAGCGCGATGGGGGTGTCGAGTTGATCTTGGGCTGCAAACGAGATCCATTGTTTGGGCCTGTTGTACTCATTGGGTACGGTGGAGTAACAACGGAATTAGTCGCTGATCGTATGTTGGAGTTATTGCCGATCGGTAGTGGAAGAGCAATGGGTATGTTGAAGAGGCTAAAGTGTTGGCCTTTACTGAATGGTTATCGAGGTCGACCGGTGCTCCATGTTGGGAGTGTAGTACAAACCATTGTGCAATTTGCTCAACTATGCGGGGAGTGTGAGTGGATCGAGGAAGTGGATATCAATCCGCTACTGGTGACGCAACAGGGAGCGATAGCGTTGGATGCACGGGTCTTGGTCCGGAGAGGGGCTGATCTGAATCGAAGAACAGCTAACGCCTAGGGCTTGATGGCTTGTACCGATTGATCGAGCAAGTATTGGGCTTGTTCATCGGCAAGGAGAGCTTCACGGTGGTCACCGCGACGTCGATAGAGTTCGGCGAGGTTTCTCCAGGCGTAGACGGACGGACCAGCGTCGAGGGATCGTTGCAGAGCATTGAATGCTTGATCGAGGGAATTGTTAAACAAGTGGTTGAAGCCAAGTTGATTGCTGATGTAAGGGCGACTTGGAGCGACTCGAAGTGCGGCTTGGTAGCATGCAATCGCTTGGAGTCTAAGGGTATCTGATTTCGGGATATCGATCTCTGTTTCTCGTTCATAGGATTTACCGAGAGCGTAAAGGAGATCTGCAGCCCAAGGGTGTTGCAAGATGGCTTGAGGTATCAAGTCAGAGAACGTCTGAAGGGTTTCTGCCATCGATTCTCCGGACTCAAAGGAGGCTTCGTCCAAGGCTCGTAGAGCATGTTGCAGGGCGGAAGCGTGGGGTGTGGATTTACGGATAGACGGTTTGCGTGATGTGTCGGAGGTAGTAGCGGGTTTCAATAGTTGATCGAGTCGGCGAGTGAGCAGAAGTAGTCCTTCGCGGGCTTCTTCTCGTGCGCTGTAGGTGCTCTGGGATCTCAAGTAGCGGTCGCAGGCGGAGAGTCGTTTGAGCATCTCATCGTGCAGATCTTCCCAGTCCGGTGAGAGAGCCAAGGAGTTTTCTGAGTCGGAGGTGTGCAGACGCAAACGCGGGGTGTTAGGTGTTGGTTGGAAGCCATCGGAGTATGGAGTGGATGGGTTTCCGAAGTTACTAGGATCGGTAGCATCGAGGAGAAACGACGTAGGAAACGATTCCGAAATACGTTGTTGCAAGTCCCGCTGCAACTTCGCCTCGCGACGTTTACTTTTTGAGGATCCATCTGCATCGGTATCGGAGGAGACAAGTGTTGAATCTCCTTGAGATGGCATTGTTACGTCGGGGAGACCTTGTTGAATGCGTCTTGGAAAATTATTGGTTGGGTTGGGTTGGAAGGGTGACGCTGGGCCGGACGTGTCGAGGAGATCGGATGCACCTGGTTCAAGTATTAGGCCTGTGGAGGGTAAGCGTTG
>JBEICB010000148.1:0-11334 GCA_040373655.1 Pirellula sp. | reverse complement strand
TCACCTTGACGGCGAGTTGGCATTTTTTTCTTGAGCTGCTTCTTTGCCTTGATCAAATTCGGATCCTTTGTATCCTCCGGAATCTGATCGTACTGCAACCGCCAGCGATGTAACTTGACGTCATCCTCGTGCGCGATCGCATAAACGAACCCTTCGCGATCATACTGCGGTCGCCCCGCCCGACCGAAAATCTGCTGAGCAGAAGCCGACTCAATAAGCTTCTTTTTACCATAAGGGCCCTTAACCAAACTCGGCAATATCACGCTACGAGCCGGAAGGTTGATACCTGCTGACAAGGTCTCCGTGCAAACACAAACCGTCAATAACTTCTCCTGAAATAACTGCTCTACCAAACGACGGTATTTGGGCATGATCGCTGCATGGTGAATCCCAACTCCGCGAATCAGCAACTGCTTAATTTTTGGCCCTGCTCCTTCTGAGAGAGACAAACCCTCAAGCCGTTGTGTAATGATCGCCTGCCGCGCTTTATCAATCAGCTTCTTACCCTTGAGTAACTCGGCAACCTGCCAACACTGATCTCGATTGAAACAAAATACCAACCCAGGTGTTCGCCGACGAACTTCGTCCCCTTCGGCAATCTTCTCGAGATGTTCATCGAGATAAGCATCCTCAACCCACTCAAATTGCAACGGAACTTTTCTCTCAGTACCTTGAACTAATTCGAGGTTGCGCCCGTGAGAACGGAACAGCCAGGAACAAAACTCGACACTGTTCCCAATCGTCGCTGATAAGAGCATCAAGCGAACATGCTTGGGCAACATCCCAATACTCAACTCCCAAACGATCCCCCTCTCCGGATCATTAAAACTGTGAAACTCATCCATCACCACTGAGTCCACATCCTCAAAACCGACGATGCCGTCACCCTCTTTAGCGCCATCGGCACCCGGTTGCATGAGCTTGTTCAAAAGAATCTCGGCGACCACCACCAGTATCGGCGCATCGGGATTTACTTTTCGATTGCCTGTAACCAAACCAATCGAACTTGCAGGGTATCCCCACCGCACCGCTGCAGCCTGCAGCTCATGCAACTTCTGATCGGTAAGCGCAATCAACGGAGTTGTGTAGTAACATCGCTTACCCGTCCGCAGCGCTTCGAAAATCGCCCCTTCGGCAATCAAGGTCTTTCCTGTCCCCGTCGGAGCGCAAACCAACACTCCATGATCGGAAGAAAACCAAGCGAATAACGCGTCTTCCTGCACCGGATACGGTGGATATGGAAGCTGCTGCAAATATTCCGCTACAATATCGTCGCGATTCGGCAATGTAAAAACCATGCACGCTCCGCTTGCGGGAACGCGTCCTCTCGGGACTTTCAATTTCAAAACAAAGACTACACTAGACGCTATCCTAGCAAAATCCTCCCTTTCAATGGAGGCGAAAATCGATGAGTTACCGTACCCTCAGAAATCTCGTTGCACTCCTCGTGGCCTGCTTGGCTTGCTACGCCAACGCCGCTTGGCTGCGCCCCGTCCGCGACCTAGCGCACTCTCTGCACTGGATCGAATCGTCCTACGTCGAACCAAAATCTACCAGTACCCTTCGCGACGCTGCCATGCAAGGAATGCTCGAGTCCCTCGATCCATACTCCGCCTATATCCCCGAATCCTCTTTCTCTCGTTTCAATGCGGTCTTCGAGCAACAATTCGCAGGTCTGGGTATACAAGTCGAAGGCCCTCCACAACGCCCAAATCCGACCATAGTAGCCACTCTGTTCAACTCACCCGCGTTTCGCGTAGGACTACGCCCCGGTGATGTCCTCCTGAAAATCGATGAACACGCTCTCGAGTCTGACACATCCCAAAGCACCCTGTCAGAAACCCCCATCGCAACTCCACCAAAACAAGTAAAACAGCAATACGACATGGACCAAATCTCCCAATGGCTAAAAGGCCCCATTGGATCCAATGTTTCGCTGCTGATCGATCGCTCCGGTGAACGCCTTAAATTCCAAGTCCCCAGAGAGTTTGTTTCCGTCGAAAGTGTCACCGGCGATCGCCGCAATCCCGATGGATCTTGGGACTACCGTCTACAGTCTGCTCCTCAAATCGCATACGCGCATATCGAACTCTTCGGTGAACGCACCGCATCCGAACTCAGCGATATCCTGAAAGACCTACCTGGAAATTGCCAAGGACTCGTCATCGATCTGAGGGACAACAGCGGTGGTCTTCTCGAAGCCGCAATCGAAATATGTGATCTGTTTCTCGATGACGGTCCGATCGTCTCCACCATTGGACGAAATAAAGAAAATGACAAAGAAGTCGTCCAAGCGACGCCGGGTGTAATCGTCCCTCACCAATTACCACTGTGCGTCTTGATCAACCGCGAATCGGCGAGTGCGAGCGAAGTCGTCGCTGCGTGTCTCAAAGATCGACAACGCGCTACCATCGTCGGTGAACGATCCTTCGGTAAAGGTAACGTACAAAGTATTGTCCCCGTCATCGGCGGGCGGGCTGCAATCCGATTAACCACCGCATACTACTATCCACCCAGCGGTCGACGGATCCATCGCCGCCCCAAAGATTCCCCCAACGAAGACTGGGGCGTCCTCCCTGATCCAGTTGGACTCGTCGAATCCACCGATCAAGACGACTTAGCTGTTCGCACGCGCCTACGACTCCGGAGCGACCCTCTACGCAACGGACTACTCGCCGACCATCCGCTTGCACAAGTCGAAGATCCTAATGATCATCAAATTTCAAACGATAAACCACTGATGCGAGCAATTGATATTCTTCGCTCCCCGCGAACGATCCCATAAACCGATTCGGGAGATTCTCGTCGCGAGAACTTGTATGAAACTTGTGATTGCGCCGTAGAGAACCTTCACTCTAAAACTTATCAAGCGATTGAAAGTCTTTCCTAAACTAGAAGGCCGATCATCGGATTCTCAATAGCGCTCTTTACAATACGCGATCTACGGATTGTCCATCGATTTGGATTCTTGGGTTGACTCCATCTCCACCCCGTTGAGTACCGGTTGCGATCTCTTGCCGTTCGCCCGATCTACAGAGTCGATCCACTTGCCTGATCGCAAAACCTGCAGGCGGTTTGCAGGTGATCGACGTAATACCTTTGGCTCCGACCGTTCCCCTGCATAAGCTTCCTGAAACGCTCGCAAGTTCCCGCTCCTGGCATCGATAACTTCGGTCTTCACTTCCGAGGATCTCTGAAAATGCCGCTCAAATGCGGGTGGCAAATCGATGGTCTGAACGCTTCGCAAATCTTTTGCTGGGCCAGACGCTCGGCTTACATTTGCTTCGCTCACCCCCTTCACCCCAACATCGTGCGATGATGCTGTCCCCAAAGTACTATCTAGGGACTCGCGAGGATCGGAATTAGTTACCTGGGTAAAGCTAGCTCGCTCAACACCGTTAACCGTTCCTTTGTTTGATTCCGCCATCGCAACACTTACGCCAGAAGATTCTGTGATCTTCGCCTTGGCACCACCCGTCGTCGCAGTTGCTCCCCTCGGCTTCTCATCAGACGCATCACGCTTGACAATTCCCGGTAACAATTTGATCGTTGGATCAGAGATTGTGGTGCCACCCTCAACCCCTTCAAATCTCGCGATGATACTGAGTTTCATCTGCGGCCCACCGACTTCCCCCCAAGGCAACCAAACACTGTAAGACGGACCAATCGACGTCTTGCTCATGTGACTTGCGAATTGCTCGGCAGTAAAGAGATACTTGCGCAGTGGCTTCTGATTCATCGGGTCCGCATCTTCTGCATCGAAAACATAAACCGCTAGCCGACCATCAACCTTTATCGGATCTGTTTGATCCTTCAAATAAAAGAAGATCCTGCCACCAAAACCACGAACCCCGGGTTGATTGGGTTGATGCAAAACGGTATCCGTCCATACAGCCAATATCCGATCTGGAATTGGAAGCTTCTCTTCCTCTCCCCATTTCCAAGAATCAGGTAATTTTTTCGGCGCGAACTGACAACCCATTGTGCTCAAACACAACAGGGATAGCATCCAAAGTGTCGTCACCTGAAAAGGGATCCGAACTGACTTCATTTCCGGGTCCTTAAGGTCGAGTCGTAGGTGGGAGTCGCAGCGGTCGTACCATTCGCTGACGACGTGTAGGTGGGAACTGCTGGAACCTGAGGTGCAGGTTGCACGCTCGGTGCCGGAAGTGTTCTCGGTAAACGCAAAAGACCAGCAGCAGGCTTGCTGCTCGTCGGATTCGCTTCCACGCCCCGTACCGGTGGGACGACAGTTTCCGAATCAGGAACAAACCCCTCAGGCATCGCAGGATTCGCAATTTCCAAAGTCGAGTCTAACGATCCGCGTGGATCGCTGTCTGGATAAACAACGGGACAATCACTGGGGTCTTCGACCCAATCTTGCATCATTCCCGTTCGAGGAAAAACGTCTCCGTGAATCTCAAACACGTCGGCTTCACACCAACTCATCCGTGAAAATTCGGCTTGCTTGAGCCGCTCCATGTCCGCTGGATTGCGAACAATGTGCGGAGTCATGATGATCAACAACTCCGTGCGAACAGTGTCGTTGTAGTCATAACTGAACAAGTACTTGATGATCGGAATATCACCCAACCAAGGTACCTGACGATGGTTCGTTCGAGTCGATCGCGAAATCAATCCACCAAGAATAATCGTTTCCCCGTCGGCTGCACTGACCGTAGCTTGAGCGGTAATCGTATCCACGCGAGGTGAACGAATCACCGTCCCGTTCTGTGCGATCGAAATCGGAATCCCCTCATCCTCAGGACCTAACTTCGACTTCTCCGCATCAATCTCCATGACGACATTACCCTCAGGGCTAATCCGAGGGGTCACACCGATGATCAACCCCACATTCTCCAATGCCACAACGTTCTGAGTACCGTTCTGATTGATAATCGAATTGACAATCCGCGGAATCCGTTGACCAACTTGGATAAATGCTTGCTGGTTATCCAAAGTCAAAACCTGTGGTCGAGATAGAATTTCCAAACGTCGCGAATCCTGCAGAGCTCGCAATAGAAAACTGACATTCTCACTGCTGGCCGAAAGAACCAACCCTCCGAATCCCAATTCGTCGTTGCCACGCCCAACCGCAAAATTTGAAATGCCCTGACCGCCAACCCGATTCGAAGAATTCAACGCCTTCGCAGATCCGCTATTTCCGAGTGGTTCAGTGTTGTTGAAATTAAAACCAGGAACATTCGATGCCGCAACGATTTCCTGTGCGGTCTCAGTGACCACACCCGCCGGTGTCGATGTTGTCGTAGTCGTTGTACGAGTCGCCAAATTTCCTAACAAGCTTCGATCGAACAACACTGAATCTTGCAACCCCCACTCGACTCCGAATTCGTCGGTGTTCCCCAACGAGATTTCGGCAATCATCACTTGGATCATCACCTGCGGTGGTTGTTCATCCAATCGCTCAATCAATTTTGCAATCTCATCGTAATAACGAGGTGTCGCACTGAGAATCAATTTGTTCTGCACAGGCTCAGGAACTACTACCACTTCCCGTTCGAGCTGATCAAACGGGTTATTCGTCCCAGGTGCTGCTAACTCGACTACCCGTTTGTTCTGTAAAAACTGATTGATAGCGGTCGCGACATCAATTGCCGGCGAGTTCTTCAACTGATACACGGTGCTCTTACGCTGCGATAAATCACCTTCATCGAGTCGCAGTATCAACGCTTCGACAATCTTCAAATCCCCATCCGAACCAATCGCGATGATATTGTTACCACGGGTATCCACGGTAAACCGAAGTGGTAGCAACGACATCTCCCCAGGATTGCTCGACAATTGCATTCCATTCGCAGCACTCGCAGTCGCAGTCGCCGAAGACGATGGGATCAATGCCCGTAACGTCTCGACCAAAGAAGCAGCATCACCGTTCTTCACAGGAAAAATCTTGATCTTGGCCGTCGCACCCGGTGTGTCCAACTGCTCGATAAATCGCTCGATCAATGGCAATGTTTCCGGAGAACTGGAAACGATCAACGTGTTGTTTCGATCATTCACCGTGATTTTGGTCGATCCCAAAATCCCTCCCGATACAATCGGATTCCCTTTCTCGTCGACGATCTGAAGCGTCTTGTTGCGATCCGTCGTCGTAGTAGCCAGAGCCTCCTGAAGAGCTTCTGCTATATCGGCTGCTAAACTATGGCGGATCTGAAATACACGCGCCGATTGCATCAAGCCACTCTGCGGCACATCGATCTTCTCCAATAACTTTCGAATCTCTTCGATGTCTCGTGGCGATCCATTGACAATGATCGCATTGCTACGTGGATCCGCAAATGAATTGATGATCGGTGCTAAGCCATCCTTGCCCCGATAAAATGACTGCAAGTCCGATTGTACTTCGCTAGCCAAAGCATGCTTAAGCGGGAATACCGCCAAAGTACTATCATTGCGAGTCGGCTGATCTAACTTCAGAATCAACTGCTTCATCAACTCCATCGACTCACCCCAACCGATCAGCAATAACGCATTCGGTGAGATCAACGGAGCTACCGTAACACGCCCCTGACGGGTACCAATAAACTTCTCCTCTATGTCTTCGATGATGTTCGCAAGCGACTCTGAATTCACGTGCTGCAATGGCACAACCTCGATCTCAGGCTTGCTCTCCTTACTCGCAGCATCCAAGCGTTTAATGATTTCGGATAAATCCGTTAACTGCTGATCCCGCCCTCGCAAGATCACCGCGTCAAGATCCGGCAACATCTCAATCTGAACACCCTCAAACTGTGGCAGTGGTAACTTGTCCGGCTGACCACCCTTGGGGTTCTCCTTGCCATCCTTTGCTCCCTCGCCGGCTACGTTCGGAGGATCTTGCACCCCACTCGCCAAGCGAACCGTAGAATCCGTCGGATTGCGAGCCGCTGCACTTACTTGATTGCGAGACCACCCAGTCAATGCCTGCTGGCCCTGACTCTTCAACGATAAAAAACGAAAACTTCGATCCTTAGATACCGTTGATTCACGACTATAAGCCAAAGCAACACGATTCAATGCAACAACAATTGGCTCGGGGCCCTCAATCCTCACCACCCGACGTGCCGGGTCATGATCCAAAAGTACAAACTCGTTGCCAAACTGCACCAATAACGCTTCAGGTTTCGCGGGATGCGGATGAGATTTTCCTGCGTATGCATCGCTCAAAGCCTGCCGCATCGCCAACCACTGATTCGCGGTTGTCACCAATTCGGACCGTATCAACGGTACCGTCGCAACCTGCTGTTGCCCACCTCGCGCAGCATCGCGAACCTGAGCATTTGCATTCGATGAGAAACAAAATAAAGCAGCGATCAGAAAAATCGCGGAAAACAATACCATCCGCGACGAACTTTCATAAACACCCTCTCGATACCGAACAGGATCTGTGCACCATGAAGCGGCCCAGCCGCATTTCAAAAACAGCATGAATATCCTCATCGATACCGTTCGAGCACGAATTTTTAAAGAAGAAATGGCAATCGCTACCACTCCTTCAACAATGACAAAACGGACACTAGGAAAACCCATTCCAACGCGTCAAGATCATTACCCCCTCTTAGTGGTGGCCAACGAATTGGAATCACTTCCGCTCATCCTCAACTGCTAGAACTCCGAGCTTTGCCAGGTTTCCAACAAACATTGGAGCTAATGGCTCATCGCTTTCGAGCAATTAACCCGTTCTTCACAAAACGACGGGAAACGACGAAACTGAAACAAGTTAGCGGTGTTCACAACCAGACCAACAAGGAAAAATCGAATGAGAAATAGGTGCCGAGTGTCGGGATTTCAAGGACGAAAGGTGTTTCGCAATGCCTGATTCTTGGGCCTCCCTGCCAGATTGGCTTGCACAAGCCAACGGAGATGTTTCTGGAGTTGATGTCGTAACCCTTGCCTACCGACTGATGATAGCTGCTCTCGCTGGATGCATCATCGCTTGGCTCTACACGTGGAAGCGAGGCCCCCATCACGGTGTACCTAGCTTCCCACTGACTTTGATTTTTTTGGCGATTCTTATCGCCATGGTCACCCAAGTCGTCGGCAATCATATCGCCAGAGCCTTTAGCCTTGTCGGCGCGTTATCGATTGTCCGGTTCCGCACCGTCGTTGATGACACATTGGACATCGGATTCGTCATCTTCTCCGTCGTAGTCGGAATGGCGATCGGCGCTGGAAACCTAGCAGTCGCGTTAGTCGGTGGGACGATCATGGCGGTCTTGATCTATGCATCTCGTATGTACGCGCATTGGACCAAAAAGCCGGAACGCCCGACCTTTGGGAAGTTAACTTTTAAAACTGCAATCGGCGATGAAAGCCACCAGCAAGTTCAAAGGGTCTTCGATACACAAGGCATCTCTTATCGCATTGTCGCTGCCGAAACAGCGCGAGGCGGCACCATAATGGAATGGACCTACGAATTCCCCAACGTCTCTTTTGAAAACGGGACCTTGATTCCAAACGCAATCGCCAACTTACCGGGTCTGCAATCAATTTCTTGGAAGGTCAGTGAACGATGAAACGACATCGAACTTGGCAAGCCCTGCTTGCTTGTACAATCTCCTTCAATGCTGGATATACACAAGACCCTGCGGGGCCTCCTGGATTCGGCCCACCCGGCTTCGGCGGCCCACCCGGCTTCGGCGGCCCTCCCGGCTTCGGCGGCCCTCCAGGTTTTGGAGCACCTCCCGGACAACAAGGCTTCAATGCGCTCGGCCCCCTGATGATGCTCGGTTTAGCGCACCATCCAGTACCACTGCTGCAACTGCCTGAAGTCCAACGAGAACTCAAACTCTCCGAGAAACAAATCGATGCCCTCTTGGCAGTCCAAGAAACACTGCAAGTCAAAGTCTTCGAAACGATGGAGCCCATCGCTCCACCTCGCATCTTCGAACTCGACGAAGAACAACGCGACAAAGCCATGCGCGATGTCCGAACAACCATGACGAAACTCCTCGAGGAAACAGAACTTGCTCTGCGAAAAGAACTCGACGAGAAACAGCAAAGCCGCCTCAGCGAACTGTCCTTACAGCGTGAAGGGGTGGCAGCAATCGGTAGACCAGCGATTGCAGAACTACTAATACTTTCAGAAACTCAACTTGCAACCATCGAAAAAGAACGTCAAGCACTAGACCCAATGGCGATCCGACTCGGACCTGGCGGCCCACCTGATTTCGAGAAGATTGCACAGTCGCGACAAGACGCTCAAAAGACGATCCTCGAGAGCCTCACGCAAGACCAACGCAATCGGTGGCAGTCGCTGCAAGGAGAATCCTTTGCATTCGAAAGTCCACGCGAATTTGGATTCGGACTCGGCCCCGGTGGACCTGGAGGCCCCGGTGGCCCTGGAGGCCCCGGCGGACCGTTCGGCGGTGCGGACCGTCCACTCGTCGCTAAATTCGACAAGAATGGTGATGGATGGCTCGATCGCCAAGAACGAATAACTGCACGTGAAGAAGCCAAGTCTTCGGGCGGTGGCGGCCCCGGACGCGGTGGGCCCCCAGGCTCTGGCGGTCCTCCGCAAGGCCGTGGGCAGCGCGGTCAACGTGGCCCAGGCGGCCCAGGCGGCCCAGGTGGACCAGGTGGACCAGGCTTGTTCGGTGGACCAGGCTTGTTCGGTGGACCCGGCTTGTTCGGTGGACCAGGTGGCCCAGGCGGCGGTCGCGAACCAGGAAAACCCGGCATCAAAGTCTCCAGCAACGATGTCACTCAATTTCAGGAACAAGACCTCTACGACCGAAGCGTCGTACGCACCCTATTCCTGACATTTGAAAACGATGACTGGGAATCGGAATTAGCCGATTTTAAACCCACAGATGTAGATGTCGATGCGACGTTACAAGTCGACGGCAAAGAGTATCCACGCATCGGTGTGAGTTTTCGAGGAGCCTCATCCTTCGGTATGGTACCCGCAGGTTCCAAACGCTCGTTGAACCTCTCCATCGATATGGCGGATGAAGATCAGCGCCTACTCGGATACAAGTCCCTGAACTTGCTCAACAGCAACGGGGATCCAACGTTAATGCACTCCGTTCTCTACTCTGCGATTGCCTCAAAGTATCTTCCTACGCCCGCGGTGAATCTTGTGCGAGTCGTAATTAACGGCGAAGACTGGGGCATCTACCAAAACGCACAGCAGTTTGATAAGCACTTCATCACCCAACATCTAGGCTCCTCAAAAGGTGTCGTGCGATGGAAAGTCCCCGGCAGTCCAGGCGGTGGCGGTAGCCTGCGATACCTCGGCGAAGACGTCGCTCCTTACAAACGTCTCTATGAGATCAAGAACAACGACAACGAGAAATCATGGAACGCGTTGATGCAATTTTGCAAAGTCCTCAACGAGACTCCAATCGATCAGCTTCCCGAACAACTCGAACCAATTTTCGACGTCGATGGTGCATTGAAATTTCTAGCGCTCGATATCGCGCTGATCAATAACGATGGATATTGGGTGCGAGGTAGTGACTACAGCATTTATCTTGATGCCCAAGGCAAATTTCATATTGCACCACACGACATGAATGAATCTTTCAGCGGAGCGATGATGGGCCCAGGTGGTGGCGGCGGCCCGGGCGGACCCGGCGGTGGAAGAGGCGGACCCGGCGGTGGTGGTCCTGGCGGCCCCGGTGGGTTTGGTGGACCAGGTGGCCCCGGCCCAGGTGGACCAGGCGGACCCGGTGGGTTTGGCGGACCCGGTGCGGGGCAGGGCAGGGGAGGCAACCCATTCTCCCTCGATCCGTTCACCGGCCTGGATAATCCGGATCGTCCACTGCGTAGTCGTTTGCTTCAAGTGCCACAGTACCGTCAACGCTATGTAGAGCTTCTACGGCAGATCGCTCAAGAAGACCTCGATTGGCAGAACCTTGGCCCTGTTGTTTCACAACTGCGAGAATCGGTTGCCGAACAAGTTCGACTCGATTCCAGAAAACTTTCGCGAACCGAAGACTTCTTCAGCGCGACGTCCGAGACCGATGCGACGCAAGATCCTGAACCGAGGGCAGGTAGAGGGGCAGTGGGTGGGAATTCGCTCAAGCAATTTGCGCAGCAACGTCGCGAGTACTTGCTGAGCCATCCCGAAATCACCCCTAAACCATAAAGGCTCTAGAGCAGCATCTCAACCAGCCAACCCTGTCCCTCACCCTTTGCGTCATTGTTTCTTTGCGTGAGACATGCGGGCCCCTCACACGGCCACAGAGGTCTCATGCTACGGGGAAATACTACGGAAAGATCTTGGCACCTCTTCTCCCGCAGGGCGTGAGCGAGGGGCGGGGGGGATGAGGGTGGGAAGAGCACTGGGCGACGTTTGAAGCTGCTTGCTGCGATACAATCTGTAGGGTG
>JBEICB010000357.1:0-3412 GCA_040373655.1 Pirellula sp. | reverse complement strand
TCAACATCCCCATCGATTACTTCGACGTGAACTAGGTTCTGCTCGATCGTTGTGACGCGAAACTCTGCACCTCGATCTTGTACACGAAGCCCATATGTTTCGATAGAGTAACCGGTGTTGGGCTGGGTCGAGTTGGCGAGCACCGATCCGTGAAAGAGTATACCGGCAGAGTTGGTGCTAGCTCCAAACTTTGCGGGGCCTTCAATCTGCAAGTCGATGCCCTCGGCGGTAATGAGTTCCGTTGCCCCTTGGAGTACATTGAGTGTAGTCGATGAGATATTCCGAGAGCGGTCTGAAACCAAAACACCGATGATTCGCGAGGGTAGAGTTCGAGTGTCATAGTGCATTTCGATGGGAGATTGTTCACCGGGAGGGGTTGGAAGTTTGGTAGCATCCGCGCGTTCGGAAGCGTTCGAGAGATCTGGGTTAGAGCGTTGCTCAGAGGTTGTTCGATTGAACAAGTAGGTTCCGATGGAGATCAGGAGTACTGCGGCTAGTGAGACAGCAATTGCGAAGTAGATTCTTGGTGTACGTGTGGGATGCGATGAAGAGAGAGAGTCGGTTTGTTGGTTTAGTGGGATGTTACCGCTAAGGCCCGTTGCCGTGAGAGCGAGCTGGCTATGAACTAAGGCATATTGAAGGTAGATTCGTCGCAGATGTGATGATGCGGATAACAGTGATTCCAGCTCGGTCATGTCCTCGGATGAGTTGTGATTCGAGAAGATTTTATCGGCGAGTTCAAGTACTCGCTGAGCATCGCCACTTGATAACATGGAGTTTGGTTTGTGATGAGATGTCATCGAAGTTGCTCCTGCATTTTTGCTTCGACGCATTCAAAGAGGAATCGCCGCATGACCTTGAGCGACTTATAGACAGCGTGAACTGACCGCTGCCACGCCCCCGCGATTGCGGTAGCATTCTGATTTTCTCCGTAGAAGCGATGGATAAGTTCTCGTTGTCGATCGGAGAGTTGTTTGATGCACTCATCGAGGGCCACTTGGCGTGGGGCCAGTTCCTCGGCGAAAGAGAATGACTCGACTATTAGGTTTTGGATGAGACCATCACTGAAGGCGAGTCGATCTTTTCGTGCGTTTCTCCAATACTTCAGGACTTGATGTCGTGCGACGCCCAAGGCCCATCGCAGGAAATCCGCGTCCTGGCGAAACGTTGGGAAGCTTCGCCAGAGTTCAAGACTTGTGTCTTGAAATACATCTGAGGACGCTGATGGGTCGTGAATCAAGGCTCGAATCCAGGCGTAAATCCTAAGTTGGTCTCGAGCAAAGAGTTTCAGGAACTGCTCATAAAGTTCCGGATTTACCGGTTGGTTTTCGTTCATATAGCGGGTTTTTGGAAACTGGCGGATGGAATAGAGATACGCCTCCCTGGAAGTTATTGGAGCGGACGAAGGGGGTTTGGTACCAAGAAGTTCGCGCTGTTTGAAGAATTTTTTTGGCGCGTAGGGTGTGGTGAAGCGGTGGGCCGGTCAATTTCTAAACCACTGGGACAACCCAACCACGATCATTCCATCCGCTACGTATCATTCACCGACCGCGAAACCCACCAGACCGCGCGTAAAACATTCATGCGTGCATGGTACGTTCCGCGGTCCCTTGGAGATGGCGGCGTTTACGAAATGTTGGATGTAGTCGATGCGGTGTAGGTGTTTGCGATTGTGACCGGGACCGCTGCACATACCCTACGGCTGCGTTGAAACTGTCTCCATGCTACGCTTCCAATCTCCCGCATGGCGGTAGATGAAGTTGGGATGCAGGGATCAAACGTACCCTTGATGCACTGGTTTGATGACCAATTCGGGGATGTGTACTCGGCCTGGCAATGATACGATCGAGAGTACGACTTGACCTACATCGCTTGGACGGAGGATCAAGTCGCGTTGCTCTTGGGATACCGGTACGGGGCGTTGCTCGAGAATTGGCGTGTCGACTTCGCCTGGATAGATATTCGTGACGCGTACACCTTCGACGCCAACTTCGTTTGCTACGCAGGTCCCAAGCGCTGTCATTGCGAATTTGCTTGCGGCATAAGCGACTCCGCCGAGGGCCAGGGCTCGTTTGCCGGTGACGCTGGAGATGTTGATGATTGTCCCGCTTTTGCGCTGCCGCATTTGAGGCAAGATGTCGTGGATCATGTTGTAAGCACCGGTAGCATTGATCGCGACGACTTGGTCCCACTGTTCGGGGCGCATTTCTCCAATGGTTCGGTTTTTGATGTTCACTCCCGCTCCATTGACCAAAATGTCGATTTCGCCATAGTGCTTGCCAACGGCTTGAACGAATTCAGCTACGCTGGTTCGATCGGTTACATCCAAGGGCAATCCGATGACTTGGCCTTTCTTCAAGCTTTGTAGCCGACTGGCGGCTTCGTCGACCACATCTTTGCGCCGTGATCCGATGGCTACGCGATAGCCGGCTTGCACAAGGGCTTCGGCGATCCCAAAGCCGATTCCGGTGGCTCCACCGGTAATGATTGCAACGGGGGATTGTGTGGCTGTCATCGTTTCGTAACCATTTCAAGGTGGATGATGGAAAAATAGTGTCAACTCTGCGTTCGACTATATTACCGCTTGTCGGGGGCAACGCGAAGGGCCCCCATTCTTGAGAAAATTTTGGAAATACCCTTAATAAAAAGACTTCTTTTGCGTTTCCCTTGCGTGAGCTTGAACGGAAGAACGAATTTGGATTTTGAGCAATCGTGGCACTAGAACAGCAACCGGGCAATCAGGAGCATCGGCAATGGGTGCAGTCGGTCTTTGATCGACTGCAGCGGCCTTTGGTGGCTTATTGTGGTCGGCTGTTGAATAAAGACTGGGATCGGGCGCACGATTGTGTTCAAGAGGCCTTTGTTCGGCTTTGCCACACCGAGTGTTCGGCTGTGGAATCTTACGTGGATGCTTGGCTGTTTAAGACTTGTAGAAACATTGTGATGGATATCCATCGTCAGGAGTCTCGGATGGGTCATAGAGTGGAAACGGAAGCAACCTTGCAGGTTCGCTCTCGCGAGTTGGATCCAAGCGAACGAGTTTCGCGAGATGAAGAGTGCGAAGAGCTTGAAGGAAACATTTCACAATTGCCACCGCTTGAACGCGAAGCTCTCTCACTACGGCTTGGGCAAGGACTTTCGTATAAGCAAATCGCTGAAGTCATGGACTTGAGCGTATCGCATGTTGGTGTACTACTGCATCAAGCCTTGGGGAGACTTCGAGGATCGATGAATAAGACTTCCGGGGCAACAAACTAAGGGTAACAATCATGGATAAAATTTCTAACAGTGCATTCGAACCTTGGATGCTTACGGCCTACGTATTGAACGAGCTCGATGACGAGCAGTGTCGTGTCGTCGATGAGCATTTGAAGCTTCATCCTGAGCTTGTCTCAGAAGTGGAATCGATTCG
>JBEICB010000089.1:0-20008 GCA_040373655.1 Pirellula sp. | reverse complement strand
GCATCCCGTTGCGGACTCAAGCCGCTTGAATTTCGTTTGGCTTTTAGTGGCGGGACGTTATTGGAAAAATCACCGTTAGTTCCTGCTATACTTAGGCACTTGGAACAAATGCAAATGCAGCCTGCGATGAGTCACCAAGTCAGCGATCCAGTTGTTGGCGCGGTCGTGATGGCTTCGTTATCCTGCAACGCAAGTGGTGGTCGACCGAGGGTGGATTGACAGATTCCGCACGCAGGATGAGGCCATCATTCAGGTGCGATAGATTTAAAAAAGCCCTTGGTAAAGAATAGAAAACCGATCATTCGTACGATGGTTGCGGAGGGAAAATGATGAGTGACTCCACCTACCAACTTGAGCCGCTGCAAAACACAACAAGACGCTTGGACAGTCTTGCCGGAGGATCCCTCCGGGAAAAGTCATCGAGAGGTAACGAGATTGGAAATCAAGGAAGCGAGCGTGTCCGATCGATTGATGCGCTTCGAGGCTTCGACATGTTTTGGATCATGGGCGCGGATACGTTGGTTACGAAGGTATGTATGTTAGTACCTCCGGATTGGCTTGGTGGTGCTCCTGCCCTGTTCGCATCGCGATTGTCTGAGCAAATGGAGCATGTTGATTGGGAGGGATTTCGTTTTTATGATTTGATCTTCCCGATGTTCTTGATGTTGGTCGGATGTTCAATTCCATTTTCAATGCAAAAATTGCAGGGAAGTGCTTGGAAGACGCATGTTCGGATCCTTCGTCGCACGGTTTTGTTGGTGTTGATGGGTTTGATTTACAATCAGATACAAGATCTAGATTGGGCTAACCTGCGATGGATGGGAGTATTGCAGCGCATCGGAATCTGTTACGGGATTGCGGCCTTGCTGGCAGTCCATTTGTCAACGCGTGCTTTGGTGTTTTGTTGGTTTGCTATTTTGGTCGGTTATTGGGGAATACTGTCTTATGTTCCGGTCCCGGGTGGTGTTGCAGGTGACCTTAGCGCTGCTGGGAATTTATCAGGATATTTAGATCGCACTTTGTTGCCTGGAAAGTTGTTAGAGAAGTATTACGGCTATGGCGATAACGAGGGGTTATTGTCGACGCTCCCAGCAGTGGCGACGGTATTGATTGGAATCGGTGCAGGTAAGTGGTTGCGGTCGACCGCGACGAAGACAAATAAAGCAGTGGTTTTGTTTTCGGCGGGACTGTTGTTGTTAGCTGCTGGGTACGGATGGGGTATTTACACGCCGATAGGTCGCTTTCCCATTATCAAGAACTTGTGGACGAGTTCCTTTGTGCTGGTAGCCGGAGGCTGGAGTATTCTTTTACTGGGGCTTTTTTATTCGATCATCGATGGACTTGGTTTTCATCGATGGGCATGGTTATGGATGGTCATTGGTGCTAATGCGATCACGATCTACATGTTACAACGAGTTGTTAATTTTCGTGATATCGCCGATTTCTTGCTCGGTGCAATTCCTAGCACGCTCGGGGACGCAAAGGGGCTCTCGTTGTTGATTGGCACGTTATCTTTGAAGTGCCTTGTGTTGGCCTTGATGTATCGCAACAAGATCTTTCTGCGGCTCTAATACCCATCGTTGTTGAGTGGGTTCTTCAGGTAGCTTTCGGCAGAGACTTGGAAGTTTTTGATGTTGAGCATCACTTGAGGCGATATCGTTCGTGATCGCAGTGCTTGACGATTTAGAGCCACCCGATGGGCGATGAGCGGATCCTTTCGTTGGGTAGAGTTTAGAGGATCGCTGAGATAGGGGTGCCTTTACTGATCGCCATAGGGCGACCGAGTTTGTCGTGAATTTCAGTCGATGGAGAAAATCCCAAGCAATGATAGACCGTTGCGGTAAGGTCTTGTGGTTCGATACGTCCTTCGATGGGGTAAGCACCTTGACGATCAGATGCTCCATAAACAGCTCCACCTTGAACGCCGCCACCGGCCAGCGCACCGCTAAAGACGTGCCCCCAGTGATCTCGCCCGCCGCCGGGGTTATGTTTTGGGGATCGTCCGAATTCACCGACCCAGACAACGAGAGTGTCGTCCAGCATCCCTCGCTGGTGTAGATCTTCGAGCAGCGCTGAGTAGGCTTGATCCATCGGCGGCATAAGAACTGTTTTTAGTCTCTGGGCGTTATTGGCGTGGGTATCCCAAGCGGGGGCGTTATCGGGATCTTCTTTCCAGCGTGTCCAATTAACTTGGACAAGCGAGACGCCGGATTCGACGAGTCGCCGCGCAAGAAGAACGCTCTGTCCAAATCGATTTCGGCCGTAACGGTCACGTATCGCGGGCGATTCTTGGTCTAGCGCAAATGCAGCTTGGGCTTCTTTCGTTCGTATTAGATCGATGGCTTTATTTTGCCAAGCATCCCAACGTTGTAGTTGAGGTGATTCTTGAATGCGATCGAGACGACGGTTGAGTGTTGAGAAAAAAGCGTGGCGTTGAGCGAGTTGTTCGAGAGAGAGGTCTGCTGGAAGCGCGATGTCGGGGACTTTGAAGTCCGAAGCGTTGGGATCGCATTGCACGAGCCATGGATCGGCATGATTACCGAGCCAACCGGCGTCTTGACCTGGCCAGAGCAATCGACCGGTATTCCAGATCGGTTCAGGGAGACGGACCGAGCCGGGCAAGGGACCTTGGTCTCCTTTGAGTTGTCGAACGACAGCGGCCATGCAAGGCCAGTCGTTGGGAGGGCCGGGGAGCGAGTTTTCTGCGTTGCGAGGGGAGTGAGGATAACCGGTAAGCATCCAATACCCGCTAGCTGAATGGGCATTATCGTCAGTGGCCATCGCTCGCAGGACAGCGATGTGGTTGGTGAGCTTGGCAGTGAGCGGCATCAGTTCGCCGACTTGCAGTCCCGTTGTGGCGGTTGCAATAGGTTTTGATTCACCTCGGATTTCTTCGGGGGCGTTTGGCTTGGGATCCCAGGTTTCATGTTGTGGTGGGCCACCGAGCATGAACAGGACGATACAGCGTTTTGCTTTGCCGAAGGAGCCTGTGATTTTGACAGGGGAGGGATGAGGTTCGGCAGGCGGGTTCGCTAGTAGCGAACGGTTCTCGAGAAGATGATTCAAGCCCAGGCCGAAGGCACTAAGGGAGCCGACGCGCAGCCAAGTGCGTCGTTGTATTCCGTCGCAAAGTCGAGAGGATGAGCCTTGGAAATTTAGCATATCCGGGGCATGGCCTTATGCTCTGGAACCTAGGAGTTCGGGGATTGGCTTACCGTGATCGACGATAGGAGTTGGACGACCGTTAAAGTCTTTGATAAAGGTTGAGGCGGCATCGATTCCGAGGTGATGGTAGATTGTGGCCAGGAAGTCGCCGGCGGAGCAAGCGCGTTCGATGGGATCTTCGCCTCGTTTGTCGGTCGCGCCGATAACTTGGCCGGTTCGAATACCACCACCCGCCCAGATGTTTGAGAATGCTCGAGGCCAGTGATCTCGACCGGGTTGGATCGTCCCGGCCGGAGCGCTGGCGTTGCCTGCACCGGTGCTTGGGGAGTATTCGATTTTGGGAGTTCGACCGAATTCACCGGTTACTACGACAAGGACCCGTTTATCCAATCCCCGTTCGTAGATGTCTTCAATAAGCGCCGTGACCGCTTGATCGTAGGCTTGGGCTCGAAAGCGCAGAGCGTCGAAAACGTGATGATTGACAGCGTGGTCATCCCAATTGCCGACGCGACCACAAAGTTGTCCGCTGAGGCTGGTGGTGAGGACTTCGACTCCGGCTTCGATCAAGCGTCTTGCCATCAGGAGTTGTTGTCCCCAGGCGTTGCGCCCGTATCGATCTCGGGTCGCATCGTCTTCTTTGCTCAGATCGAAGGCTTCTTTCGTTTTTGGGCTCGTCAAAAGGGAGATGGCTTGTGCTTCGAATTGGTCTAGGGCACCAAGTTCCCCTGCGCGGTCGAAGGCTCGGGTCAGGGTATCGAGTTTCTGGCGAAGGGAGCTTCGGCGATCGAGTCGTTGGACTTCGTTTGGATCGCCGAGGCCGATATTTGGAACCGAAAAATTCGGGGCGCTTGGGTCTCCCGAGACGGTGAATGGAGAGTACATGTCTCCAAGGTAAGCTGGGCCGTTGTATTCGAGGGGTGGATTGATCCCAACGTAGCGAGGCAGGGGGTTATCGCGTTGCTCTTGTTGCGAACGCAAGTAATTGGTGACGGTCATCCAGTCGGGATATTTCGGCTTTGGTTTATCTCTTGTATCGGGGTCCCCAGAGAGCATTTGCATCGAGCCGGCGGGGTGTCCTGGAGCGGTTTGACGCATGGATCGCAAAACGGTGAATTTGTCGGCAATTGCAGCCTGTTTAGGAATAAGTTCCGTGAACTGTAGTCCGGGAACTTTGGTAGAGATGGTGCTGAATGGGCCGCGATACTCGCTTGTGGCGTTTGGCTTTGGATCGTAGGTATCGATATGGGAGCAGCCACCTGGTTTCCAAACCATGATGACGGCCGTTTTTGGGTTGGATCTGTTGGGATTCGCTGCGGCTCCCTCTGCAGCCGCGGCTTGTTGAGCTTGCATCCGCAGGATGCCAGGAAGACTGAGGGTTGCGAATCCGCCCAAGCCCATGGAGAGAAACCCGCGACGATTCGACGGTCCGGTGCAGCAGCGAGAACTCATAGGTAAGCATTCCTGATGGGGGAGGGGGGAATGGTTTTGGAAGGGGCCGCCAGGGGACCGGATACCTCAGAATTATACTACAAGAAACGGGGTAGGGGACGCTACTGCGGAACTTCGCTGTGGAAGTTCCCCCAAGCCGAATGCGTCTCGAAATCGGTAGATTTTCCCTCTCAAGAGGCGAATTCTTACCGTTGGCTTGCGAATTGCCAAATTGTCCCCGATACTTTCCGGCATAAAAGCTAAGCCTCGCAGGCTTTGGTCTTTGGCAAATCAGCGTGGCGTTTGGTTTGCAAATTCTTGGATTCCTCTCAGTAGAAAAGTGCAATGTTAACCCTTAAGAACAATATCCGTCAGTCGATCGTTGGGTGGTGCTATCAGGCTTGTGGTGATCAGTGGTCGCTAGATCGGTTGTGCGAGGTTACCAAGGAGTTGGGATGCGACGCGTTGGAAATTTTGCCGGTAGAGGATTGGGAGACGATTAAGAAGCACGGGCTCAAGTGTGTATTGGCGCCGAACGGTATGCCGGGTGCCCCTTTTGTGAAGGGATTCAACAACAAAGTCTATCACGCGGAAGTGATCTCTCGTATGACTCAAGCAATTGAGGATACTTCAGCGGCGGGCTTTCCGAATGTGATTGCCTTTACCGGGTACAAGTGGCGAGATGCCGAGGATCCGAATAGTGGGGAGATCTCTCGTTCTGAGTGCATTGAAAACTGCGTTGCGGGATTGAAGCAAGTTGCAGGCTTGGCGGAGAAGAAAGGTGTTACACTGTGTTTGGAGCATTTGAACACCCGTGACGATACGCATCCGATGAAGGGGCATCCTGGATATCAGGGGGACGACATCACGTTGGTTGCTGAGATTGTACGCGCCGTAGGTTCTGAGCGAGTGAAAATGCTGTTTGACGTGTATCACGTGCAGATCATGCACGGAGATGTGATGCGTCGTTTGGAGGAGAACTTCGATATCATTGGTCACGTGCACGTCGCGGGAAATCCAGGACGCAAGGAATTGGATGACGACCAAGAGATTAATTTTCCACCAATTATGCGGTTGTTGCATCGGTTAGGATACAAGGGTTACGTTGGGCAAGAATTCATCCCAACGAGTGATGCTTACGAGGGGCTCAAGCAAGCCGTATTGCGTTGCGACGTATAGGTTGTCGAGGAGGATAAATTCTGCCCCTTTAGAACGGACAAAGCCGATTGAGGAGTTTCTTCAATCGGCTTGGGTGGATGAGTTACTAAAGGCTGCCGAATTGTTACCTGAGCACGAGGCAAGTCAGATACCATTTCCTTCGTATTTGGGGCCTCAGGTTTTTCAAAATGATGAGTTATCGCGGAGGTTGGGCGAGTTTGTTCTTAAACATCCGGAGGCATTTCACGCGATTGTTTTGTTGGCTCAAGTCGAATCCATGCGTTCAAATGCGGATGTTGCTACGAAGTTGTTTCGAACAGCGGGTCGGCTTTGTAATGGTCAGAGGAGTGTGGTGGAGGAAGAGGGTGAGGGAGCGAGTCCAGCTTTTTTGATCCTTGGTCAGGCAAAAGCGGGGACATCGGCGCTTTTTCAGTATCTATCGATGCATCCTTCGATAGTGGCTCCATTGATCAAGGAGCCGCACTATTGGTCCAAGTACTACCATCTTGGGGCTCAGTGGTATCGATCGCAATTCCCTTGCTTATCGTATGATTCGAAGCTCTTCACCGGTGAGGGTTCGGTAACTTCGCTTGTTCATCCGGAGGCTGCGGGGCGTATAGCGCGCGATTTACCCAACGCAAAGTTCATAGTATTGTTGAGAGACCCGGTCGCTAGAGCTTATTCGCATTATTGGATGTATCGCCGGATAAAAATTGAGTCAAAGTCGTTTGAAGATGCGATTGCAGAAGAGATTCGAAGGTATGGAATTGCTCCAACCTTGGATTTGCACGGCTGGGATTTGGATCGTGACAACGGGTATTTGATTGAGAGTTGTGCACTTCCTTTTCTTCGCGTTTGGTTGAATTACTTCCCGCCAGAGCAGTTTTTGATTTTGAGGACTGAATCGATGAACAGGGACTTGCCAAATACATTACGGCAGGTGTGGCGATTTCTAGGGGTACAAGATTATGTCCCAGGAAGTTTCGAGCGACACAACGAGGGTCGATACCCTCCGATGAGTTCGGGAACGAAGGAAATGCTTCAGCAATGGTTTGCAACGCATGAAGAAGAGCTTGAAGGATTTCTAGAATCGAATTGGGGATTGCAGAGATGACAGAACAGACCGGTGATTTAGCGCACTTAGCGAGACAAAACGCGTTGGGGCATCGTGCGATGGCACTGGGTTGGTTGAAGCGAGGTCGGTTGAAGCAGGCAATTGATGGGCTGCAGAAGGCGATAGAGTTAGACCCGTTATACTTAGAAGCGGTATTCGAGTTGATGCGGATTTTTCAGCATTTACGTCGATGGGACGATTTGGAGTTGCTATGTAGGCGAGCTCTGCGAATCCATCTTGCGACTCCGGAACTGCACAAGACGCTGATTACAGCGATCGAGGAAAAGGGCTGTTTGGAAGATGCATTCGAGCATTATCAACTGCGTAGGCGGGACCAGCGATGTTTATGTATTCGGAGTGGTGAGATTCTTTGTTGTTTGGTGGCTCGCAATGAAAAGCCTAGGTTGAAGTATTTGTTGGATTAGGATCTGCTTGCCGATTCGATTGTGAAATTGGTGACAGATAAAGAGTCAAGGTTACGGTTAGGAATCAAGGCGCACGACCGCGCGGCGGATCGGTTTACGGAGTCCCGCATGATGTCGCAGTGGTGTAGCTTGATACGGCAGCTTTCGGGCGATGGGGAATGAAGATGTTATCGGCCAGTGAGAAGGATTTGTTGTTAGCGGCTTTTGCCAAGCACTCCGGTTCGTGGGAAGCTTTTTGTAGGTGGAATGCGGGTGTGGATTGGAACGGGGAGATCTCGCCGGAGGTTGTTCGTTTGTTGCCCTCTGTTTGTCACAATCTGCGAGGGCTTGGCTATGAGCATCCGCTGTTTCCACGCTTCATGGGTATAGACCGCAAGACTTGGGTTGAGAATCAGACAGTTAAGAAAAATTTAATTGAGTGGTTGCCTGGAGGCAGAAAGTCGTATGGAGATAGGCAAGTGGAATTCCTTGCTTTGCCTCTGACGTCATGCTTATTCGACAACGAGTTACGATACCCACTTTACAGGGGGCATTTGAGATTCGCGGTGTACTCTGCGATTGATGCGGTACGAGGGATACGGGTATTGATGGATCAGGGATGGATCCCCAATGATGGATTGGTATTACCTAAGCGTTGGTTGGAAGGTGTCGTTTGGGGGATGGATCATCTTGGGATGCATCGTGGCCAGGGGGAATGGTTGAGTTTAACTTGGCGTATGGAGACTTGGTTTGGAAGTCGATGGAAAGAGATTTGGGACGGTTCGGAGGCCATCTGTTTAGGTGACAAAACGGTGCGTGTGATGGGGGCTACTGAGTCGATGGAATTCGTGATCAGGCAAGTGTGTGGTGGCCAGCCATTTCGGTGGGTATCACATGTCCTGTTGATGCAGAAAGGGGAAGTGGACTGGGAGAAGATTCGGAATCGACTGGGCGAGTATCCATTGCGATCGGAAGCGACTGAGTTGGTCCGTTTGGTGGAAGAGATCACCGACAGATCTATCTTGCCGGAGCTTGGATTGGCTGGAGGAGTGGGGGGGCAATTAGTTGTTAGCGGCGAAGGGGTTGGGTTGATCAAGCGATTGAAGATGGCTTGGAGACGCTATCGATGGTCGTGGCCGGAGGGGGTGTCATGGTTTCGGGCTATGGGGCAGTTTCCGGGGTATGTCATCGGGAGATGGCTGGAATGGAATCGCTTGAAGAGACGCAAGAGAGTTGGCGGGGAGGGGTAGAGGGACGTAGGTTGTCTGGAGATCGGTGATTGTGACAGGGGGGGCGGGAGGATGGGTGTTCCAAGGCAATTTGTCGCACATTTTTTATCGGTCTTCCGTTGAGTTTCATGGTTGGGCGGGCGGAGAGGGGGGGGGATGTAATGAACTGGGGGAGAGTGAACAGGATTGTGGTGCAAGTCTTGCGGATTGGTTGGTTTTTTGTTACCTTCTTTGGGGCTATAGGAGTGGTACCAGCCCAAGGTTGCTCCAAACTAGAGAAAGAGGATGGCTTGGTATGCCACAATTGAGTCGAGAAGAAGTGGAGCAACTGCTCCTTGATTGTTGTACGCAGTTAAACCAGATGCGTGCAGAGGGTGAGAAATTAGAGATTTCCCCTACCGCTACGTTATTTGGCGAGGGTAGTCCGCTTGATTCACTTGGACTGGTGACGTTGATATTTGACGTCGAAGAGGCTTTGTCATCTAAGGGTGTCGAAGTGAATCTGAGTGATGCGCGAGCGATGTCGCGAGCACGCAGTCCTTATCGGTCCGTTGCATCGATGACGGACTTGATTTTGGAATTGAGTGCGGAACAAGGAACATGAAATCAGGCAGGCAGATTTTCGTATCGGGTTGCAGTCGTGGCCTAGGCTTGGCCTTGGTTGAGCATTACTTGGCTGCTGGTGATTTTGTGATTGGATGTTCCCGTTCGGAGTGTTCGGTGACATCCGAGCGGTTTGCTCACTTTCAAGTTGATGTCACGGACTCGGCGGCGGTCTCGCAGATGTTTCGTGAGGTTAAGCAGCGATTTGGTCATTTGGATGCGTTGCTGAACAATGCGGGTACGGCAGCGATGAGTCCTTTTGCGCTTCAGCCTGCGGCGGCTGCGAAGAAGGTTTTTGATTTGAATGTTCATGCAGTTTTTGGCATGACAGGACAAGCTCTTCGATTGTTGCGATCTTCAAAGCACCCTCGGATAGTAAATTTCTCAACGGTTGCAGTTCCTTACCGGCTTGAAGGTGAGGCGGCTTATTCGGCAAGCAAAGCTGCGATTGAGCAGTGGTCGAGAGTTTTGGCTCACGAGTTAGGTGGGATGGGGATTACGGTGAACATGGTAGGGCCGAGTCCGATTCGCACGGAATTGTTGCGTGGGATATCCGAAGAGGCGTTGCGGAAGCTGATTGATCGTCAAGCGATACGGAAGTGGGCTACGCCTCAGGATGTGATTAACGTAGTCGATTTTTTCCTGCGTCCCGAGAGCGATATGATTACAGGTCAAGTGCTTTATTTGGGAGGTGCAGGGTGAGCATCAAGTGGTCGGAGTCGCTGCGACGCTTTTCGGACAAGGATTGTTTCGTCGGTGGGGCTCTGAATGAGTCCTGGACCTACGGACGGCTGGCGGACCGAGTGGTTGAGTGCGTCGACCAGTTCCGAGCGGAGGGTATTTCAGCGGGATCGGTAGTCGCATTTGCGGGACAATACACGGGCGATATGATCGCTTGTTTTTTGGCCCTTGCCGAGATGGGAACGGTAGCGGTTCCTCTCCCAGATGATGCGAGTCCGCGGATTGATCGATTGATTGCGATCGCCCAAGCGACCCATCGGGTTACTCGTAAGCCAGATGGTGTCGGCTTGCAAGTGTCCAAGGTGCATTCTGAGACTTCGCAGGTTCACCCGCTGTATCAAAAGCTCCAAGAAGCGGGGCATTCGGGGCTAGTATTGTTTACTTCTGGGACGACGGGGGATCCCAAAGCGGCAGTACAGGATTTAGATCGAATGCAGTTGAGATATGCCCAGCCGCGTGCAGCTGGGAAGATGTTAGCTTTCATGCATATGGACCACATTGGTGGCATGAATACTCTTCTGTTTTCGCTGTCACATGGCGGTTCATTGATTGTTCCGCAGACGAGAACCCCACATGATGTTGCGCGGGCGATTCAAGAGCATCGCATTGAGACCCTGCCTGTTTCACCGACTTTTTTGAATTTGTTTTTGCTATCCGGTGCTGTGGAGCAGTTTGACGTCTCCTCGTTACGTCGCATTACCTACGGCTCTGAGCCGATGCCCGAGAGTGTGTTAACACAGTTGTCGAGTAAGTTGCCAGGAGTGGAATTATTGCAGACTTACGGGACAACGGAGTTGGGGATTCTCAAGTCGAAGTCTGAGAACAATCAATCCCTTTGGATGCGGCTTGGTGGAGAAGGGTATGAGACCAAGGTAGTTGACGGAAGGCTTTGGGTGAAAGCTCAAACGACGATGTTGGGATATTTGAATGCTCCAAGTGCCTTGGACGCTGATGGTTTCATGGATACCGGCGATGCGGTAGAGGTGCGGGGGGATTTATTCCGCATTCTTGGACGCAAATCGGATTTCATCAACGTCGGTGGGACGAAAGTATCTCCGGTTGAGATTGAGAGTATATTGTTGGAGATGCCATGTGTTCGCGAGGCTGCGATTGTGGCGAGACCTCACCCTTTGTTAGGGCAAGTCGTCGAAGCGAGAGTGGTGCTAAACGAGGGGGTGACGCAGGCTGAATTTAAGACGATGATGCGTAGTCATTGTCTGGGAAGAGTGCCGACCGAAGCCATTCCAGCAAAAGTCACGATCGCAACGGGAGTGCTTGCGACCGACCGATTCAAACGGGACCGTTCCTAGCTACTGACTCTTGGCGTGATTGCCAGTTCTGACCATGTGTAGTCGGACGCAATTGGCTGTAGGTTAGAGCTTGCGGTCATCGTCGTCGATGCATGTTCAAGAGAGTTTTGGACTAAAGGCCGTGGTGAACATTGTCTACGGCATATATAGAACTTGGAGTTTCAGGAATTGTCGAGCGATTCAATCCTAAAGAACGTGGTCTTGCGTGCTCTTAATGTAACATCGTTACTTTTTGCTTCTCCGATGATCGGACTTTGTCGATTGGAGACGATCGTTCGACCTGGTTCCCAGCGAATGTTTCTTAGCTGTGGACAGTTTTGCGCTCTGTTGCCGGGTTTCATTGGGATGATTGTTCGGCGGGCGTTTTACCAGGGGACAATTAAATACTGCTCACCGCGGTGTCACATTGGGTTTGGGGTTTTGATCTGCGACCGTGGAGCATTCTTAGAAGATCACGTTTACGTGGGCAATTACGCGATGTTAGGAGAAGCGGTATTGCGGCGGGGCTGTTTGATTGGGAGTCGATCGAGCATTCTTAGCCAGGGGGAGCACCACGTGATGGATGATCAAGGACGCTGGACCACCTTGGCCCAGCCCAAGCTTTTCTCAACGGAAGTTGGCGAGTACGCGTGGATCGGGGAGGGGGCGATCATCGCTGCACCGGTGGGGCGTGGAGCTCAGGTGGCAGCGGGGACAGTGGTTGCGAGCAAGGTTCCTGATTATGTTATGGTTGCGGGCAATCCAGCACGCTTTGTGAAAAAATTGTATGAATCACCGCAGGAATCCAAAGGGGATCCCGCAGACGAAAAATCTTCCTAATCGGATCAGAGCCCATGAACACCGAAACACCACCAATGTCAGAAAATGGAGCGGGTCCTTCGTCGGTCATTAATTATCAGCACTGGATTGACTGGCTGAAGTTCTTGGGGATGGCGATCGTCCTCGGTGGGCATACTGGAATGGATGACTTGATTGGCCCTAGATTTAATCCAATCAATCCCAAGCAGTTGGGTGTCGCTTTTTTCGTCTTTATCACGGGTTATAGTTTAGCGAACCGTGGAGCGGCACCTTTGCAAACGTTTTTGCGGCGGTATTCGCCGGTCTTCGTATACGGTTTGTTCCTCGCGCTAATTTACAGTTGTTGTTCTTGGTGGGTGCGGGCGAATCTTGCGGAATCGAATTACCTACCGTTCATCGGTGGGTTGAATACAATCTTTGAAAACGCATTTCCTGCAAATCCGTCAACTTGGTACATCGGAACTTACTTTCAATTGCTAGTGATCTGGGCACTGTTGCTCCGTCATGTAAAACCAAGTTGGACTTGGTTCTTTGCATTGATGGTACTTGAGATCAGTGTGCGTTCGTTATGGATGTGGTTCGGCAGAGACTTCAATGCTTATATGTCCTTTACGAGCTGGTTACCTGCATTGATGGCAGGAATGATCTTGGGACGGGATCAAGCGGATCAGAGCGGAGGCTCAAGTGCATTTTCGTTGTCTGCGTTTTTGAGCAAGCGTGGGACCATGCTATTTGGAGGAATACTTTTTCTCGGTTTCCTGTTTGTATGGACGCAGATCGTACAGTCGTACGGTATTTCCAAGAAGAATCCATTCGGGAGAATCTCTACTGAGAGTCCCTTGCTTTCGATAGTTCTGACTTCGATGAGTGTAACGTTGCTGTATGTCGTCTACACGACAGCACTGTTGTCCTTTTTTTACCGGATAGAATGTCCACGATGGGTGCGGTTCTTGTCGCGGCACACACTGTGGGTTTTTCTGGCTCACATGCCAGTACGCGACCTTCTTACACCGCTTTACTACCCGTCGATTGAACCTGGTTGGATTCGACAGCTTGTGAACTTCCTCGTCCTCTTTGTCGGCTTGGCATGGACCTCCGAAGCTCTATCCCAATGGGTTCGTTTGCCAGCGGTATGCAAATTTCTCGAGACGAAGGTGCTGGGGCTTCTGGGGCACAAAGAGAAAGCGTAGGAGAAACTACTGTTTCTGATTTGATGAGTTATCGCTGACGACGGTGCAATTGTAGTGGTCTTCGTGAGATTACGGCTTGGCGAGTAGATCTTGGATGACATGCCCATGGACATCGGTGAGCCGGCGTTCAATCCCGTTGTGATAAAAGGTAAGCCGCTCGTGGTCGATACCTAGCAAGTGCAGTGCGGTGGCGTGCAAGTCGTAGCAGTAGGTAGGGTTTTCGGCAGCTCTAAAGCCTATAGGATCGCTGGTTCCGTAGGACGCGCCACCACGAATGCCACCTCCGGCCATCCATGCGGTAAAGGAGCCTGGATTGTGATCGCGCCCTTTTTGTTCTCCTTGCATGAACGGTTGCCGACCGAATTCAGTGGTGCAGATTACCAAGGTCGAGTCGAGCATGCCGCGAGACTTGAGATCTTCAAGGAGGGCGGCGGTTCCTGTATCGAGGATGCGTCCCCAGTATCCATGATCACGCACGATGTCTTCGTGCGAATCCCAGTTTGGGCGAATGGCTTTCTGGGATGTGTTTTCAGCTCCGCAGTAGATCTGAACGAATCGAACACCTCTTTCGACGAGTCATCGGGCTAACAAACATTGTTTTCCGAAGGGGCCGACGTCCGGATCATCGATCGCGTACTTGGCGTGCGTTGTCGTAGACTCTTGATGCAGATCGATGACTTCGGGGACGCTGACTTGGAGTTTCCCTGCGAGTTCAAAAGATGCGATTCTTGCCTCTAACATGGAATCGTTCGGGCGTTCCTGTGCGTGTTTTTTATTCCATCGCTGAAGGAGGCTAATTCCTCGAGATTCAGCATCTCTTTCGATCGGTTCGGCGGGGAACAGGTCGCGGATGATCTCGTTGCCATTGCCGATTTCCATGATGGTTCCTTGGTGCATGGCAGGAAGGAAACCCGCCCCCCAGTTGATGATTCCACCAGGTGGGAGTCCTCTGGGATCGGGGAGCACGACAAATTCAGGAAGATTCTCTGACTCGCTCCCGAGGGCGTAGGTGACCCAAGAGCCCATGGAAGGGAACCCGGGTTGAATAAAGCCACTATTCATCATGAACATGGCAGGACCGTGCAGAGCGGATTTGCTTTGCATCGAGTAGATAAAGGCCAAGTCGTCTACATGTTGAGCAAGATTGGGGAAAAGATCAGATATCCAACGCCCAGATTGACCGTGTTGTTTGAACTGCCAGTAGCTCTTGGCGTGTTTGCCGGCGACACCTGCAAACGTTTGTTTTCCAAGTTCCGAGTCAAAGGGAGTTCCGTGCAACCGTTCTAACTCGGGTTTGTAATCCCAGGTATCTACATGGCTCATCCCACCGGGGCAAAAGATTTCGATCACATGTTTTGCACGTGGCGGGTGATGTAGTTCTTTTTGATTTGAACGATGCTCTAGCGCAGGAGCATTATTGCGAAGTAGGTTGCTAAGGGCATAGATACCCAATCCGGTACTGGCACTTTTTAGCCAGTCCCTGCGCGAATCGTGAGAGAGCGGTGCGGAGTCAATCAAGCTGTTCTTAGTCGACATAGATGAACTCGTTGGTGTTGAATAGCACTCGACAAAGCTGAGGCAGTCCAGCTTCCCTGATCAATTGCGATGCACTTTGGATTTCCTCATCGGATGCTCGGCGCGAGAGCGCAATACGGATCGCTTGTTCCGCTTGCATTTCGATATTATCGGGATGCTCTCGCAGTAGGCGTTGTGCGAAGTGATTGCACTGTTGCAGGATGAGTGCATTGTTGAGAGTTGCAAGAGCTTGGATTGCGGTGGTTGTCGTATTTCGAACCGGGGTGAGGGTCGCTGGATTTGGGCAATCGAGGCTGGTCAAGAAGGGGTGGGGAGTGGTCCGAACGACGAAACGGTAGATACTGCGGCGGAAAACTTCGGGGGTAGTAAAAACGCGGTGTTTGTAGACAGGCGCGTATTCTTCTTGGTAATCGAAGTCGCGATAACCAGGTCCATGCATGTTTAGCACCATGGAATCCGACACAAACAGGATCGAATCTCGCAGGGATTCCGCATCTAAGCGTCTTGGGTTTTGACGCCAAACGGGTTGGTTTGCAGCATCGACAGATTCCGCTGGGTTTTCGTTTCCTGAGGAACTGCGTTGGTAGGCTTGTGAAAGCAGAATAACGCGATGGAGTCGTTTGATGGACCAGTCGGATTGGATCAATTGGTCTGCGAGCCAATCGAGCAGTTCGCGATGGGTTGGAAGTGAGCCACCGAGCCCAAAATCGCTAGGAGTGCTGACGATTCCTTTTCCGAAATGATAATGCCAAAGGCGATTGGCAATTACGCGAGCGGGGAGTGGATTGTCGGGACTGCAGAGCCATGCGGCGAGAGCGAGTCGGCGTTGTGCATCGGGAGTTTGCTGATCAAGTTGTTCAAGCTCTTGAAGTTTTGGTCCAACGCAAGAGAGAACCCCTGGTCGGACGACTTCGCGAGGATCCTCGGTATTCCCACGGTGTAGGCGGTGGATGGGTGTGGGGGGCTCGGTCAGTACTCCATACACCCGACGTGGAGCGGGTAGTTTGTCCAACTCTTGTTGTAGTTTTTTGGATTGATCACGTAGGATGGCAATCCGTTCTATGATCGCTGGAGATTGCGACTGTTGTATTGAAGCAATGGAAGGATTAATGAAACATACTTGATCGTGCCCGATGCTGTTTCCTTCGTCGGTAGCGATCAATGTGAGGTATGCATCTTTTTGGGGAAGATCGATGTGAATGGTTTGCAGTCCATCGTCTCGTCCGAGTCCGAGGTATTTGAAGACGATTTGACCATCGAGCAACACAAAGACATCAGCGCCGTTCTTGGGAGTTTGTCCGAAATATCCGACGTGCGAGGTGAAGGTAAAAGAAGCCGGTTCAGTGGATGGACTTGTAGATTGCTCGGTGGAAGTTGTGCTGCTGTTTGCTGGTTGTGAGAATGTGCTGTTAGCGGTCAGCAGTTTGTCGTGGGGAAGTTGAAAAGTGATGCCGGCGTTTGCGTGCAGGGAGAGCATGCTATAGCCGGGTGGGGCGTAGTCGATCGTTTGGAGGGTTGTGGAGAACTGGGAATTGACGGGACCGTTGCGAATGGCATCCCAGGCTTTCGAATCGGTTGCGGGTATATCTAGGGCTTGAATACCTGACTGAGAGATGGCTAGTTGGCGGAGTGCGCCGCCGTCGGGGATAAAAACAGCGTCAATCCAGGGGTTTTTGGTTTGGTTAAGACGATTAACGACAATGTCGGCGAGAAATCCTCGCTTGTCGTTTGGGGCTTGTAGATTTCCGGAGTTTGGATCGATTCCTTGTCCGGGCACACCGTTCCCCGATCCGTCTCCTCCTCCGACGATATCTGCGAGTGAGAGGCCGTGAGTGAGTTGCAATAATTCTTGGTCGATAGATCGTTTGCGATTTTTTAAATCGGATTTTTGGCTTTCGATCGCGGATGATTCTTCAGCGGATACGATTCGATCGCCACGTTTAACGCCCGAGAAGATAGCAGCCAAGGAGTAGTATTCTTGTTGTTGAATTGGATCTAGTTTGTGGTTGTGGCATCGGGCGCAGTGGATGGTTACTCCGCAGATGCTTGTCATAACTTGGGCAATCATATCATCGAGGTCATCGGCGCGAGCGAGTCGCTTGATGACGGGGCTTGGGGTTTCTACTTGCCCTACAAAATCCCAGGGGCCTACGGCAAGAAAGCTTGAGGCGATCGTCGACTCGGGGGTGGATTCTGGCAGGACATCGCCTGCGATTTGATCGCGGATGAATTGATTGTAGGGAAGATCCTTGTTTAGGGCATCGATGACCCAGTCGCGGTATCGCCAAGCGTTATCGCGTCGTTGGTCCCGTTCGAAACCGTGGGTATCGGCGTAATGGGAGATATCGAGCCAGTGTCTAGCCCATCGTTCGCCGTAATGGGGAGAAGCGAGGGTGCGATCGACGAGTCGTTCCCAAGCGTCGTGGGAGGAGTCCGATAGAAACTGTTCGACTTCATCGGGGGTTGGAGGGAGTCCAAGCAGGTCGAAGTAAAGTCTACGGATTAGGACTTCGCGATTAGCTTTGGCGACTGGGATGATTCCTACTTTTGCGAGTTGGTCGTTCAAGAATTGGTCGATAGGGTTGGATTCATCAGCGAGGTTGTGGTTGAGGGGTGGTGGGGATGGTGATGAGAGGGGTTGCCAAGCCCAGTGATCGCGTTTTGGATCGGCGAGCGGGGCGTCGGTCCAGGGAGCTTGGGCATCGATAAATTGTTTAAGGGTCTCGATTTGTGAAGAGTCCAAAGGGGAGCCGTTGGGGGGCATGCGAGAGTCATCTGACGCTGAGACTCTGGAGATAAGCAGGCTTTCGGAGCTCTGGCCTAGTTGGATTGCTTTTCCCGAGTCACCTCCGGCCAACAGGCTTTCGTGCAGGTCGAGGCGCAGACCACCTTCTTGGGTAGTTTCTCCGTGGCATTCGATGCAGCGATCTCGAAGGAGGGTACGAGCAGTGCGTTCGAGATCGGGGAGCGTTGTGGAGTCCTGTGAGAATGCCGTTGGCAGCAGCACCGATAGGAGGGTAAGGCAGAGGATGGGCCTTGGAAGGATATGGGTGATATTGCGGTACATAGAAGGGAGCTTCGTTGGACGCAGGCACAAACGGTAGACTGTGAGTATAGCTCGGTGGTTGCCACGGAGAAACAGCGCTGTTTAAGGTCAAGAGTGGGGATCATCTTTAAAAAAGACGGTAACCATCTTCGTAACGATTACCCAACGGTTGAAAAACGGTCTCACGCAAAGACGCCAAGACGCGGAGAAGACCGCCGAGCATTTGGCGTGCATGCTTCTACTTTCAACTTTCTAGATTCAACTTTCTCAAGCCGTAGGGTATGTGCAGCGGTCCGTACCATGGCAATCATTTTCCACACACGATTCATCAAGCCGCCATTCATTCCATGCATACGGTTTAAACAGTGGACCGCGGAACATACCAGTGGGCTACGGAAAAGAATTGGAAACACAGAGCCACGGAGTACACAGAGAGAAGGCCGAGCGGAGAGTGGTGTGTTTGTGATTGAAACCGGAATAGGTTGTCGCAGGGTGCTCAGCGTGCAGAAACCTACTTTGGTTTACAATAGCTACGGTTACCAGTAGCGCGAGATACGAAAGATCGGAACATTGCAGTGCAAGAGCTAATCGAGTTAGGCCAACAAATCATTGGGCATCTGATGAAAGACCCGAGTATCGATTGGTTCGTGGATGCCAATGTTCTTCAGTCGGGTTTTGTGGAACGCGAATTCGAAACTCTGGCTAATGTCATTACGACAAAAGAAATTGTTCGCGAGCTGAATAAGCGGCCAGAGGAAGCAAAGAGCGGCCTTCGTGTTGTGTCGCAACTCGGTGCCTCAAACCGAATCGCATCGGAGACATGGTTTGCGGACGAACCGGAGTCTTTCAATTTGCTGATGGATGCTGCGACCCAATTAGCGCCATCGATTCGAGTCCGAACATTGCACATCATGGAGACCGAATCACTGTCGCAAGCGATCGCAGAGGAAAAAGCAATTCAACAGCTTGCGAACGAAGGTGACTTCTTTGCAAGCAAAATAATGGAATTAATTGAAGAGCTTCAATTTGCGGACGACCACGTCAAACGCAAATTCAAGTTCACAAGACGAAGATGGTTTAGGCATCCCGCGAAGCGACGGGAGAAAATGCGCGAAGACGATTTCTTGCAATCAGACGAGCGACTGGCTGGATTTGCGGCAGCAAACCTCTTTCTGCACAAAAAGCGTACTTGCATCCTATCAAACGATCTTGACTATGCTGCCATACTAAAGCAGTTTACCGATAATCTACTTTGGGTCGCGTCAAAAATCGATTGCGATATCACATACGGCAAACCGACCCTAGATGCCGTAGTTCAACTCTGGGAGAACCGCTGCAAGGACTTGGAAAACCACCGAACGAACTGTGCAATACAGCTAGCGATGAAGGTTGACGAAAGCAAAAAAGTCGACGACTTCGATTTGTTCGGACCCGACGTAAACGAGATGCTTGTTTGCTGCCCGTCGGACGGCCAGATTTCTCGATACCCATTCTCGGATAAGCTCGTTGCATTCATTGACGACTTCAAGATCATATCATCGCGACACTCTTTACAAATGAGCGGCGTTTGGTTTCCTAGAAACGTGATTTAGAAACCCAACCGCCTTGATGGCCTATCTTCTTGATTAGTCCTGCGGATTCGGCGCGGCGGATGTGGTAGGCGGCGTGGGAGGGATCGGGCGTGCCAATGTGCTCGCATATCTCTTTGAGATGCAGGGGCTGTTTTGAATGGCGTATTAGGTCGGCTATCTCACGCCATATCTTTCGGCGTCCGATGGCTTCGTCGGAGATGACGATTGGCTTGGAGGCTAGCGATTCGTGGAGATGCAATTTGCCGACCAACTCGGGATGCTCGATGTCGCCGGTATTGGCTGTTCGCGACTCGATGCTGATCGAGGCTACGGTTAGCGATATTGCATGGGCGAGCTTCACGCGGTCGGCGTTGTGCAAGCGCTCGACGAGTGCACCGTATTGCTGAATCACATCGATGGCTTCGGGCAACGGTTCCAAGTGCTTGTTGGCGTTCTCGATGCGTTCGATGATCGCGGACTCTTCTTCACGCCATTGGTTGAGCAGCTTGGAGATTGCTGCAAAATCCTCGCGTTCGGCCAACGCTAGGTTCTCGCTGCCACGTTCGATCTTTTGTCGCAATGCTGCGAGCTTGCGTTCGTCGTTGGATACCTGCTTGGATCGTTTGGTCTTAGTGCGATTGATGGTCGCTTTGATTCGCTCCGCAGCTTTGGTCGACAACAGGAATTCCCGCATGGTCTTAATGACGAATGCTTC
>JBEICB010000035.1:0-31692 GCA_040373655.1 Pirellula sp. | reverse complement strand
GAGTTGGCACGAAGCGTGGCACCGCATGGACAGCGGAATTGAACTGACATTAGAAAGCCTTCGGCGGAATTGTTTGTTAGATTGAAAAGTTCTTGGGGACGTAGAAGTAGCGATGGTAGTTACTGCTTCAGCATCCTAGTAATCATGGCGTGAGATTAGTGTAGGCATCGCTTGCTATTTTCCCTATTTTCTCGCTGCGAACAAGTTCCGGATTATGGCTGCCAGGCCGGTTGCTAGCCGGCTTTTACTGGCTGAAATCGAAAGTTTTTTACCGCCGTCGCGAACCGATTTTCGATTTCTTGGTCTTTGATTGGGTAAAGCAAGTTCACCAGTGCATCAATGTAAGGAGCACTATCATGCGTAAGATACCTCTCGAAGACTCCTTTTTTCGAGCCGATGAGTAAACGTCGTCGAGGATTCCCATCCGAGACAAATGTAAAGCGAGGCGTTCGCATCGTTCATGGAGACAAGTTGTTGCAGGAGAAATTAGGACGCAATGATCCTTGTCCATGCGGCAGCGGCAGAATATTCAAGCGATGCTGTCTCGATTCAGGCTGCTTTTGATGGCGTAAATCGCGATGACTACTTTTAGGGAGTAAGAACAGCGACCGACTGCCGTTCCGGAGTACATATCACAACCCTTAGCCGTGGCAGTGATAGCTGCCAAATGACGCTCGTCGTCATGGCGCTCTGGACAACCTTCGCCGGTCGTTTTTGTTTCATGTTTTATTTCGATATTTGAGGCCAATCATGGCAAACAAGTCATTGTTTCAGAGTATTACAGACCGATTCCGAAAAGCAGATACCACCAATGAAGCTGGTGGTTGCGCGTACAAGTTGGAGCCGAAGCATGCATTGGCCCAAATCGCTGCGACAGGTGCGTTTGGAAAAACCTACTACAGCACTGCAGAAACTCAGTTGCAAGATGTTTTGAATTTGATTGATGAAGTCGATGATAATGTGTTTTTGGCTAAGTTGGCTTTGTACGCAAGAGAAAAAGCGTACATGAAAGACATGTCAGCCGCATTGTTGGTCGCTTTATCAATCCGAGACAACGAGTTGACGCATCGCGTTTTCGATCGCATCGTCGATAACGGACGCGTATTGCGGACTGTGTTTCAAATGGTTCGTTCGGGGCGTTTTATCCGTAAGGGAAAACATGGATCCGTGATCCGAAGTCGCAAAGGGTTGTCAAGCTCTTTGCAACGCGCTTTCCAACGATGGTTCAATCAGGCATCGAACACCAAGTTGATCAACAGTACTGTCGGTAATGATCCGAGTTTAAGAGACATCTTGCGGATGGCTCGTCCGACGCCGAAGGACAATGAGCGTCGTGCTTTGTTCGGCTGGTTGGCAGGTCGGCAAACCGATAAATGGGAACCGGCGACGGAATCGGACTTACCGGCGGAAATTCACGCGATCAATGCGTATCGATGTGCGAAGAGTGAAGTAGAGCAAGCGAGCATTGTTCGCGGGTTGCGCAACATCCGTTGGGATTTGTTGTCGGACGCTGCGAAGGGGCCGTTGGTCTGGGCGGAAATCGCTCGAATCATGGGGCCGCAAGCCTTGCGAATGAACTTGAACACATTGATGCGGCACGGTGTTTTTGATCAGAGCAATGATGGTACAGATCCGTTAGGAATTGTCCATGCAGAGTCAGCCCGCGTTAGCATGGTCGACTATGTAGCGGCAAGAATTTCGGACGCAACTGAGATCCGCAGGTCAAAACAATTTCCGTTCCAATACTTTGCGGCTTACATGAATGTCAACAGCGATGTTCCGAACGAAATCAAAGTTGCATTACATAAAGCCGCAGAGATTGCGTGCGGAAACGTGCCGAAGTTGTCTGGGCCGGTCGTGATCGGGTTGGATACTTCAGGGTCTATGAGCAGTCATGTTATGGGAAATTCGAATGCTGGGGGATACGGTGCACGCGCAGTGTCCAAGATGCGTTGCGTGGATGCCGCTGCGTTGTTTGCAGCTGCCTTGGTTCGAACCAATCCGGATAGCGTCATCATTCCGTTCGATACGCAAGCTTATGATTGTCGCATCGATCCGAGCGACTCGATTTTAAGCTTAGCCGAACGATTGGCAAAATACGGCGGTGGCGGAACAGATTGTTCTGAACCGATCGTTGCAGCTAACAAGAAGTACGCCAAGCGAAAGTTTGCGGGTGTTATTTTGGTAAGCGACAGCGAAAGCTGGGTCAATGTTGGACGAGACGGAGCTACCGGTGTGATGACCGCCTGGGGGGACTTTGTGAACCAGCAACGCCAGTTAGCTGGTGGCAAGGTGAATCCGAAGTTGGTCTGTATTGACTTACAACCGTATCGAACGGTCCAAGCGTACGAGCGTGAAGATATCTTGAATATCGGTGGATTTAGTGACGCCGTTTTCGAAGTGATCAACGGGTTCGTGGGCGAGGGCGAAAGTCGTTTTGTCAGTCAAGTGGAAGCAATCGAGTTATAATTTCCAGTCGACATAACAGAACGCAAAAGACGCAACCCTCTTCGGCGAAGTTGCAGGCTGGATTGGTTCGGAATGCGAAAGTGTTCCAGAATTCCAATCCATGGCTTGTGTCGCCGAATAGGGTTCTTTTGCCTCTACGAGAGGGCAACTCGATCCTGTCGATCCTATCGATCCTATCGATCGTGTTGGATTTTGATGAGCATTGGAGTTTCTTTCGATGCTTCGATGGCGGCGATTGTTTCTCGTACCGTCGCGGCCTTGAGCTTCTTCAAGTTTTCTGGGAAGTCTTGCTCTTCGTTTTCAAAGTAATCTGCGAGATTATTTAGTTTCGGAATAACCGTTTTGGCATGGGTTCCATAAAGCAGCAGAATCTTCATGAGTTCTGGCGTGCGAATCTCACTGGCCCAAGGATTCTGGTCGCGAGTGTATATCACCAACGCTTCGATACCTTCTTCGATATGGTGGTCGGCTAATAACTTTAAACCCTCGACGCGAATGTTGTCCGCGAACATCTCTCCACTGGGTGCTGGCTGCACGATGGCTTCGTAGATCGCCGGTAACAAGGGTTTGATTTCCTCGAGGGATAGTTTGCTGTAAATCGATCCAATACTCCCTCGCGCTCGGCCATCTTGATTTCTCAGTCCAGCGCGGACCGCGTGATAAAGCGCTGGACGGTCGACTCCCTCTAGTGAGCGTTGGAGCAAACCATCTCTGTCGAATAGTGCGAACGAAAGGTAGCGTTGTTGCATCCCCCGGGGATCTTTTTCGGGATCGACTTGCGCTAAAAGCTCGAGGAGTTGGGGAATCGCCTTATTTGCTGCTTGGCCGATCCCTGCTAAAGCTTCTGCAGCTTTTACGCGAAGCCACAGGTCTTCATGCATCAGTGATTTTTGTAGCGGTTCAACCGCACCCGCTGCGCGCCCTCGCAACTTTGCGATAGCTTGGCAAGCACCATAACGCGAGTGAATGTCTGGAGAATCCAGCATTTCGATCAGCGGTTCGATCGAAGTATTTCGGCGTCGGCCAATTGCCATCGCTGCTCGTTCTCGAACCACCGGTGACCAACTGCGAAGTCGTTCGATCAGTTGCTCATCGCTGAGGGAGTCATAAAAACTGTTTCGATCTTTGTTGCTCCATCCACGTCCATTATCGATGATTGCGTCTGCGGCAGTGGAATCGATTGCGCTGCGAGTGGTCCCCTTTTTTCCAGTGATGTAGAGTTTCTTTAGGGGCGTAGCATAAGCTAATAAATAGCTACCTGAGCAGTCCCAACCCGCATAACTGTCGCGATCATCTTCGGGTGGTCCAAGGTGTGCGAAGCGTGCATCGCTGCTTCGGGCTAAATCAAAGTACCAGCTTCCGAACTCTTTCATCCAAGCCCCGGTGGCATGTGGTCCGGAGAGGGATACGCCGGGCATCGCCCAATGCATATTGAAGAAGTTCCCCGTATGTCCGGTATCGCGCTCTGGACCGTGGGCAGCCAAACTCATGCGTGAAAAGAAATCGGCCCCTTGAGATTCGTCGATCAAATGAAAGAGAGTTGCGGCCATACCGCATTTTCCGTTGTCCTCATGTGTCTCGATCCATGGATGATGATCTCCATAGGGAATCGCTCCTTTGTCGATGTAAAATCGCATAAGCCGCACACTCAGTTCGATGGCTCTGTCGATCGCCGGATCCTCTACTCCGGCTTGTTTAGCAAGCACCAGCGAGATGGTAAGTGGCAATCCTGGTGAGTTCATCATGCCATAACCGTAAAGTCGTCCGTCGGGTCTTGCAAAACGGTGTCCCCAAGATCCGACCGCGCTCTGCCCGTTGGCCGCTTGAAGTGCCATCCTCGATAGGCCTTGCATAACTGAATCATCACCCGTCGCGATCTTATACTCGGCGAGAAACATCATGACGTAGCCGTAGTACCAAGTTTCCATACCATCGTTTTGGAAGTTCGCAGCCCATTGCGATTCGTTTTTTACGAGTGGTAGATAGGCTGGGTTGCCGCTTGCGAGCAGCGCCAGAGCGTTCAGGGAGCGAGGAATCGGGTCAAGCCGCTTGGTGTAATCCGCATCGGCCATCCGCGTTGCAAGTGCTTTGCATCCCATCTCGAGGATCCGCGTGGACTTTGGACAGTCATAGGGAGCGGTCGGACTATAGGTACCAAGAACTGGTAAGTGAATTTGGATATCTTCCGTAACTCCTTTGCGCCAGCGGATCAAGCTTAGGTTGCCCTTCCCCGCGTCGGATTCAGCAATGGTTAGCGCTTGGCCAAACTCAGTTCTTGGATCCGATGCAAAGTGGTTACCGTTTACCCCAAGAATGACATCGCCAACATCTAGCAAACCATCTGCCGGTGAGCCCTTCTGAACTTTGGTTACACCAATTTGACGTGCATCCGTTGTCACCATTTTGTCGCAATAGATCCAACCGCGTAATCCGGTGGCACCGAGGTTCCAATCATGCCTTGATTCCTTCGGAATTTTCCCTCCTTGCGTTAGGTCGATGATTGGATTCTCGTGCGAGAAAGCGCTGATCGCGAGGAAGTGGACCAAGGCGAACGCAAATGATCTGACAGGGATTTCGAAACGCAAAGTCATGCTTTTTTTTCTTGTTTAGTTGTGCGACAGCGTTACGGATCAAAGGCTCCCTCGCTAGGGAGTTTGTGACAGGTATTTCTCGGAATCTACTTGGGTAATCCGATTTCGATCGAGAGTCGATCTTTCCAAGTTTCCTCTATCCGTATGATTATTATGGAAGCGATCGAATTCACGTCGCTTTCATCGATACTTGTTCTTGGATATCGAAGCGAGTCAAGTAGGTATTCTGATCGTTCTCTTCAGCGAAGAGTAAGGAGAAGTATACCCGATAGCGATAAGTTTTTTATCTTTCGGCTTGCGGCGGATTTGCCTCGAGAGATACACGCACCAATTGCTTGTCGTTTCGTGCAAAGATACTCTTTTCGGCAAATGCAGGATGGGACCAGCACACCCCGCCTCGTTGACCCAATTGATCAATTGTCGGTTCGATCAATTGGCTACGGGAAAGGATTTCTAGTCCATCGCGAGAGAGTTTGGTAATCATTAATTCACCTCTCTCGTTAAACATCCAAACGCGATCCTCGTGACGGACCATGTGAATCGTTGCCCATCGCGCTCGAGGGACCGCCGTTCGATCTTCCCACAAACGTTCACCAGTCGTTGCATCCAAACATCGGAATTCACCATAACTGTCCGTTCCATAAATCAAGTTATCTTGGACGATACAAGTCCCGATCATAGAGTGTATTGACTCGGTGTTTTTTTCGTCAACTCCGACCGCACGCCAGATCACCTCGGAGGTTGTCGAATCTTTGGGGACACGAACCATCAGTGAACCGTCGTAGAATGAGGAGACGAAGAGTTGCTCTCCAGATAAAACGGGGTCGCCAATCCCGATCGGCATCCGTGAAGGTGGAAATGGATGGCTCCAGAAAACTTCACCTGTCTTTGGGTCTAATCCACTAAGACTGTCGCCTGTCCAACAAACTAGAACGTCCTTGGAGTCTTGTTGAATAATGATCGGCGAGGAATATGCACCTTGCTCGTTGAGAGATCGCCAAACTTCCGCACCCGTGACTTTGTCGAAAGCGACCATACAGGAGTTTTCGGCACCACATACTTGTTGTATCACGAGGTTTTGATAGATGAACGGAGAAGCGGCGATTCCCCAAATCGGCATCTTGATCTCGTAGTCGGTTTCAAGATCAAGTTTCCACAGGACTTCGCCTGTCTCAGCGTTCAGGCAGTGAAAGTGTCCCATTGCTCCGACGCAGTATGCACGCCCTTCGTCGATCGTTACACTTGCACGCGGACCCGCAGTGTAACTAATACGGTAGTCCGCAGGATACTCGACAACCCAATGCGACTTTCCTGTCTTCGAATCCAAACAGTGTATCCGTTCTGTGGCGTCGCGATCTTTAGGTTGTCGATCCATGACGTAGACTCGTCCGTCGGCGACCGTGGGGCCGGAATAACCCGGACCGACTTCAACGGACCAAGTGTATGGAAGTTGACCCTCAGGTAATGTCTCGACGATTCCGCTCTCTCGCCAAACACCATCGCGTTGAGGGCCTCGCCATTGAGGCCAGTCTTCGCCGAAAACGGAACTGCAAAGACTCCCGAGGAATCCGCAGCAATACAGACCAAAAACCAAGACTTGTTGTCTTCCTGTCCAATTCATTCGTATTTGCCTCTACGTAGCCATAAATAAACCCGATTACGGGCACTTCCAAGGACTCGGATGTTTCCACCTAGCCCTTCCGAAACGGAATCATTCGGTAAGAGGTCATCCGGGAAGTTTCATAGATGATGGGGAAAGCACGCTCGGGTGACTAGATCCAGATACGAAAATTCTCGCAAGTACAGTGGAAAGAATAAAGAACCTGGTCCCGGTACGGTTACCCAATTAAGGCCGATTTCAAAATCCCCGACGGCAGAACCCCAAGAAGGTAAGGGACTGGCTTCCCCGACGGTCGTCCAAGATTGGCAGTTGGCGACTGGCTACACTACCAGGAAAACTGAGACAAATTTCCGCTGGCAGAAACCTATGTTCCTGAAAAAACCGATGAAAACTACGATGATGATCTTCTCCGGAACCTTGATTGGGCTCATCCTTACCGGCGTGTTTGGCTGGAATTTGATCGCTCGTGGAGCATACGAATCCGCCGAGTACAAAGTCATCGAGTCGGATGGAAAATTTGAGATTCGGGAGTACCCAGATCTAATGCTCGCCGCCACGACCACCAAGAGTGATCTTCAGGGGCGCGACGGTAGTTTCATGCAGCTGTTTCGATACATCAGTGGCGCCAATGAAAGCAAACAAAAAATATCGATGACCACTCCCGTTTTCATGGAAAATCAGAGTTCGGGAGAGCGGGTTCAAATGGGATTTGTCATGCCCAAAGAGGTAGCTGACCAAGGCGTACCGAAACCGACTGGTGAAAAAGTCGAAGTCCGCAAGCGAGACGGAGGACGGTTCGCAGTCGTTCGGTTTTCTGGAACTTTGAACGCCAAGTCCGCAAAGGACGCTGAAACAAGACTGCGTGAATGGATGCAAACTAAGGGGCTTGAGCCGATGCCCGTAGGCGAATCAAATGGAGTGGAGACTGCGGGCTATGATCCTCCCTTTACCCCAGGTCCTCTACGTCGCAACGAAGTTTTGATTCGGATTCGATAACCGTTCTTGGACATTCTTGGGAAACCGGCGATCGATCCAAATCACTACAGTGGATACGATCGCTGTTGCTAAAAAGCAACTATCACGCTGCATGTGATGGTGCGCAACTTCTCCCAGTGTTCCAGCTGCGTTTAAAACGGTGTACATTCTATTGGCATACCGAGCAGTTCTCTTGTTCAAATTTTCAGTTGAGTCTCGAACAAGTACTGTGCTTTCTTTCGCGAAGAGGTGCATTGTGGGCCGTCCATGGAAAAGTCGAGCAAGTCACGCTAAGTCGGCGATCGCAATCGCAATTGCTCTGCAGCCTTTCGGTAAATCATCAATCGCAGAGGACTGGCCACAGTTTCTTGGAAAGTCGAGAAATGGTGTATCCAGCGAGAGTTCGTTGATCGATGCATTCCCGCAAACAGGTCCCTCTGTTCGCTGGAGAGTACCCGGTGGAGTGGGTATGTCCGGCATTGTCGTTCAAGGTGGTCTTGCACTGACGACTTGGAATGCCGAAGGCAAACAGTGGCTGGTCGCCATGGGAACAGTGGATGGGAAAGTTCAATGGAAAACCCCGATGGGGCCCTCATACAAAAATGCCATGGGAGACGGTCCGAGGGCAACACCCACCATCGACGGTCAGAGCGTTTACGCTTTCTCCGGGGAAGGCATACTGCTTGCCGCAGATCTCCAGAGTGGCCGAGTCCTTTGGAAAAAGGATCTGATGCAGGAACTATCTGCAAATCCGTCGGAATATGGAATGGCCTGTTCGCCACTCGTGATCGACGGTCGTGTGATCGTACAAGCAGGAGCAGCGGATGCTGCCATCGTCGCCCTGGATAGTAGCAATGGTGAATTGCTTTGGAAGTGTGGGGCAGGGCACGCGGGGTATTCATCTCCCATCCTCTGTGAACTCAGTGGGATAACTCAGGTCGTTGCAGTAACAGGCACAGAGGTATTGGGAGTCAGTCCAAAGGATGGCGAGCTCTTTTGGAGCTACCCCTTCGAAACAGATTACGGATGCAATACTGCAACACCAGTCGCAATCGACGGAGGAGTATTTGTTTCCGCTGGCGAAAACCATGGCTCGGTTCTCTTGGAGATCAAACAACAGGCAGGGAAATTTGTTCCCACCGAGAAATGGAAGTCGCTCGATGCAAAGAGCGTTATGCGGAATGAATGGCAGACGTCAGTTGTTCTCGGTGATTACCTTTATGGATTTGACAACGTTGGTGCAGCTGGACCTATCACACACTTCGCATGTGTTGAATCAAATACAGGAAAGCCCGTTTGGCAAAAGACCCGCTTCGGCAAGGGGAATATGGTCTACGCCGATGGTAAATTCTGGCTAACCACAATCGAAGGAGAATTAGTCATCGCTCGTGCAGATAAATCTGGTTTCAAAGAATTAGGCCGCACAGCGCTTGTAGGAAAAAACCGCCAAGCGATTTCCATTGCAAATGGATACGGATACCTGCGTGACGACAACGAAATTGTCTGCGTCGAGCTGAAGGGCAAGTAGATTTTAATCGCTCTTCGCCAATTGCTCATACCCTGTTACTTGTTGAATTCTTGTGTAGCAAGTTCTTGAAATACGACACGAAGCTCCGACGCATCTGCATTGGGGAAATTCGCGCGCTGCACGAATAGCAAATAAGCTCGGCCTCGTACTGGATCAATCCAAGCCTGTGTGCCGTAGGCCCCCCCGTGACCGTAAGTTCCTTTGGAAAGCATCGACGTGGGGCCTTGAGGATCCTGAACGACACAGCAACCGACGCCCCATGCGTTGCCGCTTGTGAAACCGGTAGCAAGATTGCCAGTGGTCGGTGTACTCAATGCACGAACGGACGATTCACTCAGGAAGCGTTTACCATCCCATAAGCCATTGGATAAAAGCATTTGGCAGATTTTTGCGTAGTCGGCAGGTGTAGAGAATAGCCCACCATTTGCCGCCGGGAGACGATTCTTGTCGGTTGGTTCTTTCCCAGCCAAAAGGAATATTGGCGATTCCTTGAGTTCCCCTTGAGGGGTCCGAGTGTAACTCTTTGCAAGTCGTTTCTGTTGCGCCGTAGTCAAGTAGAAATTGGTATCAATAAGTCCCAGTGGAGCACAGAGTCGTTTCTGAAGAAACGCATCAAAGCTCATCTGAGAAACAACTTCCACAATTCTTGCAGCTGTGTTTATCCCCGTTTGACTGTATTGCCATTTCGATCCCGGAGCGAAGTGAACAGGTAATGTTGCATACTTCTCCGCCGCCTCGGCAAGAGATGCGTCGGAATAGGGTGCAGGTAACTCACGCATACCAGAGGTGTGATTGAGCGTTTGAAGTACACTTACACTTACCGGCTCTCCCACTTCTGTTTTTAGCCCCTTCATCTTGGGTAGATACTTGTCAATCGGATCATCGAGCGACAATTTCCCCTCATCGACAAGCAACATCACACAGATGGCAGTAACGGGTTTGGACATCGAAGCGATCCAGAAGAGGTTTTCTGGCGAAAGTGCGTCTTTGGTTTCGAGATTGGAATATCCCGCGAATGCAAGTTGCAATACGCGATCTTTATCGACGACCATCGCCACTGCGCCGGGAATTTCTTTCTTTGCGACAAAATTCTCGATCTCGTCACGGAGCTTCGAATTGGGAGTGTCCTCTTGAGCGCGACCTAGCGAACAAAACGCAAGCGACCCGCAGGCTGCTTGAAGCATGGCGATTCGACGCGGAATATTTTGATTCGAATGAAGATCGATAGACATGGCTCAGGCTCGTAAGAATGAAAGGGGAAATCGATTTGCAGTCCACAATGGATCTACTGATTATAAACTTCGATGAAGTATAGTGCGAAGCGGAAGGCCAGGGACTCGAACCCTGAAACGCTGTAACGCCACTGTTTTCAAGACAGCTTCCTCATCCGGCCGGTTGCCTTCCTCGTTTGCCGTTGCCACGTCATTAGGGACACAATCTGCCTTCAGTGGTTCACGATCCATGCATGATATGGTTCGTATGGTGATCTGCCAGCCTTATAAGATTTACTAAGGTCTGCTTTTTGTGAAAGCAGGGAGTAAATTTGTGGGTTATAATAAGCGAAGTTCACAACGACTCATTGAACCGAATTTTCTCCGGGAGCACTACGTCATGCCTTGGTCGAATTCAAAATTGGTGTCCGCTCATCAGGTTGTTGGTTCGGAAGACGATCCAGTTCTTCTGGAACCTCTACGGAGGCAATGGCTATCAGCAATAGTATTAACTGCTCTCACTGCTCTTGTATCGTTTGCAGGCTACGCTGTTCTCGGTTCTTTCAAGGGACGGTTTTGGGAATGGATCCTTTGGACCATCGGTGTGCTATTTATGTTTATAGTCTCAGTCGTGGGTTGCATCGATACTTGGAAAAAACTGTTCAACGTTAAGCCGTTGATCTCCTTGAGTAAACAAAAGCTACATTTGGGCGATTCGGTAGAGATCCGATGGATGATCGATAATGACTCGCAACCCCTTAAGCGACTTCAGATCTGGCTTGTGGGTGTTAAGGAAAAGTCCTCTAGGTCGAGCGGGGACAGCTTACCCACCGAACAAGGCTTCTTTACACAGTCATTAATCGATACGACCGAGCCCTATGCAATCTCCGGGGGCAAAGCTAGTTTCCATTTGCCAAGTGATGGATTCCCTTCGGGCCGAATCGATGGCTACGATTACTCATGGCGAATCCAAGTTCGGGGTGACAGCGAAAATTGGTCCGATATCGAAGATTTGTATCCAATTGAGGTTTTTGCGAATCCGGTTTCCTCGTGAATCTCTTTCTCTGTGGACGCACACAATTCAGTCTACGGCGATCCCTTAATCGCATGCATGCGGTTTGGATTTGCTTGAGGAAATGTCTCTGTTCGTTTTTGCTACTCACGGCGTTTGCCCTTGGAGATGAGCCACCCGAAAAAACATTTTCGGATGATGAGATCGCATTTTTTGAGAACCGAATTCGGCCCCTCTTAGCAGAGCATTGTTACGAATGTCATAGCGTTAAGTCGGAGACAGTACAGGCCAAATTGCGTCTCGATCGTCGAGCTCTTGTGATTCGTGGAGGAGAATCCGGTGCTGCTATTGTTCCGGGGAAACCAGAGGAGAGTTTGCTGCTTGCGGCTGTTCGCTGGAAAGGTCTGGAAATGCCTCCCGAGCGAAAGCTAAGTAACGAGCAAGTAGCCGACTTAGCGCGTTGGATCGAGTTAGGGGCTCCTTGGCCTGATACGGAGAACCCAGATCCCAGCGACTTAGAGTCCGGTAATGTCGCCTCAGGGTACGATTGGGCGAAATGGCGGACGGAGCATTGGGCCTTTCAGCCGATCAGTAATCCACAGCCTCCCGCAGTTCGCGATTCATCATGGGGTAAAACCCCGGTCGATCAATTCATCTTGGAAGGGCTTGAGTCGAACGGTTTGCAACCCGCCAAACCTGCGGATCCAAGAATACTAATCCGAAGAATGTACTTTGATTTGATCGGTTTGCCTCCGGCACATGAAGCTGTGCTCGCATTCGAGCAAGCTTGTTCGGTCGATCCGGCCAGCGCCGTTTCGGAAGTTCTAGATTCACTTCTGTCTTCTAAGCACTATGGTGAGCGTTGGGGAAGACATTGGTTGGATGTCGCGCGTTACAGCGAAGGATTCGGTGGGTTCCTCGACAACGCCGGCTACGATCACGCTTGGCGTTATCGTGATTGGGTCGTGGATGCCTTGTGCAAGGATATGCCTTGGGATGACTTTCTTCGTTTACAAATCGCCGGAGATTTGATAGGAGATAAAACCGACTCCATCGCTACAGGTTTCTTAGCGCTTGGACCGACCTACATTAGCGATGGTGGCGATCCCGACAGCACGGCCCAAGCTCGCGCAGAGACTCTGTCGGATCGCATCGATACAATCGCGCAAGGAATGCTCGGATTGACGGTGGCATGCGCCCGATGCCACGATCACAAGTTCGATCCGTTGCCTCAAGAGGACTACTATTCACTTGCAGGGATCTTCAACAACAGCGCGACGCGCGAAGTTGCATTGGAAGCGGACGCGGTAGTCGCCGCATACCATCAGCATCAAGGGATGATTCAAGCACACGAAAAGGGATTAGAGGAAGCGAGAAAAGAGCTACGTGAGAGTACGGATGAAGAGAAGAAAAAGTTGATTGCAGATCGTATCCAAGTTCAACAATCTCAGCTTGATGAGCTGAGGAAATCCGCACCTGCGGCTTATGGAAAAGCTCACGCACTGCGTGATACTGGGGCTGCCGATATGACGATTGCGATTCGAGGGAACTTGCTCAAACCGGGCCCTATAGTCGCACGGCGGTTCCTTCGAATTCTCGAAGGTGATGATCGTACTGCATACTCAGAGGGGAGTGGGCGTCGGCAATTATCAGAAGCGATCGTTGCTTCCGCAAATCCACTGACGTTGCGAGTCTTCGTCAATCGAATTTGGATGCACCATTTCGGTCAAGGGCTCGTTAGGACCCCGAATAACTTTGGAGCATTGGGAGAGAAACCGACTCATCCTCTCCTGTTGGACTGGTTGGCATCGAGTTTGAAACAGACAGGATCGATCAAAGAACTGCATCGAACGATTATGATGTCTTCGGCTTATCAAATGTCGAGCGAAATGAGTGAATCAAATCATGCGAAAGATGCCGATAACCGTTTCGTCTGGCGTTTTAATCCACGGCGGATGGATGCAGAGGTGTGGCGCGATACCTTGCTGAGTGTTACCGGTGAGATTGATTTGGCCACGGGGGGGCCACCGACCGACAATATAGAGAGTCGACGGCGAACCCTTTACTTCAAGGTCAGCCGCAATGGCGATGTTTTTCCAACAGATGAATTCCTGAGACTTTTTGATTTTCCCCTCATGCGTTCTTCGGTAGCAAAACGCCCTACAAGTATTGTGCCACAGCAATTTTTGTTTCTTTTGAACAGTAACTTTATGCAGCAGCGTGCTCTCGCGTTTTCAGATCGGTTACTGCGAGAAGCGAATACCGATGCGGATCGAATCGCACTGGCCTATCGACTGCTTTACCAACGTCAAGTCACCGAACAGGAACTGGCACTTGGACAAGCGTATTTGACATTTGCTCAAAATGATTCCGAACGGAAAAAGCTTTGGGAGCAATACAGTCAAGTATTGCTAGGCTCCAATGAGTTGATGTATCTGCCTTAGTCACGTCCTTGGTACGGGGAGTACCTTCACATGTTTCATCGAAACCCTTTTCCAACGACATCTCGCCGAGAGATGCTCTCTCGCATCGGTGCCGGCTTCGGCACGTTAGGATTAGCTAGTCTCCTCGCAAACAACTCTTCGGCGACACCAATGCCGACTCTACTTGGCACTGAGCACCCACCCGTACCGCATTTTGCTCCAAAAGCGAAACGTGTGATTCAGCTCTTTATGCCGGGTGGACCTTCGCAAGTCGACACGTTCGACTACAAGCCCGCGATTGCGAATTACGCGGGGCAACGACCGGAGTCGGTCGATCGCAAGTCTTTGAGAAACACCAAAAACGGGTTGATGCCGTCCCCCTTCTCCTTCAAGCAGTATGGGAATTGTGGCAAGTGGGTAAGCGACATCTTTCCGAAGGTGGGAGAATGCGTGGATGACATCTGTTTCATCCATTCAATGCATACCGATATTCCGGAGCATGCAGGGGCAATCATGATGATGAACGTTGGGCATTTGCAGCCCAACCGACCTAGCATGGGAGCATGGATGGTGTATGGACTAGGCTCGGAGAATGAGAATCTACCCGGCTTTATTGCGATGAGCCCTCACGCCCAGCCACGCGGGACTTTGGCGAATTGGGGGAATGCTTTCTTGCCAGGTGCCTACGCAGGAACCTACATCAACATTCACGACATGCGAGTGGATAGCGTTCTGAAAAACCTTAAAAACAACAAGCTCAGTACAGAAGAGCAAAGGCGACAAATCGATCTACTCGCCCAACTGAATCAGGTGCATCTACAACAGCAGAATGGTGATGCCCAGCTTGAAACCAGTCTGAAAACAATGGAGATGGCCTTCAGGATGCAAATGGCTGTCCCTGAAGCCTTTGATGTAGATCGAGAAACACCAGCAACGCTAGAACTCTACGGAAAAAGTGAATTTGCAAAAGGATGTTTGCTTGCACGTCGATTGATTGAACGTGGGGTTCGATGTGTTCAGTTGTCCCACTCCATCGACGGCTATGATATCGCTTGGGATACTGGTCACGATGATATTGTAGGGGGGCACAAACGTTTGGCAGATGCTTGTGACCAAGGTATCGCAGCGTTGCTGATAGACTTAAAACAGCGTGGTTTACTGGATGAAACGTTAGTGATTTGGGGTGGTGAATTCGGACGTGCCCCAACCTCCGAAGGACAGAAGGGACGCGACCATGACCATTACGGTTTTACGGTCTGGATGGCAGGTGGTGGCGTGCGAGGAGGAATGAGTTACGGTGCGACTGACGAATTTGGACTATCGGCTATCGAAAATCGAGTGCATGTTCATGATCTGCACGCAACCATCCTACATCTGATGGGGATCGATCACGAACGATTGACTTATCGACACAGCGGACGAGATTATCGATTGACGGATGTTTCCGGAAAAGTTATCCACGATATCATCGCATAGAGTGTTACTTGCCCCAACAATTCGTTAGTCAATTCACACGTCCTTAAAGAGTCTAGATCCTCCATGACATATTGCGACCTCCTATCGTCGAATTGCCGGTTCCCTTCTATGGGTGGACTGTATAAACATCTTCGGTTCTGCTCGATAGCTGCGGCTTTGCTGTTGTCTATGGTTTGTGTAGCCAGGAATTCTAATGCCCAAGATACTCAAGCGTTTCCTAAACCTGATTCGATCAAGGGACTTCAAGTTCAGATGGTCGAAGACGCAATCAAATTAGGGGTTCGCCACGGTGCGATCAATTTCGCCCTCAATGGTATGTATGCGACTGAAAGTCAGCCCGATGCATCGAAATGGGAAAGCGGCGGCAAGACCTATTTCTTTTCCACCCGCTACCTCGCAAATATCGATCGACAGGTCAAGACTCTCTCTGATGCGGGAATTGTTGTCTACCTGATCTTGTTGGCCATGCCCACAGGTAATCCACAAATCGATTCGCTTGTCATTCACCCTGCCGCACTCAACGATCGAAGTTACACCGTGGCAGCAAGCAATGTACAAACCGACGAAGGGAAAGCTTGGTTAAAGGCGGCATGCGAGTTTTTAGCACATCGATACTCCGGCGTTGAAACACCTCACGGTCGAGTCTGGGGATGGATTATCGGAAATGAAGTTAACTCACATCACATGTGGCATTATCGTGGTCCTAGCTCTCTGGATGCCTTGGTCGATGATTATGAAAAAATCGTTCGAATATCGCATAACGCGCTTCGGCAGGTGTCACTCCACGCCCGGGTCTATCTCTCTTTGGATCATCACTGGACCCAATCACACACACCAGAAGATTCGATGAAATCGGTCTCTGGGAAAGCCCTCTTGGAGAGCTTTGCCAAGCTCGCAAAAGAACGAGGTGACTTCGATTGGCATTTGGCATACCATCCATATCACTCGAATTTGTTTCGGGTGGATCTTTGGAATGATCCACAAGCTCCCCGGCGAGCAGATACGCCAAAAATCACCTTTCGGAACCTAGAGGTTCTGGAGCAATTCATGAATCAACCGGAATTGCAATGGACGAACAAGTCACGCAGTATCATTCTGAGCGAACAAGGTTTTCACAGCAAACAAACTCCTCAGAGCGAAAAAGAACAAGCAGCAGCTTACGCTTATGCTTGGGAAAAGTGTAAGCGGTTGCCAATGATCGATGCGTTTATCTACCATCGTCATGTCGACCACTCTCAGGAAGGTGGACTGCGACTTGGACTCTGGAGAAATGTCCCCGGTTCCATCGCGGACCCTGAAAGCACAAAGCCCATTTATGATTTATTTTTAAACGCGGGCACGGATGGGTGGCAAACTGTTGCAGACCCCTACCTGCCAATTACAGGCCTGGAGAGTTGGGATCAAGTCCTCGCGACCCCTGACTAGCGAGGCTCCTATGCCGATCGAACTCACAGATAGAGCCCACAGATAAGGCCTACCTTCGACCTCGTTATTGAACCCTATTTTGTTCCGGGGTGAGCGAGTCTTTCAGCCGTGACAACAATCCGATGAGCTGGGTAACCTCTTTCGATGAAAGTGCTCCGATCATACTAGTGCGGATCGCTTGGCCCGCTTTCCAGAGCTTCTGAAGTTTCCGTTTTCCTGCGGGGGTAAGTTCCACCGTCTTTGCACGGGAATCGGTAGGGTGACTAGTCCGCTGTACCAAACCGCTTCGTTCCAACAAGACGAGCATGGCTCGAACGGTACTGGCGTCCGAGGAGATGCGTTCGGCTAGCTCCCGTTGTGTCAGTGCACGGTCTTCGCGCAGAGCAAGCATCAGAACGAATTGGTCAGCCGTTACTCCGTATTCCTGTAGAATCGCATCGGTGCTGCGGTGCAAAGCCATATAGGTTGCACGCAGAGCGAGAGGTAAGACTCGTTCCTGGTCGATCGACGGATTCATATTTATCCATTGTTTACAGATTAAGAAAGCGTAACTTCAAAGGTTCGGCGATGGGTGATCAATCATTGGTTTGTTGTGGACATCGTATCTCATTGTATCAACCGGCAAGATGAAATGTTTCGAAGGAGTTTCGTGCAATATAACGTGCGTATACGCACGAAATGGTTGAATCCGATTTATGCGGTGTTGTAGAATGACAGCTGGTGCGACAGCACCCTTGTCTTGGGACAGGCGGGTCCCAGCGAGCTTATCATTTATTTAAGGGCATGGCGATGAGATATCTGCTGGCTGTTCTTCCACTCATTTACGCGGCGTCATTTCCAGTTTTCGGGCAAGAGGAATCGCCCAATTCACAGCCTCCGCGACGCGAAGGGGCTCGGAACCCTTTTGGTGGCCCGATTGAGTTAGGCCCTGAGGATAAACAGATCTTCGAGGATCCTGCAAACCAAATTGTAGAATTACGAGAAGGGATTCCACACGGCAAGTTGGAGATGATCGATTATGAATCGAAGACCGTTGGAACGACTAGAAAAATGAATGTGTATACACCGCCAGGGTACACAAAAGAAAAACGATATCCGGTGCTGTATTTGTTGCACGGAATCGGTGGGGATGAAACCGAATGGCAGCGATTCGCAAGTCCCAATGTGATGCTTGATAATCTTATTGCAGATGGAAAAGCCGTTCCCATGATTGTGGTGATGCCCAATGGCAGAGCGCAAAAGAATGATCGCGCAGAGGGAAATGTAATGGCTGCTGCCCCTGCCTTTGCAATCTTTGAAAAAGATCTACTTGATGATGTGATCCCAACCATTGAGTCGCGTTACTCCGTCAATACAGACCGACTGTATCGGGGGATCGCCGGCCTCTCCATGGGGGGTGGTCAATCCTTGAATTTTGGTCTCACGAATCTTCCGAAATTTGCCTGGGTTGGTGGTTTTTCCTCTGCTCCAAATACGAAAGCACCAGATGTTCTAGTCCCCGAGCCGCAGCAAGCGAAAGAGCAACTGAAGTTACTTTGGCTCTCATGCGGCAATAAAGACGGATTGATCCGATTTAGCCAGCGAATGCAACGTTACCTCAAAGAGAAAGAAGTCCCACACGTATGGAACGTCGACTCCCACGGTCATGATGCAACCCACTGGCGCAACAACCTCTACTATTTTTTGCAGAAAGTCTTTCAAGATAAGACTGAAGCGCAACCACAAAAGCCCCAGCCACAAACAGAGTCTTCTTACAATCCGAAGAGTCTCGAGGGGATCAAAGACGACTTCAAGCCGGCACCAACCAATCAACCTGGTAAAGAGTATCCACAGGTCAATTCCCAGGGGAGGATCAAGTTTCGGATTGTTGCCCCGGAAGCAAAAAGCGTAGGGACAACCTTCCGTGATAGCACCGACTTTGTCCGTGGTGAAGATGGAGCTTGGATCGGCTACTCACGCCCACTCGATGAAGGATTTCATTACTATGAACTGGTGATCGATGGTGCCAAGGTTCCTGACCCCAACAGCAAGTATTACTTCGGAGCCATGCGTTGGGGAAGTGGGGTAGAGATCCCCGCACACGATCAAGAATTCTATGCTTTAAAAAACGTACCGCATGGACAGGTTCGTGAGGTTTATTTTCATTCTCCTAGCACCAACAGCGAACGCAGAGCGTTCGTCTATACGCCACCCGAGTACGACAGCGATACCAGCAAGAAGTATCCGGTGCTCTATTTACAGCATGGTTGGGGAGAGAACGAATACGGTTGGAGTGTCCAAGGGTATGCGGGTCTGATTATGGACAATTTGATCGCAGAGCAAAAAGTCAAACCGTTTCTGATTGTCATGACCTATGGCATGACCAACGAAGTCCAAATGGGACAACTGCAAAATTTCGACATCCGGGATTTTGAGAAGGTGCTGGTCGATGAACTCGTACCTTATGTGGATAGCCACTTCCGAACGCTGACTGATCAACCTAATCGAGCGATGGCTGGATTGTCGCTGGGCAGTATGGAAACAAAACAGATCACGCTTCGCAACTTAGATAAGTTTTCCCATATTGGACTCTTTAGCGGTGCGACGATCAGCAAGGATGATGCAGAAAAAACGGAAGGCTTCCGTGACAAAGTGCAACTCGTATTTGTAAGTTACGGGAGCAAGGAGGTTCAGGGAGGCCAAACGCGACGAGGAGGTAATCCAGCCGATTCAATCGAACAATTGAAAGGGTTCGGAATCAACGCGCATTATTACCTTTCCCCTGAAACAGCACACGAATGGCAAACTTGGCGACGAAGTTTAAAAGAGTTCGCGCCACTCCTGTTTCGTGGTGACAAGAAAGAGCCAGTCGCTAATGCAAATGCACCCAGAGCTAATCCAGTCGCTCAACCTGCACAGGATCCGGCAATGGATACCAGGCCTGTTGTGGAAGTGAAGGTAGATGGGAAAATTAAGGATGCCTTCAAGGATGCATTTATCATCGGGATGGCTGGGGATCTTCCTAATCGTTATTCCGACGAGGAGTTGGCCCTCGCATCCGAGCATTTCAATGCAATCACACCAGAAAATTGCATGAAGCCCGAACGTATCCACCCAGAGGAGAAACGTTGGAGCTTTGAACAATCAGATGCCTTGTTGGCTTGGGCAAAAGAACATGGAATGTCTTCTCATGGCCATACGTTAGTTTGGCACGCTCAGACTCCAGATTGGTTCTTCGAAGGTGGAGAAGCGAAGGCTGTCGAAGAAAGAATGCAGGAGCACATTACGACATTGGTTGGAAGATACAAAGGACAAATTCAAAGCTGGGATGTGGTCAACGAAGCGATAAACGACAACGGAAATGCGGAGACAGCCAAGACGGAGCATTTGAGAAACTCCAAATGGCATCAAGCGTTAGGACCAAGCTACCTTACCAAAGCGTTTCAATATGCTCGAGCAGCAGATCCTGATGCTGCGTTGTACTACAACGATTACAACATTGAGTCGGGACCGAAGCATGCCAGCTCGATGGTACTACTGAAGCGATTGATCGAGGAAGGAGCTCTCATTGATGGTGTTGGAATCCAAGGGCATTGGCGAAGTGGAAGAGTTCCCTTTGGGGATATCGAGAAGGCGATTCTGGATTATGCCAGCTTGGGGTTGAAAGTAAGTATCACAGAACTTGATGTGACGATTGGGGGGCAATCCGGAGGACAATTTGGCGGTCCCGGTGCAGGTCCAGGACGCAGGCCTGGTAGGGGTACACCTCCGACGATCGAAGAATTGAATCAGCAAGCCGAGGATTACGCGAAACTTTTTGCGATCTTCCAAAAGCATGAGGAGAAGATCGAAAGGGTCACCTTTTGGGGCCTAAGCGATCGAAGGACTTGGAGATGGGGGCAAAATCCGCTTCTTTTCGATTTCAATAATCATCTCAAACCTGCTTATGCCAGTATTCTTGGCACAGCTATAAAGAAGTAGAATACGGAAAAGTATTCTTTCGTTGTTGAGAGTGTTCGGAATCATGATTCGCGCCATGCTTAAAAAGTCGATTCCATTGGTATGTGTTGTATTTTTAGTTTCTACGAGTATGCCGCAGAGCTTTATGTTCAATCGAGGCTTGTGCTCTGAACCACCAAACGCACAGGCTCCATGGATAGATCTACCTGCCTCGACGCGAGATTGGATCGACTTTAAGAAACCGTCGGATGCAGAAGACATGATTGGATCGACGGGATCGCAGCTAATCCCAGAGAATCCAAAGATCACCTGCCAGTGGAAGTATTCAGATGGCGTATTGGTAGCTTCTCCAAAGTGGGACAGTGTCCAAACGCCAAATGCTTATGAAAACTTTCTGATGCACATCGAATTTAATGTCAACGAAGCGGGGCAGGTCGAACACGAACGAAATGGTAATTCAGGTTTGTACCTGCAGTTGCGTTACGAGTTGCAGATTCTCAATTCCTTCAGCGTTCCATTTGAGTCTTATCAAAAGATTGACTGTGGTGCACTTTATGGCTTCAAAAAGCCTGACCAAGCAGCCTGTTTACCGGCAGGTCAGTGGCAGTCCTTTGACATCGCGTTTCGTGCAGCAAGGTTTGCGGAAGGTAAGAAGATCTCCAATGCAAGGATAACCGTTTTTCAAAACGAGAAGCTGATTCATGATGACGTTGCCCTACCTCGTCATACAGGGGCAGGAAAAAAGGAGGGGCCCGAGCCGATGCCGATCAAGCTACAAGGTCACCATAACCAAGTGCAATTTCGGAATTTTTGGATCAAGTCGCTGCCTTAAGTTTCCACGAAGTAATGGAATCGATTCATGAGATCGATTCATGAGTTCTGGGACTTCGATGTATCTCTTTACTATTTCAGATAGCTTCTGAGTTTCTCCGCATACACAGCGTAGCCTTCGGGTGAAAGATGGATGGAATCGGAATGAAACAGATGCTTTTTCAGTGTGCCATCTGCGTTGGTAAAATCTGCCCAGCAGTCGATCCAATGAAGCTTTGAATCGGCCGAGAAATCCAACGAATCCATCGCTTCATTTGTGCGGCGTATATCGTCGTAAAAACGATTTCCTGGCGCATGGGCTGGAAGTATCTTCGCCACAATGATGGTTGCATCTGGAAGCCGGTGGCGTAGGTTCTTCACACAAGTTTCTACACCTTTTGCAACAGGCTCTATACCGGTTTCTGGGGTGAAGAACATATTGTTATTGCCGATCATCAATACGACGAAGCGTGGTTTTAGGCCGTCGATTCCACCGTGATCGAGTCTCCATAACACATTCTGTGTCTTGTCGCCGCCGATCCCGATGTTGATCGCTTTCAGGGACGGGAAGTGCTTCTGCCATGCATCTCCCCATTGAATTGTGATGCTATCTCCCACGAGAAGTACGTCCAATGGACCTTGGTGCTCTTGGACTGTTTTGACATGAGTCTCGTGGATCTTAAGCCAAGCATCGCCGCCAAAAAAACCGGCACTGGGTATCATCGGCCAGAGATGTGGCAAGTGTTTGTTCTCTTCTCGGCCAGGACGTCGCTCGTACTCCGCTTTTTCAACGATGTACTCTCGTTCCTCTTTGGTGAGCGGCCAACCCGTCTTCTGTGGCTCTGCAGTGACGTAGGTATATTCAAAACCTTGGTCCGATTGGCCTAGTGCAGTTGAAGCTAGGGTCAAATAGAAGAAGACAGAAGCAAGTGGTTTACTTGACATGATGTAATCGAAAAGTCTCAATGCGTTGGATCGTGAAAACACGGTTATACGGTCCTTAGGAATTATTGTATTCGTGTAGGATAGCAGATGCGATTTTTGATTGCGCGATTCGATGTCTTCCGGTTTTTATTTTCATGTCCCCATTTCCATGCCAATATTTGCACGGCTGTTTGTTCATCCAGCACCGAATACGCGATCGCTTCACTACTTCAACCCGATATGTTTCAGCCAAAATACTTCCTGACTAACACCGGCTATACTAGGTTGGAAGGACACTTGCATCTCCCCGAAAACGAACTCCTAAAACAAACCCCGAATACGATTGGTTCATTTCCATGTTTTTCCGGCTATCTCGCTTTCCGAGACGATTGTATTCGGCTAGTTGCTTTGTGTTGTCTTTTTTCCTTAGCCTGTCGGTATCGAGTTTTGGCGTATTGCTCGGGTCGGAACCGCCGGAAGGGCCACTGTACGCTTGGTATCGCGAAGAGGGGATAAAGACACAAGGTGCCCTCGTATCGGCTTGGGAAAGTAGCGTGGTAAGTGATGACCAAACCAAACGAGCGTTGACACGCAACGTGGGTAAACCCAAGGCGTTGCGAGTTCAAACTGCGAGTGGTCCTAAGACAGTCTTGCGTTTGGATGGTTCATCCGCTTTATGGCAAGCTGTCAGTTCTTGGGGGACATTATCGATGGAGCGTACGATTGTTCTTTTTGCCCGTGTGCCCAAGGATAAAACAGGAACATTATTCGATGGTAGTACGCGAGTTGGGAGCACTCCAGTTCAATGGAACGAAGGTCAGTGGAAACCTAAAGAGGTGTTTCAATCGAGTCGGAACGAAGGGAATTGGCAGGCACATTTCTTTTCGTTTCGTGCAGACAGTACGCCATTGGGTGGGTTTATTCTAGGAGCAAATGTTGCTACGCAAGATGGAATCACGTGCGACGTTGGGGAGGTGTTAGTCTATCCAAGATCGCTAAGCGACCAAGAGCAACAACAAGTAACCCACTATTTGCACAGCAAGTGGGGGGAGCCAACAGAGTTTCCAAACGAGCTTCAGCCACAGTTCGACGAAGTGTATCAAGATCCTCGGGTCGTTCGAACGGTCTTGCGTAAACAAGGAGACCAAGGTGTTCACACTTACCGCATTCCTGGATTAGCTACCAGTGCAACGGGTACCCTCATCGCTGTTTTTGATCTGAGGAATCAACAGGGTGGAGACTTGCCTGCCGATATCGATGTGGGGATGATGCGATCGACTGATGATGGTGCAACGTGGAGTCCCATGCAGCGGATAATCGATTTCGATAGTGCTGTGCCTGAGTCGCGAGGAAATGGCGTTGGAGACCCCGCCGTGCTCGTTGATCGTCGAACCGGAACCCTATTTGTCGCGGCTCTTTGGTCGAAAGGAAATCGAGCTTGGAACGGTTCCGGACCTGGAATGAATCCCGAGGAGACAGGTCAGTTTGTAATCGTCAAAAGCACCGACGATGGTGTGACTTGGTCTGCTCCGATCAACATTACTCCCCAGGTAAAAGACCCTGCATGGAGACTTTGCTTCAACGGTCCCGGCAACGGTATCCAGCTTCGCGATGGTACTTTGATCTTTCCAGCTCAATTCAAAGATGCAGATAATGTGCCCCATTCCTGCTTTATCGCAAGTGTTGATGGTGGGGAAACTTGGAAGATCTCTCCGGCTGCAATCCCAGGTCAACCACCGACGAGTGAAAGTGCAATTGTAGAGTTAGCGAATGGATCGCTACTTCTCTCCATGAGAAACGAATCCAAGGCTGGGGTACGAGCTTGGAGTCGTTGGGATTGGAATGGAAACATCATGCAAGGACAATGGTCGGATCTGTGGCTCAATGTAACGGACCCAACCTGTATGGCTAGCTTGATACGCCATCCACATGGCGAGCTGTTGTATTCGAGTCCCAATCATCCTCAGAAACGCGTTGCCTTGACGGTGCGTAGCAGCGTTGACGATGGTCAAACGTGGAGCGCAGGTCGATTGCTTGAACCGAACGGAGCAATGTACTCCTGCTTGACAGTTCTTCGCAACGGAAGAATCGGCATCCTTTATGAAAGTACAGATGCTGCCGGACTTGTGTTTGCCACCTTTCCATTGGATTGGGTGCAGGAAGGGGCGAGTGTCCCGAACGTGCCGGAAGCAAGACGCGAGACCACTGGGGAGTTTGGTTGGTGGCCTCAACGCCATGAGCAGAAAGTAAAGGAGACTCAGGCCCACCGCGAACGTGCGGATCTGCAAATTCTCTTTTTAGGTGATAGTATCACGCAAGGCTGGGATAACGCAGGGAAAGAGTCATGGGATAAGTACTTTGCGCCGCACCAAGCTGCTAACTACGGATTTTCCGGAGACTCGACGCAACATGTACTTTGGCGTGTTCTCAACGGAGAATGTGAGGGCTTAAATCCAAAAGTGATCGCCCTATTGATCGGTACCAATAACGTCCGCCATGGAGACTTTACTCCCGAGCAGATCGCCGATGGGATTCGTGCGATCGTTTCGGCACTCCGTGAAAAATGTCCTAATAGCGAGATTCTATTGCTAGGGATCCTACCAAGAGGCGTAGATGCTACGGACATCCTGCGTCGTAAATCGGACAAAGTCAATGCGCTCCTGCCGTCGATAGCAGACCAGCGACAAGTGCACTTTTTGAACGTGAACTCAAAATTGCTCCGCGATGACGGAAGGTTGGAGAAATCAATTTCCCCAGATTCATTGCATCTTAGCGCTGAAGGGTATCGAATCCTTGCGACCGAGCTGGAACCAAAGATCAAAGAGTTGCTCGGCAGACCCAAGTAGCATTGCTTGAGGCGCGAAGCGCAAGCTTCGGGTGTTGTATTGAGTAACGTATGGTATGTACACCCGACCCCATGTAAAGAATTATCGGTCACACACGATCCACCAAGCAGCACCCATTCAATGTGTACGGTTTATACAACAGACCGCGGAACATACCACTGCACCCTATCTCACGCAAAGAAGCCAAGACGCAAAGACCAGCGATTTCGTTTAGCAGTCAGCCGAAGGCGTACTCGTGCGAAACCAACCGCCATTGATAAAATCAAGGCATTGCCCCTGCTCGCTCTAGTCTCAACTTTTTCCTTTCAACTCTCTCGAGCCGTCGGATTGCACCGCACCCTATGGAAAACCGACCCACCATTTATTCCATGCGAGCGGTTCAAACAAGGGACCGCGGAACATACCTCTGCGTTGGTAGCATCCTCTACGGGTTTCTTTACTGCTTTACGTGACGGTTCTAAACAGGAACACCGGTACGCCTCCGGCTGACCGCTAAACGATTTTGCGTTTTTGAATTAGACGTTGGAGCAACCTGGCTGTCGATTGCTCGGTATAGCGCTACTGTTTGTGGGCTCAAGGCTGACCTATGCCAGTTTCTCAAATCCAAAACGATTCAAGTTTCTCTTTGGCGGGAACTTCTAACGGGAAGCGTTTGGTAAACGGGTGATTTTCAATGTTCGCAAACTCTCTGAGCGCCTGGTGAATGTGCTCTGGACGCACACGAACTCCACCGACCTCGTCAATGTTCAGCGTTTGAGGATGAATCGGCAATAATTGCTGCTTCTCATCGGTTTGACCGATCACGCGATTCCCTGTGATTCCAGGGCCGAGGAACATGATCGAGTTGATTGACCAATGATCCTTGCCATTTCCGTTGTTGTAGTTGGGGGTTCTGCCCATTTCGCTTTGGATGATCACTACTATTTTATCTCGGATCTGTAGCGTTTCGGCTTTGCGCAATAAGTCATCAATTCCAGCTAGAAATTCTGGAATGAGTTTCATCTGGTCTGCATCGTTGTTGTTATGGCTATCGAATTGACCAATCGATAAGTTGGCAGAAATGCAAACACCGGCTTTAAATGCCGCCAACGCAATGTCGTTTTGCTGAGCCAGTCGCTCTTTGGCGGGCTCCTTCGGTAAAAATGGGACGACACGCTCGAGTGCTTTGGAGTTTGCTTGAGCGGCAAAGAGCATGCTTTGACTTCGCTCGACTCGTGGCAGACGGGACTCGGTAACTCGTGCCTCGAACTGGGCTTCCAATGCCCGTTCGATGCGATCCGATACAAATGAATCTTGATAGGGATGCGTACCACCTTCGACCGAATCGGCCCGCGCTAGTAGGCGAAGCGATTGTAGGTAGGGTACTCGGGACATCGGTACTAGGTTACCGGTTGCAGAGTAGTTTCCAAAGGTGAGGAACGCTAATGGGGCTTGCTCTCCGTAACATGCGGCTACCAAAGCTGGAAAGGTAGGATAAGCAAGACTGTCGAGCTTGCCGGTCGCCATGTAACGTGCGCAAGGCGTATGATTGTTGACGGATAAATCCAATCCATTAAAGACTCGTAACTCCGCCCCGTACTTGGCGAAGAAATCCTCGTTGCTCATTCCTCCGGAAATATGTTTCGCGATCGGTGCAATACGATGGTTGCCAACGGTCAAAATGTCCCCGTTTTGATACAAACGGTTGATTCCATCGATTCCCTTCGGATCCATCAAATAAGTGGTGTCCCAACCTCCTGATGCGTTGTACACGACATAGTAGGGACCGGGGTAACCGTCCGTTTCAGCCCCTTTGGCGTTTGCCCTTACGATTGATTGCAGATGAACGGGGGCAGCAAAACCAAGTCCTGCTAGACCACAACGTTTCAAAAAAGTTCGACGTGACATAGAAGCGTGTTATTCGTAAAGGAATGCATGCTGACGGAGTAAATAAGTAACTACAGCACGCCAAGCACGAACTGTGTAGTGGGGATCTTCTACGCGAAAGTCTTCTCGGCCTCCACAGAAATAGGTCTCGCGTGGTTCGAAATGGGGCAGAGCTTTCGCGTCGTCGATGATGTTACAAAAAAGGTCGAAGACACGATTCACTTCAGGATGATCCGACTGCAGAGTGAGTCCAAGAATCTTTTCATGCAATTCGATGATGGTCCGACGAATACCTTGGTTTGCTTCCTCTTCACCCGGTACAACGGAGGGTTCAATACCGGTAAATAGCTTCCTTTCTTTTACCGGTCGATGGAAGTCCAAACCGACATTCGAACAAGCGACATCGTTAGCCATGATTCTTTGGATCGCCCCCATGGCACCGCTGGGGTCTGCGTTCCGTTCCGTTACCGTGATTGAGTCGATCCCGCCATAGAGGATCTTGTACTCTTCCTGGAATCTTCCCCAAGGCTTACCAAAAATCGCATGGATTTTTCTATCCAGCTGCTCTGGTGTAATCAATCGAACCAAACCCACATCCTCGAGCTCTGCTTGCCTTTGTGGTTGCTCCGTCGATGTCGTGATCGAGTCTGCTCGATAAAAGTCGGTTGCTATCATTGCTTTGAATGCCTCTTTGAGGCTCCAATTGGAACTTTTGAATCTTGCCGCGACAGCACGAATCATCTTTCGCTGTTCCAAATAGGCGCGTCGCTTCGCCCCAAAGCTAGGATCTTCGATGTCCTCTGGGGGTTGCAAAACTTTTCGGCCTACCAAAATAAAGTAGACATGTTCGACCATAGTATTCGCAAAACGCGGGTCTTGAACGGTGCGTTCCGCAAGCCATTGAGTGGCTCGCCAACGCTCCTCTGCCGGTAGCACTTCTCCCTCAAATCCTGCAGGAAACATATCCTGGTACCACCCCTCTTTTCGAGGCCCTAGCTCACCTTGAAAATTGAAGTCTTGGAAGATCCCCGCGACCGGGTCGATGGTCTTATGACAAACGACGCAATCGGGAGCTTGCATCGTTGGGACTTCATATTTGGCGGCAACGGCTGCTGCATCCGAAGAACGGGGAGCTAACTGCATGATGTCGATTCCCAAAAAATGTTGGTAGAACATCCTTGCGCGAAGGCGATTCCGGTTCGTTTCGGTTGAAGGGTAACGGCGCAAGTAGTGGAACATGCTAAGAAAGCCAGCATGAGGATACAAACCGGTCTTGGACTCTTGAACTTTTCCATCCCGCCCTTTGAGTGCGTGCAAGCGAGCGGGAATGTATTCAAACGGATCTTCGCTGTTTTGGAATTGATCCTTGATCTCTTCAAAAATCCCATATCCTCGCGCTGTGTAAGGACTGACCATAATGTAGTCCGCTGTCGCGAGCTCAGTGAATGGCTTCTCATTACGAACGATGTGTGCGATCAGTTCCAAAGGTTCCCTCAAGAGGGCATCGCGATAAACAGCAGCAAGTTTCCAGCCAGCTCTTTCTCGCTCTGCCTCTGGTAGATGGCTGAAATCGTGGGTCTGATACCATAGACGCGTTTTTTCAAAATGATCGTAGGACAATAAAGTCTCGGCGTTGTCCTCAATACCAATCGTCAAAAAAATGTCGTTAAACCCTTCTTTCAGTCGGACGTAAAATGCGTCTTCTTTCAAGATGGAATCCAAGATTGGTTCTAGTGCTGCCAATCCATTTTGCTGAATGGAGTTGGATTCCAGTTGGGATGGTAATCGCCCGACCAAAGACAAGGTTATGCGTCGGAGCAACCGCTCGGGTGAGAGCATCGCGACTCCTTCAAAAAAAGGAGTCTGTTCATCGAGTCTTTTTATCTCCCGCAATTCGTTATCGCTCGGTGGTGATTTCGAGTCTGAAACGAATTGTTCGAGGATGCGATGGCCTGTCGAGTTCGGTTTGAGGACTTGACCTCCACCATGTTCAAGACCTCCAACCACTTTTTGTAACAGGATGGATTGATCGGCCAAAACTTTTTGTGCTATCGAACGCAACGTAAGTTCATTGCGTTCCAAACTCTCTGGAGCATAAAGACCGTCGATCGATGTCTCCAGAAGAAACTCGCTATCTTTTGCTTGGCCTTGCTCGTGGTGACATCGAATACAGGTCCGTTCAACCACTTTGGCCCAAACACCTGTTTCGAATGTTGAAGTTGCCACAGAATCACTTGGTACATGGGAAGAATCGTTCATCCCATCGGAGGCCAGAAGTTGACGTTGCGTGCTCGGTTTTAACCCAGGCCCGAAGAATAGGCCGACGAACAGGACGAAGAGCACAAGCCGGGGAAAATTCTGAGTCGCTAGCGATTTTGTTTTAGGAGTTAGATCGCTCATAAGTGAGTCTGCCAAGTACGGCTACATTCGTCAGATTGGACACAGCCTATCAATATCCGGAGAGTTTACCTTGGTTTCTATGCACATGTCCATCGAATTCCAACGTCGAATAACGGAACTTAAGCCCGTTATCCTTGGTATTTCAGACACGAAGAAGGTGTGCCTTAGCGAACAACTCCGGCTCACACGACCGCACCAAACAGGGCACCTACTGCTGCGGTGATTGCCATTGCTAGTGCGCCCCAGAATGTCACGCGAACGGCGGCCTTCAGCCATGGGGCACCTCCAGCAAAAGCGCCGAAACCACCTAACAAGCCAAGAAACAGAATGGAGGTTACTACAACAACGGGGATCAGAATGTTTTGCGGTGTGAGAACCACAGTTAATAACGGCATTGCTGCGCCTATTGCAAAAGTTGCTGCTGAGGCAAGTGCCGCTTGGACCGGACGAGCAGTAAGCGTTTCTGAGATCCCAAGTTCATCTCGTGCGTGCGCTCCTAATGCATCGTGTTTCATCAGCTGCTGAGCTACTTGACTAGCTAGAGCGGAGTCTAGCCCTCGTCGTTCGTAGATCGCCGCAAGTTCAGCATGTTCGTGGATTGGGTCGGCAGCAAGTTCTGCGCGTTCTCGTGCAAGGTCTGCCTTCTCCGTGTCGGCTTGTGAACTTACCGAAACGTATTCACCGGCTGCCATAGACATGGCACCAGCAACTAGGCCTGCAACTCCTGCAACGAGAATTTCACTGCTATCCCCATTCGCGGCAGCTACGCCGACGACAAGGCTCGCTGTGGATACGATTCCGTCATTGGCTCCCAGGACAGCAGCGCGTAGCCATCCGATTCGATCGGTTCGGTGCAACTCAGGGTGTGGCAATCGCATGATGTCTATTCGCGATCCGATCGAGTTTCGAGTTCAGAGAGAAACTGCTCGATCAATCCTTGGGGAGCTTTGACGATGTGTTCAGGGCCTGGAAAACCACCGTTCTTGACATCGTGGATGTAGTCTCGAAATCCCCCAACCCGTTCCGCTTGTATCGCCTGCTCCATTTTGAACAGATTTCGATATTGCTTGGTGTGCCGCGGAAACGGCGGCTCGTGATTACCTAAGATATCTTCCGCAAACATGAATTGAATATCGCCGCCACTTCCGGCTCCAATCGAAGACGTTACCAAGCTTGTACGGCGAGAAATCTCGGTAAGCAAGTCTGCGGGTATCACTTCGATTTCCACAGCCCAAGCCCCCGCTGCTTCAAACGACTTAACTTGCTCATAAATCCAAAGGGCTTCATCTGTTGTTTTCCCGACCGCCCTAAGTCCACCCGTCCAAGTACTCAAGCGTGGTACCAATCCTGCATGGGCTTGAACGGGAATACCAACACTGGAAACGGCGCGGATAAATTCAGGTCCCCATTGGCACATGATTGCATCCGCACCTGCTTCCATCGCATCAAAACCGGCTCGGACTGCTTCCTGGACCGTTGCGACTTTTGTTAATCCAATACAAAAGGTCATGAATGTGTTTGGAGCCGATTTGCGAATGGCGATTGCGCTTCCTGGATTCTTGGGATCGAACTTGACCTTCATCAAATCGATGCCAGCTTCTTCTGCGGCAACTGCTTCGCTGGTTGTAAAAGGCATGGTTTCGGTAAGTACAACCTTACCCTTAAGACTTCGCACGTGTTTGACGGTGTAGTTGCGAGTCCCGTATTCCCCCCCCATTGTCATGATTCGGTGTAGACCGCGTTCGTGGGCATCCCTCGGTGGCAGGGTATTCGAAGTAGGTGGTTCAGGAGGCATTGGGTATCCTTGTTTTCAATAATTCACAGATGAAGCAAGTAATTGGCATTCATAGCAACCTTTATGTCAATGCCAGAAAACCAACCGTTCCCCATAGCCACCGCATGCCCGCACCCACTGCAACACGTCGCTACCGAAATCCGTCGCCACCGCCGTCCGTAGCCACCGTAACCCGTAGCCACCGTAACCCGTAGCCACCGCTCGCCAGACGGTGGAGATTTTCCTGGTAATGTCCACCGCTTGGCAGCGGATGGCTACCATTAGCGCTCTCTCCGCGCACCCACGGCAACCCGTAGCTACCGAAATCCGTAGCCACCGTCGCCCGTAGCCACCGTCGCCCGTAGCCACCGCTCGCCAGACGGTGGAGATTTTCCTGGCGAT